>JBPCXZ010000001.1:0-6685 GCA_051008055.1 Woeseiaceae bacterium
ACGAGGAAGCCTACTTCGAAACGGTTAACGGAGACCTGAATTACAATGCGGGCCTTGAGAACGGTGGTGACTTATCCGCAGAGTCAGTGAATGGTACGGTTGATCTGGAGTTTACCAACAAGATTTCGGCACGCATCGATATCGAGACATTTAACGGTAGTATCCGAAACTGTTTCGGCCCCAAGCCGGAGCGCACCAGCAAGTACTCGCCAGGACTGGAGCTGAGCTTCACACAGGGCGACGGTGATTCCCGAATTGAAGTCGAGACACTGAACGGTAGTGTGAATATCTGCGACCAATAGTTTCACGGTACAAAGTGACCGGTAGAAAAAGCCCGCTAACTAGCGGGCTTTTTTACTCCCAGTTCGCTTCATATACACGCAACAAGTTGCCGCCAGTCAGCCCGATGATTTCCTCGTCGGTCCAACCATTATTTTCCTGCAGGTAGCGAACCACCCCCCAGATTTCGCCCGGCATGCCCATGTGGGACGGTGTCGCATAGCCCATCGAGGGTGGGAATTGCTCCGGGTTTTGCAGAACCCACATCAACGTGCCGGCATAGTTGTATACGTAGTCCGAGCCAGCGCAGACATTCTCTTTGCTGGTTAAGTTGGCAACATGCTGAATATGCTCGGCTATTGCGGCCGGCCGGGCATCGCCTTCTGTGTTGAGGAAGCCACCGATAAAGTTGATGCAGATGGCGCCGCCGGTGCCTGCAACTGCGAGCATCGCCTCATCCGAGTTGTTCCGACCAATTGAGTGCAGGGCTGAGGAGTTTGAGTGCGACATGATCATCGGCTTGGTTGTGAGCGACGCTGCGTCCAGGCACGTTTGATCACTTGAGTGCGAACAATCGATAACCATACCGACTCGGTTCATCTCGGCAATAACTTCCTTGCCTAATGCAGTGACACCATCGTTACTACCGTCTTCATTTGAAACGGTACCGCCGCCGAATGCATTGTCCTGATTGTAAGTGAAGTTCGCTGTACGCAGCCCGAGGTTGTAGTACTTTTCGACATTGGCGACGTCTTCGCCAAAAGCGTTCATGCTTTGGAAGTTATAAAACTGCCCCAGTCGCCCTTCGGCCATAGCCTTCTCAAAATCTCCAAAAGCCCTGATCTGCATATAGCGATCTTGTCGTTCGGCTATGTATTGATTAAAAGTTTCGACGCGCTCGAAAACCTGCTCAACCGAATCGTCGCTACCATTGGATACCGTTACCGACATCGAGGTGAAGTTGTTCTCGATGAAGTGCTCCATGTACTCCTCGTACTGTTCGAGCGTGATATCGGCCGGAAAGCCGGGTGCGGCGATCACAATAGAGTCGATATTATGCTGTCCCTCGAACTTGGCCTGGATCGGCGCATCCTGAGCTCGTTGTTCGTCTGTGCGCGGATAAGAAACCTCAACGAGGTATTCGACGTACTCTGGAAAATCAGCTGGATCTTCTGGTCGAGGCCGCATTTCGATGCCGCTGCTGGTTTCGTCTGCGGCTGGTGTTTCCGCTACCGCGGCTGGGTCGCTTTCCGGTGAGCTGGATTGGCTGCACGCAGCGACTAACATTGCTGCAAGAGCAACAAAGAAAAGTTTTCTACTCATTGACACCACCATCATGTCCTTTTTCCATCTCAATAAATTTTTTGCTGCGTTTGAGGGCCTCACTCATCTGTGCACTGGGCATGAGTTCTGTGACCTTATAAGAGTTTAGTAGTCCGGACGGCAAACGCATCAGGTAGACGGCCTGGATCACTTCATTGTCGTTCGGTAGCTGAACCGTGATGTAGTTCTTGCCGTCGCCCAGCCCGAAGTAGTAACTCAGAATCTTGCCACCGATCGCTTCCATGCTGGCGGCCACCTCTTTTTCCCGGTCGGCCGGGTTCTCCATCAGATACTTCCAGGCAGCGGCATTAGGTTCGCCGACAAACAGAAAATACCGATCGTCATCTACGGTTATCTCCGCCTGGGCTATGGATAGCCCAAGCAATGCAATAGCAACCACAATAAATAATCTTCGCATGGTTTATTTTCCTTGATTGCTCACAGGGCGTTCTTGTAGACGACGCCGTTTTTCATGACCAACGGTATGGTGACCACATCCTGAGATGCCCGCGGTGGCGCCCACATGTCGTAGGTGGCGCCCAGAACGGATAGATCCTCTAACGGATTACCGTCGACCAGAATGATGTCGGCATAAGCGCCAACTTCGATAACGCCGAGCTTGCCGGGGTAAGGGTTGTTCTGCCCGGTCAGCGCCATCAATCGACCGTTGTCGCCGGTCATCGCTTTCAAGGTGCGGAATTTACCGAAAGCATCGTCAAACTGACCGATCTGAAAGTCTCTAACGCCGCGAGAGGCGAGCTTGTTGGAAACGACGACATCCGATCCGAAGCCAATGTTGATCTCACTCTTGTTGGCCAGCTCTACCCAGTTGTCATAGTTCTCGATGATCAACATAACTTTGCCGCGCAGCGGCAGGTCCGGGTTGCCGTACACAGGATGCTTCAGGAGCTGGTCGGAAAATCCAGCCATTGCTGGCACTACAAATGCATCCAGCTCTTTAACTTTGTCAAACGTGGCGCGCTTGTTCATTAAGTTGCCGTGTTCAATAGAGCGAACTCCAGCATCCAGAGCACGAGTCACAGACTCGTCGTGGTAAGCATGTACCGCCCCTACCGAATCCCATTGGTCCGTCGCGACGACCATCGCTCGCAACTCATCCATCGTGCCTTGCAGTGAATGCAAGGGGTCGCGCTGCGATGTCACGCCGCCGCCGGCCATCATCTTGCAGAAATCCGCACCGCCAGCGAGGTTGTTACGGCAAGCCTTAAGTACTTCGTCGGCGCCATCAGCCAGGATGACAATGCCAAGATCCTCAACCGGAGAGGTTTCATTACCGTTCTTGCGCACGACACCCGATGCTGGCCGCCAGTCGCCGTGACCAGAGGTTTGCGATATGCAGGCACCCGAAAGGTAGATCCGCGGCCCCTGCAATGTGCCTGCCTGAATGTGTTTGCGCAGACCATCATGCGATCCGCAAAGATCGCGGACCGTTGTGAAACCCGAATACAGGTACTCCTGCGCTGATTCGTAGGCCAATGCCCCGACTTCCTCCCAGGTCATATTGTTCACGCCATCGATCGCGGCGGGGTTCTCGAGCAACTGCAGATTCAAGTGCACATGTGCATCAATCAGACCCGGCATCAATGTTCGGCCCGCGCCGTCGATCGTCGTCGCGTCGTCGCGAACGTCAATTGCCGATGACGATATGCTTGCAATGGCGTTGCCCTCGACGAGCACGTTGTGATTTTCGTACAGCTTGTTTTCGGTGCCATTGAAGATGTTCACATTTGTGAACAGCGTCTGAGCGGGTGGTTCGTCCTGCGCCCATGTCGAGGCCGCGAGCAACAGCGTAGAGATCGCCACAAACACTCTGGTTATTGTCTTACTCATAAATCGATTTCCTTCATCGTGAAAAAGCACTTAGGTCCAAACCTGGCCATAAATGCGCATCAAATTCTCACCCATCACTTTGGCGATGTCTTCGTCTTTGTATCCCTTCTTCCACAGCAGGTCGACAACGGCGGGAAAAATCTTGGCGGGTTCGGCTGATCCCGCCGGCTTGTTCTTTGCCGCTTCCGCTGTCTGGCCGTCATCCTGCCACCATTCCGGATGCTGTATTGCTATGTCCCACATGGACGTCCAGCAGTAGGTGTCGTCGGACGAGATTCCGACATGATCTATGCCGACCAGGTCGACGGTTATGTCGATAGCCCGCACGATCATTTCCGGTGTGGTTTCTTCGGTGAGGTAATGGTCTATGAACCACGGCAAGGTCACTATGCCGACGACGCCACCGGTTGCCGCGCAGGCTTTTGCTTCTGCGTCACTAATCGAGCGAAAAAAGTCGTAGACCCGCCGCGGGTTCGAGTGGGTGTAAACGACAGGCTTGTCGGGTGCGACCTCCTGGCTATATTCAATGGCGCTAAGTGATGTCCGCTCAGAGCCGTGCGATAAGTCCAGGATCACGCCGTACTCGTGCATGGCGTCGATGACCTGCTTGCCGTACAGCGTCACGGCACCCGCCTCATCGGTTGGTACCAGGCAACCATCGCCGGCCCGGTATCGCTCGTTATATGCCAACGCCATCGTGCCGACACCCAGTCCTTTCAGCAGAGGCATATAGTGCTGCGGGTTGTTGTCGAGACACTCGCAACCCTGACAATTGAAGAACATCGCCTGCTTTGATTCTTGGTGAGCTGCGGCAATTTCCGTGGCGCTATGCACAACCTGAAACCGCGAGTCCTTTTGTATATGACGAAAATACTGGCTGGCTTGCTTCGCGAGGTCGGTGAAAGTGTTCGACCCTCCACTGACAGTGATGCCGATAACATCAATTCCAGTCTCAATCGCGCGCCCGTGGTATTCCTCGAACATTTCCTCTCGCGGCCAACCGAAGCTAACCGGCGCTGTCAGGCTGTCGACCGCAATATGGTCTTTGATGAAGCTCTTTGCCTCATCTGACGCATCAAAATATTTACTCTGCTCACCCATGAGATTGTCTCTCCGTTAGATCGCAGGGCCTGGAATTATTTTCGATCCGTCCGAGAAACGGTCGAAGCGAAATCTTGTCAGGTCGAAGCCGGTATCGTTGCCGGTAACCAGGTTGGCCATCACCTTGCCGGCGCCGGGTCCGATGCCAAAGCCGTGGCCACTGAAACCAGAGGCGAGGAACAGGCCCGGGTGAGAAGCTATGCCATCCATGACAGGAACGATGTCCGGCGTCGCATCCACCATGCCGGCCCAGGACTCGGCAAACTCGACATCGGCCAGTTGCGGTACGCGTTTAGCCAAATGCCGGCGGATGGTACGAAGCGCGTCCTTACAGGGTGCGGGGTTCAAGACCCTGGTGTTCTCGAACGGCGCCGCGCCATCGCCCCAGTGAGATACGAATAACGAGGGTTGCGCCACCGGATGACCGACCCGTAGTCCGATTTCGCTGCCAGAGAATGCCGCTGGCATAAACTTCATAAAGTAGCGAAAACTGTTGGAGCCAATGGTGTGATCGAACGCTTCGCTGGCTACGGTGTAGCCACCATCCTGTCTGCGGCGGACAAATATATCGGTTAATGCGACTGCGCCGCCGTATATCTCTGGTGCCGGCGCTGTGCGCACGACAGTGCCACGCACCGGAAGTTGCGGAAATGACACGCCGAGGTTGCCAAGAAACATGTTCGACCAGACGCCAGCGGCACAAACGACAGCCGAAGCCTTAACCAGACCATGCTCGGTTACCACGCCGGCGACTTTGCCGGCTTGCATGTCAAGAGCTCGTACCGCACAGCTTTCACGAATCAGGCCGCCGCGCTTTTGCACGCCCCTGGCAATCGCCGGCACTGCCTTGAAGGGCTCGGCGCGGCAGTCGCTCGGTGTGACCATACCGCCACGCCATTTACCGTGCGGAAGATCAATGTGCTTAGCGACTTCTGCCTGTGAAAACAGCCGTGTATCCACGCCATACTCGGCGGCCGTATTCATCCAGTCGTCGCAGGCCGCCAATTCGCCATCACTTTGCGCCAGCATCAAGATGCCCTGGCGAGCGAAGCCGGTATCATCTTCGATTGACCCTGAGATTTCTTCCCAGCAACGCAGGCTGTCCATCGCGATCGGTACTTCATCCGGGTCGCGGAGCGTTACGCGTACCCAACCCCAGTTACGACTGGACTGCTCGCCGGCGACTCGGCCCTTGTCGCAGACCAGCACAGATAAGCCATGCTGACGCAGATACCACGCTGTTGATATGCCGATGACGCCGCCACCTATAACGACGACATCCACTGCTTCGGGCAGCGCATCGTCAAAGCTTACTGGCATTGTGTCGTTAAATTTGAACATGGCTTTTATTCCTCGGTGAAACTCTAGCAGCCGCCGCGGATGATTGGGCGTTTTGCCTCAAGATATGTGCGAATCGACAGGCGGAGTGCCGCCATGGACACAACGCAGGGGTCATTTGCAGATATGTTAGCGTGACGGGAGCGAATTCAGGACAACGAGGTTTAGCAAGTGTCAGGAATATTCGATAACAAGGTCGCATTGGTCACCGGCGCTGCGCGAGGCATCGGCGCGGCGACAGCGCGAATGTTTGTTGAGAACGGCGCGAAAGTTGTTCTGGCAGACCTGCTCGAAGACGTAAGAGATGTCGTTTCTGATCTTGGCGAAAACGCTCGGTCACTGATTGGCAGTGTAGGCGACCCGGACTACTGCAAATCTCTGGTTGACCTGGCAGAGAGCGAGTTCGGCCATTTGGATTTCGCATTCAACAATGCCGGCATCGGCGGCAAAGAAGTCGACATTGAAGAGCTCGGAGTTGATGACTGGAACAATGTGATCAAGATTAATCTGAGCGGCGTGTTTTACGGAGTCAAGTGCCAGGTGCCGGCGCTGACACGTAATGGCGGCGGCGTCATTATCAACACCTCATCGGTGCTCGGCATAAAGCCTATCAAGGGAAGCAGCCTTGAATACACCGCAGCAAAGCACGGTGTCATAGGACTTACACGACAGCTTGCAGTTAACTACGGCGGTCGTGGAATTCGCTGCAATGCAATTTGCCCGGGGTTCATCGAGACGACACTCGTGGATGACCAGGAGAGCAGTTGGTTCATTAACAGAACACCGCAGGGGC
>JBPCXZ010000002.1:0-3588 GCA_051008055.1 Woeseiaceae bacterium
GAATTGTATGAAAGCAGCGGTACGATTACGAGTGAGCAACGTGTGCTCGAGGATATTATCGCGCGCTATCCAAATCCTTTGTCGGAGTCGATCGAAGCGCGCTTCCGATTGCTGGAAATTGCCGAAGAGTACGGCTCCGAACGTGACAGGATTATGCGCCTCGAGGATCTTGTAGCGGTTGATGCGACAGCGGGTTCGCAGCGCTCGGATCGCACGCGCTTTCTTGCCGCGAAAGCCTCGCTGGAGTTGGCCGAACCGGTACGCCGTCAGTTTGAGGTCGTAAAACTTACTCAGCCTTTGGCTGACAGCCTGAAAACAAAACGGGCGTTAATGGAAGACGTTATCGCGGCGTACACCGAATCTGCTGAGTATGGCGTTGCGGAGGTAACCACTGCCGCGACCTTCCGGCTGGGTGAAGTTTACGAGAGTTTCGCGGCAGATCTGGTCGCGTCAGAGCGTCCTGGCAATCTGGATGCGGCGGCTCTGGAACAGTATGAGTTACTTCTTGAAGAACAGATTTACCCGTTTGAAGAAAAAGCGATCGACCTATATATGGCAAACACAGATCGTGCGCCCGATGGTGTCTATGACCAGTGGGTTCAGAGAAGTTTTGATCGGTTGGCAACACTAATGCCGGCCAGATATTCGAAAGCGGAGCGTGGCGAAAATGTCATCACCAGTCTGTATTAGTCTTAAGTCAGTCAGGTCGCTGACACTGATGGCAGGCATGCTGCTGCTAGTTGCTTGTGGTGGTTCCTCATCTACCAGGCCGGACGCGAAGGCGCAGGAGTCGCAGCCACAAGAAAGGGCAGAGGCAAGCGTTGCAGCGCCAGTGCATCGGGATATACCGCCGCAGGCGCAAACTCTATTCGAGCAGGCGACTGCAGTGATGGCGTCTGGAGACTACCTGGACGCAGAGCTGCGATTTAAGGACTTTTTAATGCGGTACCCCGATTTTCCGGGTGCGCACACCAATCTGGCGATTATCCACGCCAATAATGGCAATGATAGCGCCGCCCAGGCCTCTGTTGACGCGGCATTGGCGGTTGACCCCAATTTCGCCCCTGCTTTGAACCAACAAGGCATGCTGTATCGCAAAACTGGCAATTTTATTGAGGCAGAAGCCGCTTATTTGAAGGCCGTCACAGCTTCACCTAGCTACGCCTTGGCACACTACAACCTAGGCGTTCTAAATGAACTCTATTTGCAGCGCCTGGCAACAGCTTTGCAGCATTTTGAGCAGTATCAGTCCATTGTCGGTGAGGATGAGCAGGTTGAACGATGGATTGCAGATTTGAGGCGCCGCGTAGCGGCGGCTCAGAGCTAGGCAAACGTGGCGGAATGACGGACATGAGACCTAAGCACATAACGGTTTTCGGCCCCCGATTCATGCTAGCCATGTTGTTGGCGGCGTTTGCCACCTTTGCTCAGGAAGGCGACGACTTTGATTCGTTGGAACCGGCGGTCGATACGTCGCAGGAGCTGGAACCAGCGGTAAATACGTCCGCAGGTCAGGACGGCGGAGAGGCAGAAGCTGAACCCGCGGAGCCGGCTGCTGCGTTAGCAACAGATGTTACCCGGACGCAAAGTGGCGGCGGGGTAATGGATACAATTGAATTAGGCACGACGGAAGTTACAGGTAATTCGGAACTGCCAACGGTACTGTACATCGTGCCCTGGCAAAAATCGGACCCGGGTGACTTAAAGGGCAAGCCGGTCAATACCCTCTTGGAAGAGGTGCTGGAACCACTGGACCGCGAAGAGTTTTTGCGCCAGGTCGATTATTACGGCGACCTGAATGGCGAAGTAACAGAAGAGTAGGCGCGGCTTTGGCCGCAATTGAAAACTAGAGGAGCAAGACAATGGGCACAATAGTGCGCTTTTTTCAGGATGGTGGTGCTTTCATGTACCCGATCCTATTCGTGTTCGCGTTTGGCGTCGCAATCGCCGTTGAACGTTGGATGTACCTGACAATGGCAGGCGCGAGCAATCGCGCCCTGTGGAAGAAGATCGTGCCGTTTTTGAAGGCCGGTAATTTCCAGGAAGCCGCTCAAATGACGACCAAATCGAAGGCAGCAATCGCATCAATTCTGACCTACGGCTTGTATCGAGTTAAGTCTGCACGTCGACGTGACGACATTGAGAAGGCGATGGAAGAGAGCATGATGGAGGTTTTGCCGCGTCTCGAAAAACGTACGCACTATCTCGCGACGCTGGCTAACATCGCGACGCTGCTGGGACTGCTCGGTACCATTATCGGTCTGATCCGCGCCTTCACGGCGGTGTCGAACGCGAATCCAGCTGACAAAGCTGACTTGCTGTCCGCCTCTATTTCGGTGGCGATGAACACGACGGCATTCGGCCTGATGGTTGCAATTCCATTGCTGCTGGTTCACGCCTTACTGCAAACCAAGACGAACCAACTAGTCGATAGCCTCGAGATGGCTTCGGTTAAGTTCTTGAATGCAGTCACGGAACGTCAGCTTAAGTCTGCCGGAGCGTAAGTATGATTAGTCGCCGCAGAGTCGGTCGTCGTCAGCAACAAGAGGCGGCCGAACTCAACATCACGGCATTCATGAACCTGATGGTAATTCTGGTTCCTTTCCTGCTGATCACAGCGGTGTTCTCGCGTTTGGCAATTCTGCAACTGAATTTGCCAGGCTCCTCAACCGAGCCCGTGGATCCTCAGGACCAGGTGTTTCAACTGGAAGTTATCGTTCGTGAAGACCGGATTGAAGTCGGCGATCGCAATCAGGGATTGCTTGGAATTTATCGGAATACTGTGGACGGCTATGACTACGAAGCCGTAGAGATCAAGCTGGTCGAGCTTAAGGGAAAATACCCGGATAAGACGGATGCATCCATCCTGCTCGAGCAGGATATTCAATACGATACGCTCGTTCAGGTTATGGATATGGTTCGTGTTACCGAGACGGTCGAAGAAGACTCCGTTCAACGTTCCGACCTGTTTCCAGATATCTCCATCGGCGATGCGCCGGTTGCGCCCGAAGGAGGACTAACCGATGGTTAAGTCGGCACGCGCAAAACGCATGGACAAGCATCATGCGCGCAACAATCGCACGACGGGCCTGAATCTCGTTTCGTTGATGGATATTTTCACGATTCTCGTGTTCTTTCTGCTGGTCAATTCTTCGGAAGTGGAAACATTGCCGAATACCAAAGACCTGCAGTTACCGGAGTCGATCGCTGAAAAGAAAGCCGAGGAAACGGTTGTTATTCTTATTGGCGAGGTCGATATCCTCGTACAAGGCGCGCCAGTCGCAAAGGTTGCAGATGTTCTGGCGCAAACCGGCAATGACATAGCGCCATTACGTGAAGCGCTGAAATCACAAAACGATCGCGTCTTGCGACGCGAAGCCCAGGATGACGTTGCCGGTCGCGAAGTCACAATCATGGGCGACAAAGAAATTCCGTACAAGGTGCTGAAGAAAGTCATGGCGACGTGTACGGCAGCGGACTATGGGCAGATATCGCTGGCTGTACTGCAAAAGAGCTCGGAAAAGCTCGATGACTTGCAGGCGGCTCGTTAAGAGTTGCCGGACGATATTTAGGGAGTAACACGTGGAT
>JBPCXZ010000003.1:0-5797 GCA_051008055.1 Woeseiaceae bacterium
TGCGCCTGCAGTTCGCGCACAGTGCTCATGCAAGCGACGGTCGCACTGTTCCAGTACATCATCGGCGGTCGTGAACCCCACATGACGGAATGCATCTTCAGACAGTTGTGTTCTGCAATGGCACCCAGTCTCCCGAGATCCCGAGCTGCGATCGCCGCCCGCGCTTCACTCAAGTCTTCGGACTGTTGTTCCACCCACCGGTCATAGAACGGCGAGGTCTTGCGACTGATCTCCATCGCATCCCCGGAGCTCACCGGTTTCGGGCCAGGTTCGGTAATAGCAACGACGACCTGTAATGGCCAGTCGGCCGCTGCGAGCAATGAGCGCACGGCTACCTGCGCGTCGCTATTCTCGAGCTCGACGAAACCACCCGCCAGAGAACGTGCCGCGGACCCGGATGCTCGACCGGCCAGGTTGACCAGTTCCTCATGTGTATGACCACGTTCGAACGCCGCGTCGCTCGCCACGACCAGGGCGGCGAACGCAGAAGCTGAAGACGCGAGTCCCGCTGCGATTGGGAAATTGCCTTCACTGCTCACCCTGACGGCAGATCGCGCGCTTCCGGCAACATTATTGATGCAAGACGATACCCGGGCGAGCATCGAACGGCTCTCATGGCCGTTGACCCACAAAGTGTCCTGTCCCAGGGACTCATCTAGTTCCACAGTCATGTCCGAGTACAGGTCAGCCAACGTGACCGAGATGGAACCCACCGCCGGCAGGTTCTTCTCAATATCTCGCTTGCCCCAGTATTTGATCAGGGCGATGTTCGGTTGGGCTCTGGCTTTCGCCTGCATATGGGCTTTCTGGCGACAGTGACGGGACGCGAATTATAGCCCAGGCCATGTACGCAAGGCGCCGCATTTCCGTGTACGCTACACGGCCCATGACGGCATCCTTCGAAAATCGAATTGCGCACTACACCGAACGCGTAGCGCAGCAGCTCGAATCTGTGCTGCCACCGGCGACTGCTGCACCGAAACTGCTGCACAACGCGATGCGCTATGCAGTGTTTAATGGCGGCAAGCGGGTGCGTCCACTGCTGGTCTACGCGGCCGGCGAGTGCCTCGACGTTGCCGAAGATGTTCTCGACGCCCCGGCCGCAGCTATCGAGTTGATTCATGCCTTCTCACTGGTGCACGACGACCTGCCGGCAATGGATGACGACGACCTGCGTCGTGGCAAACCCACTGTCCATCGACAATTTGACGAAGCGACAGCCATTCTGGCGGCGGATGCCTTGCAGCCACTCGCGTTCAGCGTATTGGCTACAGCCGATACATCGCCTGAGCAGCGAGCGCGACTGGTCAAGATGGTTGCGGATGCTTGCGGCTCGCTGGGCATGACAGGCGGTCAATCTCTGGACCTGTCCGCAGAAGGGCGCGATCTGACAGCTGAACAGATTGAACAAATGTACGCGATGAAAACCGGTGCGCTGATCCATGCATCTGTGCTTGCGCCCGCCCTGCTCGCTGACTCGCTGACGGATGAGCAAGTGTCCGCCATCGATGCCTTTGGTCGAACGATCGGCATCGCGTTCCAGATTAAAGACGACATTCTCGACGTCGAAGGCGATACGGACACCATCGGCAAGCAGGCCGGTGCCGATGAACGGTTGAACAAAGCAACCTACCCTGGGCTCATGGGTATTAAAAAGGCCCGGCAGCGCTGCGACGAACTGCTCGCCAGCGCGCTGGAACGACTCGATGATTTCGGTGAGAGCGCGGCATCGTTGCGCTGGCTTGCCCGCTTCATTGTGGAGCGCGGTAACTAGGCGCCCGTGTTGTGACCGACCGACGCGCAATCCTGCATGTCGACATGGACGCTTTCTATGCGTCAGTGGAACAACGCGACAATCCAGAGCTACGTGGTAAGCCCGTTGTCGTTGGCGGTGGCAGCAATCGCGGCGTCGTTGCCGCGGCCAGTTACGAGGTACGCAAATTTGGTGTCCGCTCGGCAATGCCGATGTCGGAAGCGACCCGGCGTTGCCCGCAATTAATTCGCGTGGCACCGCGCATGTCGCACTACAAAGACGTTTCGTCACAGATTTTCGAAATCTTTCGTAGTTATACACCGCTGGTGGAAGGTCTATCGCTCGACGAAGCCTTTCTGGACGTAACAGGCAGTCGCGCGCTACACGGCTCAGCCCCCCGCATTGCGCAATCAATCAAGAGTGCGATTCATGAGAAAACACAACTAACAGCCTCAGTCGGCGTTGCCGAAAACAAGCTGGTCGCCAAGATCGCGTCGGATCTCGACAAGCCCGACGGCCTCGCCATTGTCACGGCTGAAAACTGTCGCGATACGCTCGATCCGCTGCCCGTGCAGGTTATTCCGGGGATCGGTCGACAAACCTTGTCGCGGCTACACGCGGTCAACATACAAACCATTTCTGATCTGCGGCTTGCGTCTGATCATCACCTTGAACCAATCTTCGGTCGCTTCACGCAACGCACACGCGATCGCGCGTCAGGAATCGACAACCGTCCGGTAGTGTCCGACCGCGAGGAAAAGTCTGTTAGCGCCGAAGAGACTTTTGACGTCGATCTGAGTGATCGATCGACGATGGACCGCGAACTCCTGGCGCTTGCAGAAACTACGGCGAAACGACTGCGCAAATCGAACCTTCAGGCCGGCACGATCCAGATCAAGATCAGGCAATCGGACTTTCAGACATTTACGCGGCAGAAAAGCCTGCAACCACCAACCAACAATACCGAGCAGATCTACGGCATGGCGCGCGAGCTTCTCACCGCGTGGTTAGAAAGCAATCCTGATGCCCGTATTCGACTGCTGGGCGTCGGTAGCAGCAAACTTTCGCCGGCCGAGCAACGCGATCTGTTCGATTTTGAGGACGATTCTGCGCAAGATGGCGTCGATAAAGCCCTTGACGATATTCAGGACCGCTTTGGGGCAGCCTCTGTCGGGCGAGCAAGGACCTTGAAGAGGTCCTGATTGGGTTAGAATCCGGGTATGTATACAAGTTTCTTCGGGCTGAACGAAAAGCCCTTCTCCATTACGCCGGATCCGCGCTACCTTTTTATGAGCGAGCGTCATGGCGAAGCGCTGGCGCACCTCGTTTACGGCGTCACGGAGAGTGGTGGCTTTATCCAGCTCACTGGCGAGGTTGGAACCGGCAAAACCACGCTGTGTCGCACCCTGTTATTGAATCGTATGCCGGGCAATGCCGACGTCGCCGTCGTCCTGAACCCGCAACTGTCGGCACCCGAGTTTCTCGAAGCAATTTGTGAAGAGCTCAGCATCGAGGTGCCCTCGCCAGGTGGCAGCATCAAAGCCTTGATCAACGCGCTGAACAAACACCTGTTGTCCGCACATTCCGAAGGCCGACGCACGATCCTGATCGTCGACGAAGCCCAGAATCTGGCGCCTGACGTACTCGAAGAGGTACGTCTTCTGACCAATCTTGAGACGTCGAAACAAAAGTTGTTGCAGATCATTCTGATCGGCCAGCCGGAACTGCGCGAGCTGCTGGCGCGCAATGACCTGCGCCAACTCGCACAGCGTATTACAGGCCGATATCACCTCGAACCACTAACCCGCGACGAAACTGACCAGTACATCGAGCACCGGCTGCAGGTCGCCGGCGCGCTTGGCGAAGTCTTTGACGCAGGCGCAAAACGAGCGGTATTCAAACTGTCGCAGGGGGTGCCACGACTTATTAATGTCATTTGCGATCGAGCACTGTTGGGTGCGTACAGCCAGGGCATGCGAATCGTTAATAGCCGCCTGGTGAATCGTGCGACTCGCGAGATTACAGGCGAGCCTGAACTTGACCGCGGCTGGAAATGGACCTTACCGGCCACCGGAGTCACTGTCGCCGCGATGCTGCTTATTGCTGCACTCGTCTGGTTCAATGATAAGCAATCGCCGGCCGTCACGCCGCAACCGGCCGCTGTCGAAACGCCGGTTGAGGTGATCCCTCAGGACGAACCTGAGGTGGAAGGAGAACCGTACGTTTCGCTTGATGAGCAGTTGGCGATGGCGCGTGAGTTGAGTCGCAGGGAATCTGCGTTAGCGACGTTATTCGACATCTGGAACATTAACCTAAGCGGCGCGACGGCGCCGCCTTGTGATCATGCGCAGGCACTCGGCTTCAGTTGCCTGAGTGACCGCACGTCCTGGAGTGGCTTGCGACGCCTGAATCGGCCCGCCGTACTGGAGCTCGTCGACCAGTCCGGTGATCCTCATTTCGTGGTGCTTACGGCGATGCTAGGTGATCACGCCGAACTTTCGATCGGCGGCGTCAGCGTGACCCACCCGGTTACTACTGTCGCAGACATGTGGTTTGGTGACTATCAACTCATCTGGCAGCCACCCAATGGCGTTTCTGTATCACTGCGACCCGGCATTCAGGACCCAAACGTCGTCTGGCTGCGACAAAGCCTTGCGGCGATTGACCCGCAGTACCGGGCCGAACTCTTCGATTCGAATTTTTACGACGAAGCACTCGCGCAGCAAGTGCGCGCTTTTCAACGCGACCAGCGACTGGATGTCGATGGCCTCGCGGGTAAGCAAACACAGATCATCATCAATTCGCTTCTCGAGTCCGACAACACACCGCGCCTGACCGTTCCGCAATTGGCGCAGGAGTAAAGAATGTCTTTTATTCTGGATGCACTGAAAAAATCAGAAACTGAACGCCAACAACAAAGTTCAGCAGAATTCTCCAGCGTGCCTGCCAGCACAGGCAGCCCGAGCCCTGCTCGATGGCTATGGATGTTGGGCGCATTGTTACTCGTCAATTTTGCAGTCCTGATCGGCATTTTGCTGAAGCCGTCAGCTACCGAGGATGCAGTGCCACTGGCAGCTATCGAAGAACCTGCAGCGACAAACACCAGCAATTTTGAAGAGCAGGTCGCGGTGGCGATCGACAATCAGGCCGAACAACGACCGACGCCAGTACCGCAGATCGAAGAGCCGCTCGCTACCGTAGTAACCGAACCAGCAGCGGCACCGACGACCAGCAGCAGAGTGACTGAAGCAACCGTCCCCACGATGGATGAACTACGGCTCGAAGGCACATTGCAGATCGCAGAAATGCATCTCGACATTCATGTTTATAGTGAGGTGCCAAAGGAACGCTTTGTCTTCATCAACATGAACAAACATCGCGAAGGATCGCAGACCGCGGAAGGGCCAGTCGTCCGGGAAATTCGTACAGACGGCGTAGTACTTGAGTACCAGGGCCGCGTTTTCCTGTTGCCTCGCGAATAGCAGCTCGCCACTTGGAAATTTCGCATCTCGACGGTGACACGCTCGGACTCGCGCTGCAGTCCGGTATTCACAGTGTCATCGCAGACCAATCTTTTCTCAATAAAATCAACGTCTTCCCTGTTGCTGATGGCGACACCGGAACCAACCTGAGTCTATCGATGAGTGCGGCGCTCGGTGTGCTGCGCGCACCCGGCGAGAAGCACCTGGGCACCATGCTGGCCGCGACAGCCGACGCCCTTCTGGACGGAGCGCGTGGCAACTCCGGCGCGATCATGGCCCAGTTCTTCCAGGGTGTCAGCGACTCTGCTGGTGAGCTAACCCGCTTTACGACCGCGACTTTCAGCAAAGCAGTCAGGACGGGCAGCGACTATGCGCATGATGCATTATCGAATCCCAGGGAGGGTACGATCCTTTCACTCATCGCCGAGTTCGCAAACAGCTTTGAGTCCCAGGTAAAGGGCGCCGAGCCGGGTAATTTTGCGGATGTATTCGCACAGACCATGCCGCGGCTGGACGCAGCATTGGCAAGGACAACCGGGCAACTCGACGAACTTCGCAAAGC
>JBPCXZ010000004.1:0-4806 GCA_051008055.1 Woeseiaceae bacterium
GCGTGATCTTTGAGCAATGGACCAGCTCATCAGGCAGCGAAGGCAAGAGTTTTAACTACTACGACCCGGGCTACGATCATTGGCGCCAGATCTGGATCAGCGACAGTGGCACAGTCATTGAATTCACGGGCGAGGCTCGAGATGGTGGAATTTTTTACACAGCCGAAACTGTGAATCCAGCAGACGGCTCGATTACTCACCACAAGTTCGAGTTCACGCAGAATGACGACGGCAGTGTGCGCCAGTTCTGGGCAACATCTACGGACAACAAAGAGACCTTCAGTACGATCTGGGACGGACACTACCAAAAACAATAGCTCAGCAGAGCTAGATCTTGCTGAACTCCCGGTGATAGTGCACGCGACCAGGTTTGTCGTTTAGAGCACCATCCAGCAGCTCAATAACCATGAACACTTCTTCAGGCACATCGTACTCAGACACGATTTTGTACCTGGAAGACGGTACAAATCCGAATCGCGGGTAGTAGTTGGGGTGTCCGAGCACGACGACGCCAACGACTCCCATTTCATTACAGCGCTCAAGACCTGCGCAGATAAGTGCGGCACCGATCCCGGCTTTCTGCCGATCCGGCACAACCGCCATCGGCGCCAGCCCCATCAGCTTAAGCGCGGGATCTGCGCTATGCGCAACAGGTGAGAACATGATGTGACCAACGATCTCACCGTTGTCCTCTGCCACCAGCGAAACAACTGGATCTGCATTTTCCCGCAGCCCATCGACGAGTTTGGCTTCCGCTGAACCATCAAAGGCGGCCAGATTAAGTTTGTGAACCGATTTCTGGTCGCTTGGTTTTTCAGCTCGAACAAACATGGCTTAGCTCTGCAGCGGCTTCCAGAAAATGACCTTGTCATCGCCGGCTGCCCAAAAATCTCGAATGCGCGCCGCATAACAGAATCCAACCGGCTGACCGTCTGACTCGCAGGTAAGCCATACCTCGTCGCAGTCTTCTGCCGACAAGAAACCACTGAGCATCCCGGGCAAATACTCGCTTGGAAAGAGGCCGGTTTCGTCCAGGACCCGTGCCAAACCGGCAACGTCGCTTTCTTCAGTCGTACGAATCAACATTTATCGATTGTTTCCACTCTTACTTACCTCGGCCTCGCGGAAAGGCGCCAACAACAATAGCAACACCACCGACGCAGCGGCCAGTATCATCGCGCCTAGGGCAACAGGCAACAATCCCTGCTCTATGTACGGCGCCACAATTCCGGTACCTGCTGCCGCTGTCAGCATGACCAACAAGATGATCATCGCGGAACCACGTGAATCATCATGACCGGAGGCCAACAATGCCTGATAAAAACCGACCGGGCCGCGAATACCCAGGCCGAGATTTACGAACACAAAGAAAAGCCACAGCAATGGAATTGTTTGCGCATTGATAAAGCTCATAAACCAAATTGCGATGCAGCCCAGTGCCGACACCAGCGAGCCGATGAATATCGTTTTCTCTGCACCCCAAACGCGTGAGAAAATGCCGGCCATATTTGCGGCAATGATGAAAAAGACAATCCCGGAGACCTGCATAATGATGAAGTCAGACAATTCACCGCCCATGCTAGAGGTAATGACTTTAGGCGCCGAGAATACGATTACGAGTAACGCACCCAAGGTGCCCGCCTGACTTAACGCATAGCGAAGAAACTGTGGATTCTTGAGAAGCTCAAGATAGCCACCCGCGACCGGCGTCAGTCGACCGAACCGGCCATGCATTCCAGGTGCGGCATACCACGCAATGGCCAGTATCGCGGCAACGGCAGCTACCACATAGAATGAAGATTGCCATCCATAGCTGTTCAGCAGGAACAATCCAATGATTGGCGCGATCGCCGGCGCGATCGACTCAATGCTGCCAAGTCGACCGATCATCGCGATCGCCGCGGGTCCTTCGTAGAGCTGTTTAATCATAACCGGCGCGTACACGGCGGACGCCGACGCCGATACTCCTTGTAAGAAACGAACACTCGACATGGCTACCAATGTTTCAACGTGTGCGGCAACAAATGACAAGACCGCAAAAGCCAGCAACGAAACGATTAAAATATCGATCAATCGAAACTTCGTGCCCAACGCACCGAATATCAGCAGACCAACGCCGGTTCCCAATGCGAACCCGGCCAACACCCACTGCGCCGACGCGGCGCTCCCGGTGACGACATCGGGAAGAATCGGTATCGCTGGCAAGACAAGGTCAGTCGCGGCGAGTCCGAGAACTGCACCAATAGTAATCAGGACTATCGGCAGCAACGCGCTGCGGCCGTCAATCATCAGTCTTCAGTTTCGCCAAGCCAGACGTACTTTAGGTCACGAATGTCAGCGAATTCTCCGCGCCAGTTCGATTCGAGCTGCTGCCACGTTTGCGCCGCCTTCGGGTCTCCAATAGCTTCCTGAGCCCGCGCCAACCCGAGCAATGAATGTGTCCTGCCGGTGCTTCGAGCCAGTGACTCGTTGAAGTAGGCAACGGCCTCCTCTGGTCGATCAAGCATCAGTAGCATCTCCCCGGCGAGTTCGTTTGACGGCTTCGGCACATGCGGCGGGCCGTAATAAAGAGCTCGACTATTTTCCGATTCAGCGGCAATTGTCATGAGATCGAACGCCGAATCACGTTCGCCACGTTGAAACTGTAACAGTGCGTCCAGCTGCTGCGCGATGACCGTCGCCAACAGGAAATCATCCTCTGACGCGCCATCTTCACTCTCATGCAGGCCCTCTTCCACCGTCAGCACCGCAGCGCCATCGATTGCCGCGTCCAAGGTCGCGAAGCTTTGCTGCACCACCTCAAGGTCACCGCGTACGATGGCCAGGAAGCCAGAACTGAAACTCTCAAGCGCGATATCGTATAGGCCGGCCTCGGGATTGACCGTCGGTGGCAGCACACGTGGGGCGATCGGATCTTCAACCGCGTAGCTCGCCCGCAAGTAGCCTGCATGTCGCAGGTTTGAATTGTCCGGCAACGCCTCCGCGTCGGCCTTCATGATCTGCAGCGTTTCGCGAGCCTCATCGAACCGACCCTGTTGCAACAAACCGTACTCGAGCCAATGCAGTGCATGCTTGCTGCGTGAAGCCGGATCTCGCCCCCCACGCCGCAAACTGTCCTCCGAGACCTTGACCGACTGACGATTCGCCTCGACAACTTCGTCCCACATACCGAGTGACGTATAGATGTGCGACACCATGTGCTGGGCGTGCGACGCATTCGGCGCAATTTTTGAGTATTCGCGTGCCGCACGTAGTCCCAGCGGCGCATGCACCTGGTCGTCGTAGCTGTGAATCATGTAGTGCGCAGCGCCCGGATGCTGCGGTTGCTTCGCGAACACTTCTTCAGCAATAGCTGCTGCTCGCATGTAGGTACGAAAATCTCTTTCGTAAACTGAGCCCAGGATAGACAACGAGTAGAACGCGGCGGCTTCAAGATCATCCGGGTAGTCTTCGTACAGTTTCTGCATGGTGTTCATGTACGCGATATCGCGAGTTGGCTTGTCACCTTCGCCGAACAAGATGAATACGGCCTCAAGATATCGTTCTTCGCGTTCGGTCGCATTGCGTTCGCCACGCGGCTTGAGCTTTGCGAGAACCACAAGAGCTTCGTCTCGCTCTTGACTCGCCCAGATTGGATAATTGCGGGTCATGGCCTCACCCCAGATTGCCATGACAAAACCCGGGTCGACTTCCTGGGCTTCGACAAATGCATCGCGCGCATCGTCAAACTCAAAGCTGTGCAATAACTTCACGCCCCTGTCGAATGCGTCCTGTGCCTCAGCTGCGCCGGAGTTCGGAAACTCAAGCACCCCCAGAATCAGCGGCGGCAATTCATTCTCATGCTCATTACCGTCATGTGCGCTCACGGGATTTACTACGCACACGAGCATCACCAAAAATACGGCCAGCACCGCAGAAACAAAGGATTTCAGCATTTTATTCTTCTTTTATCGTCTAAAAGCCGATTATGCCCCTATACGCAGCCGGTATGCGCAGCTCTTTTCTCTGGCATTATTGGCGCCATGTTGAAGAAAGGCCCATTTTTCGACTTTCTGAATCGGCGTAGCGAACCTGGCTTCGACGACTACGTCGCAACGCATGTTGAGGACGATCACTACATCAACTGGAACGAGTTCCTGTTGCCGAATGACTACGGCGATGCGGAGTATGAGTACCACGCTATTCGAAATTCCTGCGCGATGTTCGACGCGACGCCGTTGCGTAAGATCCGGGTTCACGGTAGTGGCGCCGGCGCATTTTTTGATCGGCTTGTAACCCGTCCGATCAGCGGCCTGCCAAAGATGCGCGCCACTTACACAGTGATGTGCAACGATGACGGCAGCTTTAAGGATGACGCTATCGTCTACAAGTTTGCCGACGACGACTACCTGATAATGCCATCGGACATTGATCATCGACCGTATTTTGAGTCGGTCTGCCAGCGCTTCTCGATAAACGATCTGAGGTTTGATGAATGCACGGATGCCTGGGCGGGTGCTGCGATTCAGGGGCCACTGTCTGCCACCGCACTGCAGCGGATGGGATTTGACACTGTTGATCAGTTGAAACCGTTCGAAGTACGAGAATTTTATCTGGCTGGCGGCGCCATCTGTGTCGCCCGCATGGGCTTTACCGCTGATCTTGGCTACGAGTGCTGGATGACTCCCTTGCTGGTTAATGCGTTCACTGATCGCGTTGCCGGTGTGCGGGCCGACATGAATATCGACCTGCCCGGCTACGGACTTGACGCCTTGCAAGTGTGTCGCCTCGAAGGTGGCTTTATTGTTTCCGGATGGGACTGCTCAA
>JBPCXZ010000005.1:0-3173 GCA_051008055.1 Woeseiaceae bacterium
TGCGTGCAGTCCTGCTAACTGGTCATGGCAATCTCGACAAACTCGTTTACCGCGAAGATGTGTCGATTCCTAAACCCGCTTCGGATCAGGTCCTGCTACAGATTGGCGCCTGCGGCCTCAACAACACTGATGTAAACACCCGCACGGCCTGGTACTCGAAGTCGGACAACGCTGAGGATGCGGCCTGGGGAGGTTCGAGTATTGCCTTTCCACTCATCCAGGGGGCCGACGCGGTAGCAACCGTCATAGCCGTCGGCCCGAATGCAGATTCGGACCTCCTCAATAAGCGAGTGATGCTCGATGTGTGGATACGCGACCCCGACGACCCGCTCAACATGGACAAGTGCAGGTACTTCGGTTCAGATGTTGACGGTGGGTACGCAGAATATGCGGTCATTGATTACAGAAATGTATATCCGATTGAGAGTGATCTTTCCAATGAAGAACTGGCGACGTTTGCGACCTCGTATGTCACTGCAGAGAACATGCTCGATCGTGCCAAGGTCGGCGACGGCGATACTGTTCTGATTCCCGGGGCTTCTGGCGGCGTCGGTTCCGCGCTGGTTCAGCTGGCCAATCGACGTGGCGCCACGACGGTCGCAATGGCTAGCGAGAATAAACATAGCGAAGTTGGCGCGCTCGGACCGGACGCCCTGCTGCCTAGATACCCATCGAATCTTGGCCGAGCATTGCATGACGCGCTGGGTCGAGACACCGTCGATGTTGTTGCCGATGTTGTCGGTGGCCCAATGTTTCCTGCCTTGATTGAGGTGTTGGTCCGCGCCGGGCGTTATACCTGCTCCGGCGCGATCGCAGGTCCCGTCGTCGAACTCGACCTGCGCAGCCTGTATCTCAAAGACCTGACGTTTACCGGCGCGACCGTCGTGCCGCCTGGCACCTTCGGCAGATTAGTCAGTTACATAGAGAAAGGCGAGATTAAACCTATATTGGCGGAAACTTTCGCTCTCAAAGACTTTGTTGAAGCACAGCAGTCCTTCATCACCAAGCAACACGTGGGCAACATCGTCGTTTCGATGCAGTCAGACTAACGCTTGCGTTCGGCGCTAGGTGAGTGTCCGAAGTATTCTTTGTAACTCTTGCTAAAGTGAGAGCTGGAAACAAATCCTGTTAGTGCAGTTATCTCCACCAGGCTCATGCTGGTCTGGTGCAAAAGTTCGCGCGCTCTTGCGAGTCGAATCTGCGAGTAGTAGCGCGATGGTGTGCTTTGCAGATAGCGCTCGAACAGGCGCTGCAATTGTCGACGCGACACTCCAGTATAGGATGCAATATCGACCTGGCTGATCGGCTCCCGGATGTTGGCTTCCATCAGTTCAACCGCAATGATCAACTTCTCAGATTGATTGCCGACAACATGCTTCAGGGGCACTCTCTGTTTCTCGCCAGAGCGGCGAATTCTTTCGTAAATAAACTGCTCGGCCACGCCAGCGCTGACTTCTGGACCGCATTCTCTTTTTATCAGGTGCAGCATCATGTCGACGGGTGACGTGCCACCGGAGCAGGTGTACCTGTTGCGATCAATGGTGTAAACGCTACGGCTGACATGTGCTTTCGGATAAAGGTCGGTCATTGGGCCCATGTTCTCCCAATGGACACTGCAGCGATAACCATCCAGTAGACCGGCCTCAGCCAACACATAACTGCCGGTGCAGGTGGAACCAAAACCAATATTTCTGCCAGCTATTGAACGCAGCCAGCGCACCAGTCCTTCCGAAGTATTTTGTTCGATATTCCAGCCGCCGCAGACAATCAGTACATCAATACCGCTCAATACGTCGCCATCATCGATGCCGCAGTCCACATTGACGGAGAGCCCGTCACTCGCACAAACAGGCCCGCCGCTTTCAGAAATGGTCTTCCAGCGATACACCTCATTCTTGGCTATTCGATTGGCCATCCGCAATGGCTCTACGGCCGACGACATCGATATCAGGGTAAAGTCATTAACCAGGACAAACCCGAATCGAGTTACAGAAACATATTCTGCGACAGCACTCATGCGCGCAGTATGAGCTGCGAATCAGGTGACTTCAATCTTGAATTCGCGTCCGGCCCGCAATAACCATTGCCACAGGTAGTCGGCGAAGCTGCGGCGTACAATCAGATCGTATCCAGAGTCGTCTGGCAGAGGCCGGATTAGAACACCAGCCTTTGCCAATCCGGTCTGTGCGCACTGCCCGGACTCGAACACGTCAGGATGCAAGTCCAGCGGGCAGCCCTTTGCCAATAACCGACGGGCACCGTCGCCGAGCAGGTGATAACACACCAGGCCACCACTGACATCGCTTATAGCGACGTGCTGACCTTCAAGTTTGGCACCAAGATTCACGGCTAGCTCGGAAAAATCGGCGTCATGTCCAACCAACATCCACTCGTCCGGACCGAGCCAGAATACCTTGCAGTCTTCGCCCACCACGGTATTCGCTTCAGTGGGCAGTTCTGCCTTGCAAAGCTCGCGGATGATGGCCTGCAACTCAGCGTTCTGCGAATCACCACGCAGATTGATGTAGGTGACGTCGAGCACGCGTTCGAGTCTTAACGGAGATTCAGACATTTTGTCGTTCTCCCTTGGCGTCATAAAACACGGGCGACGTTATTTTCAATGGCACAGCACTACCGTCTGCCAACGACGCGTAAATTGTGTCGTCTTTCCGGGAATGCCCGCCAGCGACCAACGCCATTGCAATTGGTTGCTTGAGACACGCGCTGTAGTAGCTCGACGTGACGTGTCCACACATCGGCACCGGTATCGGCGCATTCGGATCAACAACGAGCTGCGTCCCTTCCGGGATGACCGTGCTGCCGTCTTCAGACGTCAGGCCAACCAGTTGTTTGCGATCTGTGCGCACACTGTCGGGTCTCGCCAGAGAACGCTTGCCGAGATAGTCCTTGTTATCAGACATCATCCAGTTCATGCGCAAGTCGACAGGCGTGACCGAACCATCCGTATCCTGGCCAACGATGACGAAGCCTTTTTCGGCGCGCAGAACGTGCATCGACTCCGTGCCGTAAGGTGTGATCCCGAACTCCTCGCCGGCGGCTGCAATGCTGCGCCACATATCGGCCGCAAAACGGCTATCGACATTAACCTCGAATGCCAGTTCACCGCTGAAGCTAACGCGGAACAGCTGCACGGGTACGCCGCCAAGTTGGGC
>JBPCXZ010000006.1:0-23468 GCA_051008055.1 Woeseiaceae bacterium
TGCCTATTTAAATACTGACTAGATAGTATGTTTGTGGCATGATGCGGTCAAGTTGGCCGAGGTAAGACTATTGTCAATTCAGGCAATGCGAGAAAACACTGTTAGAAAACAGAGAGTTCCGAACGCCGAGCGGCGAAAATCCAGCATCAAGTCGGTGCTCGACTCCGCACTGTCGTTGTTTGTGACTCAAGGCTACGACGCGACCAGCATGGACGACATTGCCAGCCGCGCCGGGCTCACAAAAGGCGCGGTCTACTTCTACTTCAAAGACAAGTTGTCGCTGCTACATGCTCTGCTCGAGCGAACGGAAGCGGAATTATTTGATCCGATATTCGCCGAGATTCGCGAGTCCGGCGCCTCGGCTACGAACCGCATCATCATGCTGACCAATTATTTCGCAAGGGTCGGCGCCGATCAGCCCGAGATACCTCTTTTGCACGTATTGGTATCGCTGCAGATGCATCAACGCAATAACATAGCCGAAGAGAAAGTCGTCGAGACCTACAGTCGACTACACCGGGAGATCGCCGCGATCATCGAGAGCGGACGGGCCAGCGGCGAATTTGCCGAAGATGTGCCAGTAGAAGGTCAGGCCGCGGTTTTCGCAGCTTTGATCGACGGTCTGTTACTCGAATGGCATCGCTGGGGTGATCGTGTTGACGGCAGGACACTCGCGAACAGCGCCCGCAGTTTTATTCTGCACGGACTGACCAGGCAACAAGAGAAGGCATGAGCCAAAAAATCATAGTTAACAATTACGACGATTTTCGAAAACTCGAAGGTCTGGAAATCGTGGTCTCCGATCCGGTGGAAATCACGATCGAAGGCATTCAGGACTTTTGCAAAGGCACTTACAACGAAGAGTGGATTCATTGGGATCGGGAACGTTGCAAGGACTCACCGCTTGGTGACCTGATCGCGCCCGGCTTGTACCTCCCTGCCCTGTTTCCAAACATGTTTTGGCAGGTCATGGAGATCAATATTCCTCGCATGATCGTCAAAGGCATTGACGGAATTCGAATCCTGAAACCTGTAACGGTTGGCTCGCAGATTATCGGACGCGCAACCGTTGAGCAGGTAATGGATCGCGACAAGGGCATCGAGGTGCACTACGCGATAACTTTCGAATTCGCGGACAGCGGCGAGACCGCTGCCGTCGCAACGTTTATCAATCGGTATTGGGAATGACCGCACAGCACTTTGTCCACGAGCGCACAATTCTGTTCGGCGAATGCGATCCGGCCGGCATTCTGTACACACCGCGGATTTGCGAGTTCGTCGTCGAAAGCGCCCTGTTGTTTCTGACCAAGATTCTCGAAGAACCCTTTGAACGCTATATCTTCAGTCAATCGATGTCGTTGCCGGCGAGAAATCTCGATGTGGATTTCCTGAAGCCGCTCACCTGGGACGACGAAATCAAACTCTACGCAAGCGTTGCCGAAGTCCGAACGCATGCCTATACGATCGAGATAAGCGCCCTGAACGAACAGGGCCAGACGGCGTTCACGGGCAAGCTGACCCAGGTTTGCGTATCTACGGTAGAGAAAGGCGTCGCCCAGGTGCCCGAGAAGTTGCGTACAGCGTTGGAACAACTAGCTGCCTGATTTGACTGGCTATTCCGCGAGCCAGAATCGACAATACGACTATGACGCAACCCGATCTTCGCAAATACGGCTTCACAGACGAGCAACAGCAAGTCTATGACATGGTGTATCGCTTCAGTCGTGACGAGTTGCATCCGCTATGCGATCGTATGGACCGGGAAGACTGGTTTCCCGAGGAAAAATTTCGATCCTTGCACGAGGTTGGCTTGCTCGGCACCTCAATTTCCGAAGAATACGGTGGCCAGGGATTCGGTTTTCTTGAACAATGCTTCATCGCTGAAGCGATGTCCTACTGGAATCCGACTTTCGGCGCCGGCTGGCTGGGTACCGACAGCATCTGCGCTCACAACATTGTCCGTAATGCCAGCGATGACCTGAAGAAGAAATTCCTGCCCGGATTCTGTGACGGCAGCATCATCGGAGCGTTAGGCATGACTGAACCTGGCGCAGGCTCGGACGCGTTAGGATCCATGGCGACGACCGCAGAACGCGACGGCGACAACTACGTCATCAACGGTCGCAAGATGTTTATTACGATGGGACCGGTCGCTCAGCTCATTTTGCTGTACGCGAAGACCGATCCGGACAAAGGGCCACGCGGCGTCAGTGCATTCGCGTTCGAGACCGACACACCCGGATTTAAGGTCGCGCAAAAACTCGACAAGATGGGCTGGCGCGGTATCCCGACCGCGGAGCTGGTCTTCGACGATTGTGTCGTACCTGCGGCCAACCTGGTGGGAGCCGAAAACGGCGGCGTTGGCGTTCTGATGAGTGGTCTCAACATGGAACGTGTGATGATGTGTTTTCACATGATCGGTGTTGCACAACGGGCGCTGGATATTTCCGTCAACTACGCGCAGCAGCGCAAACAGTTTGGCAAAGCGATTGCCGAATTCCAGCTTGTGCAGGGCCTGCTTGCCGACATGTACACAGATGTGCAGTCCATGCGGGCGCTCAGCTATCAACTCGCAAAGGAAGTGCACGATCTTGAAGTTGGCGGCGGTGGGCGCGGCGAAATTCACATGCGAAGTTCGGCTGCGATGTTACACGCCGGTCGATCTCTGATGAAGGTTGTGGATAACGGTGTCCAGGTGCATGGCGGCACCGGCTACATCATGGAAAGTGAGATCAACCAGCTGTATCGCATCGGCAAGTTGATGGAGATCGGCGCGGGTACCAACCAGATACGGCAAGTGATCATTGCCGAGGAATTACTGAAATAGCCAAGCGGATACCAACGGCCACACATTGGGGTAACTACCTCATCGATACGGACGACGGCAAACTTTCGGCCGTGCACCACTATACGGCCGACAAGAATCCCACGCCGATCGGCCAGTCTTTACTCAATTCGCAGGACCCAAATACGCGCGTGCCGACACCCATGGTGCGACAGGGCTATCTCGAACGACGCCGGAATTCTGACGGCAATGGCCGGGGACGCGAGCCGTTCGTGCCAGTCGATTGGGACACAGCGCTGGACCTCGCCGCCGATGCGCTGAAAGACGCGATCGCGAACGGCGGCAACGAGTCGATCTACGCCGGCTCATACGGATGGGCCAGCGCAGGCCGATTCCATCACGCACAGGGACAGCTCAAGCGATTCCTGAACCTGATTGGCGGTTTCGTGCATTCACGCACCTCCTATTCGGCCGGTGCTGCAGAAATTATCGTGCCGCACATTCTCGGGATGTCCTTCTTTAGTCTGATGCGTGAAGGTCCGACCGTTGCCGACATTGTTGAGCACGCGGACCTGGTTGTCTGTTTCGGTGGAATCGCATTGAAGAATACGCAGGTCATGGACGGCGGCCTTGGCGCGCATACGGCACATGATCAAATGCGTGAAATGGCGGACTCCAATACAAGCTTCGTTAATGTGTCACCGATTCGAGATGACATGGCGGATTTCGTCGGCGCAGATTGGTGGGCATGCCGTCCAAATTCCGATGTCGC
Organism: Woeseiaceae bacterium; assembly: GCA_051008055.1. Taxonomy (GTDB): domain Bacteria; phylum Pseudomonadota; class Gammaproteobacteria; order Steroidobacterales; family Woeseiaceae; genus UBA1847. The sequence goes on from JBPCXZ010000006.1 coordinate 3,558, forward strand.
GATCATGCTCGGTCTCGCGCATACGATATACACAGACGGCAATCACGATTGCGAGTTTCTCGAAAAGTATTGTGTTGGTTTCGACAAGTTTGTTCCCTACCTGACCGGCGAAGCGGACGGCCAACCAAAGGACGCGGACTGGGCCGCTCAGTTTTCGGAAATACCGGCAGAGCAGATACGAGATCTAGCGCAGCGTATGACTGAAGGCCGAACGTTGCTTGGCATTAGTTGGTCGCTACAACGTGCAGAACATGGCGAACAAAGTTACTGGATGATAACGCTGCTCGCAGCGATGCTCGGGCAATTCGGGCTTCCCGGCGGTGGCGTGGCCTACGGCTACGGTTCGGTGCACAACATTGGTTTCGCCGGCCGGCGCAAACCGTCATTTCGAATCGCGGCTATGGGCCAGGGAAAACCGCCAATCAATCGATATATTCCAGTCTCACGGATTTCCGAGATGCTGGAGCAGCCCGGGAGCGATTACGACTACAACGGCGAACGACTCAGCTACCCTGACATCCGGGTCGTTCTCTGGTCCGGTGGCAACCCCTACCACCATCACCAGGATTTAAATCGCTTGCGACGAGCCTGGTCTAAACCAGGCACGATCATTGTCAGTGAACCGTACTGGACGGCAACGGCTCGTCATGCGGACATCGTTTTCCCCTGTACTACTGCTCTTGAAAGAAATGACTTCGCGGCCGGCTCCAATGACAGCTACATCACCCCAATGCGCCAAGCCGTCGATCCGTTTGGCGAATCGCGCAGCGACTACGAAACGTTTTCGGGACTGGCAAAGCGGTTTGGCGTCGACGAAGAATTCACCCAGGGACGCGACGAGATGCAGTGGGTTCGATACATGTATGACGCCACACGAGAGAATGCGAGCGCCGCCGACGTCGAACTACCAGAGTTCGATGAGTTTTGGCTTGGCGAGCAGATCGACCTGACCGGCCAATTGGACGAATCGCGTTTTTCGCTCGAAAAATTTCGCGACGATCCTAAAACCAACGCATTGCGCACGCCTAGCGGCAAGATCGAGCTATATTCAGACACTATAGCCGGGTTCGGTTACGACGATTGCGTAGGCCACCCCTGTTGGTATGCGAAAGCCGAATGGCTGGGGAGTGATCTGGCAAAAAGATATCCGCTGCACCTTGTTTCCAACCAGCCGAAGACACGCCTGCACAGCCAGTTGGACCACGGCAGAACGAGTGCAAAGGCGAAGATCAAAGGCCGCGAAATCGCGCGACTGCATCCTGCTGAGGCGAAGCAACGCGGTATTGCAGAGGGCGACATTGTTCGTCTGTTTAATGACCGTGGCGCCTGCCTCGCAGCTGCTGTACTTAGCCATGAGATCCGTCCCGGCGTAGTCGAATTGCCAACCGGCGCCTGGTTTGATCCGTCTGATAGCGGCAATGGTCTCGAGGTTCACGGCAACCCAAATGTACTGACACGCGACGTAGGTACATCTAAGCTAGCGCAAGGGCCAACGGCACACAGCTGCCTGATTGAGATTGAAAAATTTGACGGCGAATTGCCAGTCATTACGATATTCGAACAACCTGCTATGGCGGTAGACTAACCACCGCAGTCGCTGTCACCGTCGATGCGCCGTTACTACTCGCCTCGAGGGCGATCGACACTTGCGCGGTATCTTCGTCGACCGACTCAACATGCCCTGAAAAACGAACAACGTCTCCAACGACATTGAACGATGTCATGCGCAGATTGCTGATCTTATTGAGGATGCCGGCAGGCCCCATCCACTCGCGTAGCAGTCGTTCAAACATGCCGGCTATAAAGAACGTATTGATGTAGGCGTCTGCCGCCCCGGTCGCACGCGCCACGTCTCGATCATGGTGGATTAGCGAAAAATCCCGATTGGCACCGGCTTCCATAACCAGGCGCTGCAAGGTAATGGGCATCTCGATGGACTTGAGATCGTCACCCACCTGGACCGATGCGATTGAAAACTGGACCTCCGTGTCCATCACGCTTTCTCCCTGCTTTCTGGGGGATTAAATCGGAAAATCGTCAGGTTCACCGCTGCCACGGTCTCGCCGTTTTGATTGGTGTAGATATCTTCCTGAGTCATGAACGCACCTGCACCCACGCGCAGTTCTTTCTTTTCAATGCTGAGCAACTTGCTGGTGCGCGTAATCTGGTCACCAACGTGCATCGGCTCAAAAAACTCCATGTCGATATTCGAGGCGAAACTCAAGGTGCACGGTGCAGGCACATCGAAAATGACTGGGATGGGAATCTGCCGCGGCTCATCGCCGCTCTCAGCCGCTCTGTCGCCGGGCTGCCAATAGGCTGGCAAACCGTAGCTGAATACCATCGTGCTTGGAGCAATGACGTCGTCGTAACCGACCTTTTTCGCCGCACTTGCATCCGTGTGCAATGCGCAGTCGAATTCCTTGGGCTCTAACCAGCGACGAATTGAACCGAGTTCGACTGCATCAGCACCAACGTCTTCGCCGATAATCTTGCCAATGTAGCTTTCGGCTTCTTCCCAGCTTCCGTATTTGCCCCAGCTCGGTTGCGTCATGTCTGCATCATGTCAAGGGTCGGAAATACGGCAGCGTGATCTCGTCGGTTACTTGCTTGAATACAACCTCTACCTGCTGACCGATTGCGATGGCATCGGGATCGCATTCGACGATGTTGCTTTGCATGCGAATGCCTTCGGGTAAGTCGACCCAGGCCAATACGATGGGCAAGTCCTCTTTGAATACGGCCTCCACGCCCTCGTACGTCACTGAGAACGCATAGATTTCTGCCTTACCGCTCGCCTCAATCCAATCGAGGTTCGACGACCAGCAATCCGGACACTGGCGTCGCGGAAAAAAGATACGGGCATCGCAATCATTACAGGTCTGTACGAGCAGCTTGCCGTTGCGAGTCCCCTCCCAAAATGTTTCGGAATACGGCTGGATCTCCGGCAGCGGTTTGTTGTAATCACTCATCGCGGCGCGCTCCCGAAAATCGTCGTACAAGCATTCATCACAGAACCACCCGACGTTGTGATCAGGGCGTGATTGCAATCAGCCACCTGCCGTTCGCCGGCCTCCCCGCGAAGTTGCCGAACGGTATCCAGATAAAACGCCATACTGACGCCCGAACCGGTGTGGCCGCGCCCTGTCGCGTCGCCCATCGTCGTGCAGGGCAAGTCACCGCCTGGACCGCAACGTCCTTCAGCCCAAATGCCGGCCGCTTCACCGAAATCACAGACACCGTAACCTTCCAGCGCGCTGCATTGCGTAAATGGATACGCACCATAAATTTGCCGTAGATCCATATCGTCGATACTAAGCTCGGCCTCGGCCAACGCGTCTTGGCTAGACTCGCGATAGGCCTTGACGAAATAGGGGTCTTCGCGCAAAACCGGTGTTGCTCCCGTGAATCGAACGCCGTGACCCAATTCATACGCTGCAGTCCGACCAAGTTCCTGCGCGGTTTCGTGCGAGCAAACGACCATTGCGCCTGCACCGTCAGCGAGAAAATTGCACTCCTTCGCATGCAGCGGCGTACTAATCATGCGCGACTCGAGAACATTCTCGAGCGTGACCGGCTTACCGTAAAAAATGGAGTTAGGGTCCAGCGCTCCCCAGCCGCGCAGCGACACCGTTACTGCAGCCATTTGCTCGGGCGTTGCGCCCGTATCGTGCATGTAACGATTGGTGATCAGGCCCATCGCCCCATTGAATGTCACGCCATAGGGATATTCCCATTGCGGGTCCAGTGGCGCCGTGGCAAAGAAATTGATCAGGTCGTCCGTCGGAATATCCGACTGCACCGTGGTGTGCGGCACCAAAACGAATCGTGCCTGGTTATTCTCTATGAAATACTTGGCAAGACGCAGGCAATTGGTTGTCGAGGTACCACCTGAATTCAGTACGCAGATATCCTTGCAACCATTCAGGCCAAGGACTTCTGGCACTCGTCCCAGCGCCATGTCTAACGCCATCTGCGCCTGAGCCATTGGATTCACCGAGATAACGGCCTCTACATCATCTTTATCGATACCAGCATCGCGAATCGCGCCCATGCAGACATCTGACAGCATGTCCCAGCGCGTGCGCTCCGGATCCCGTTTTGTCGGTACCTCTGCAATTCCAACTATGGCAAGACTCATAATTCTCTCTTAAAACGCCGGCATGCCAAGCAAACTACGACCAATAATTAACTTCTGCATTTCTGGCGTGCCTTCCGTAACGGTAAGAATCGGAGCCATTCGATAGAGCTCTTCAACCGGGAATTCCCGGGTTACGCCGTTACCGCCATGAATCGCCATAGCATGCCGGGTCACCTCAATGGCGGCCTCAGTCGCAAAGTACTTCGCCATGCCGCTTTGAAAATCACTTCGCTCACCCCGGCCAACTTGATCCAATGCCTTGAAAAGCATCAAACGCGACGCCTCAATCTTCACCGCCATTTCAGCGATACGTGCCTGGATCAATTGGTGTGCACCGATAGGCTTACCGTGCTGCTCGCGATCTTTTGCGTAAGCGATCGAATATTCCAGTGCCGCCTGCGAAATCCCGACCGCCATCAATCCGACCAAAGGACGCGAACCTTCAAGCAATGTCATAAGCCGTTTGAGGCCTTGCCCGGCTGGGAACAAGACCTGCGAATCAGGAATTCGTACATTGTCGAAGAACAGCTGCGCCGTTGACTGGCGATTCAACGCGAGTTTTGGAATATTCTGGCTTTCGTACCCTTGATTCCTTTCTACAACGTATAAACCGATGCCCGCCGCACCGTCATCTGACTCGCGCGCAACAGTGATATTGAAGTCGGAATAATGCCCGCCTGAAATCCATTGCTTCTCACCCGAAATCAGCAAATCATCGCCATCGCGCTTCGCCCGACAGCGGATGTCGACGATATTGGAGCCCACTGCCGGTTCACTGATGCCGATCGAGCCGAACGTGTCACCCGCAAGCAGCGGCTGGAGATAGGCGGACTTCAGATCGTCAGACGCGGCGGCCAACAGCAAGCCCGTCTCTTCCTGAATCAGCACAACAATCGCAACGTCGGGCGATACGCGAGCCAGCTCCTCGAACAACAATCCAAATGTGACCGGGTCGAGGCCCATGCCACCGTCGTCTTCGGTAGCCAGCCCATTGCCCATGCCAAACTGCAGTAACTCTTTTAGCAGCGGCTGCATCTCATCCTTAGGCATAAACGTATCGTCATGCTTCGCAACCGCTGGGCGAACAACTTCGTCCAGGAACCGCCGAAACGAGTCCACGGCCATTTGTTGTTCCTCGGAAACTCTAAAATCCATGCTGCGTCTCTTACAGTTTATTTTTGTAGATAACGCCGTCCTTCATAATGAGGCGTATGCTTTCTTCTGGCGCAGCCAGAATCGATGCGTCGTCCAGCGGATTGCCGTCGACGATTATCAAGTCTGCAAGCGCTCCGGCCTGGATCACACCCAACTTGCCGCGATATGGATTGCGCTTGCCCGACATTTCAAGCAGCCCTGCTGTTACCGAAGTTGCCTGGCGAAGAATTTCGTAGCTCGAGAAATACTTTTGCCGTTCCGTAAACTCGGCAGCATAAAGACCAGACCAGAGGTCATACGGCCCGAACGCATCGACATTAAAGGTGATTTCAATGTCGTGCTTTTTGATCAGCCGAATGTTCTCGTCGATGTTCTCGAGAACAATTGCGGCTTTCTCGAGTTGAAATTCGTTCAAGAATCCCGCTTGCATAACGTATACGTTCCATCCGTACTGCGGATTCATGTACGCGCCCTTTTCCTTCAGCAGACGCATCGTTTCATCAGTCATCTGGGACGCGTGATCAATGCTCTTAACGCCATTCTCGAGTGCCCGCTTGATAGCCGCACTATTGTGCAGGTGCGAGCCGGCGTACGTATCCCAGTCGGCCAGCGCATTCGTCGCGGCCTGGATTTCTTCGGGACGAAACTGCACTGAGTCTATCGGGTCAAATTCAGAACCGACGCCACCACTGCCCATCAGCTTGACCTGCGTAGCACCATTACGGAGATTTTCTCGGACTGCCGCAAGTACCTGCGCAGGACCGTCGACAATGCGAAAGTACCCGAGTCGCTGCAGATTCGAACTGCCTCCATCGAGGAACGGATGCAAATCAGTGGCCTCACGGAAATCGCCATGACCCGACGTCTGCGAAATTATGGCGCCGGAGGGAAAAATTCTCGGGCCAGCTACAGTACCGTCATCGACTGCCTTCTTAAGGCCGGCTACGGGACCGCCGAGATCTCGTACTGCCGTGAAACCTCGCATCAGCGTCTCGGTTGCGCGAACACCCATACGTGCACCGATGTCATCCCAGGACATTTGCTCAAGATCGTGCGGCGAGGCAACCAACGAAAGATGCGTATGGCCGTCGATCAGACCAGGCATTAACGTCCGGCCACCGCCGTCTATAACGACTGCACCTTCAGGAACCGAAACATCACTTCCTACAGCAACAACCTTATTACCGCTAACCAGCACTTGTGCATTGCGCTGCAGATCATCCGACTCGCCATCAAAAACGTTGACGTTTTCGAAGACGACACTGTCAGCTGCGACTGCGGAAGTAAGACTTCCAAGCAACAAGCAAACAGTTACTGAGTACACAAGAGCTTTCATAACTTTTATTATGCTTATCTGTAGTAATAGCTCGTTATCAAATGGTGCATTGGGCTGGTCGGTTGCAAACTCACAGAAACCTGGGATCGCGCCATCGGACGCAATCCGATGTAATGTCATTGATTGACCGCAGCCCCATCAGCATCATGTTGCGTTCGATCTCGGATCGCAGAATCTCGATAACACGCGACACGCCGGCTTCACCACCGGCACCAAGGCCGTACAGATATGCTTTGCCCAGCAACACCCCATTGGCGCCCAACGCCAGTGCCTTAATGATGTCAGTACCACGTCGAAAGCCACTATCCACAAGCACTTCCAGCTCACAACCAACCGCCTCAACAATCTCGGGCAGCACTTCGAGCGGCGCTGGCGCGTGATCGAGCTGGCGGCCACCGTGGTTGGAAACAACGATCGCACTCGCGCCGATGCTGAGCGCTTTGCGAGCATCCGCAACGCTGGTAATGCCCTTAATTACGAACGTCCCATCCCATTCTTTACGCAGCAATTCGGCGTCCGCCCAGGTGAAACTGCGATCCAGTTGCTCTGCAAACCACATAGCGACTGACCCAAAATTATCCTTGGTTGACTCATCCACGTATGCCTCGACATTTGGGAAGCGCCACTTCGGATTGATCAGGTATTGCCAGGTCCACGAAGGCGCGTTTAACAATTGCCAGAGGATCCGTGGCGTGGCTTTCGGCGGAATCGCGAGCTGGTTGCGCAGATCTCGTTCACGATTACCGGCTGTAGCGCAGTCGACCGTCAATACTAATGCCTGATAGCCGGCCGCCTTGCTGCGCTGCACGTACTCACTGGTAACTGACCGATCTTTGAAGACGTAGGCCTGAAAAAACTTCGGTCCGTCAGACTCTTCAGCTATTTCTTCCATCAACGTCATAGCCGACGAAGACGCTCCGTAAATGACGTTCTCCGCTGCAGCCGCCCGCGCGACTGCCAACTCACCGTCCACATGAAAAAACCGGCTCGCGCCCGTTGACGACAGTAAGAACGGCACAGATGTGGGCATGCCCAAAATAGTCGTGGACGTATCGACCGCATTAACATCGACAAGTACGCGCTGGATAAGGGACAGCGCGTTGAACGACTTTAGGTTTTGCGCCGACGTGCATTCATCATCAGCGCCACCATCGAGATAGTCAAAAATAAAGCGCGGCAGTCGCCGTTTGGCGCGGCGTCGTATGTCGTCGACATTGTAGGCGCTGCGTAATGGACCGCCGCCGGTTGCTGTGCCTGCCACTGAATAACCTCCGCCGCTGTCATGCAGATAATTGAGCCCTGATTATGCAGGCTGTAATCCACGTCCCCAATAGCCATTCACAATAAGAATGACGCAATGTCCGAAATGACCAGCGAAATGAATTAGCCTGCGGCTAGACTTTAGCCTCTAAAAGAACCGTCAGGTGGGGAGAAACCAGAATGATTCAGATTCGCAGGGTACCGATTGTTTTCGTCGGGTTGGCTGTCAGCGTCGGGCTCATGCCTTTGCAAGGCGCAGCACAGGAACTCGAGGAAATTGTCGTAACGGCCACCAAGCGTGAAGAAAGTCCGCAGGATATTCCATTATCTATTGCTATCGTATCCGGCGAGGCTTTGGAGAACATGAATATTGATAGCTTCACCGAGCTGCAATATAACGTTCCCAATCTGAGTGTGGCCTACGGCATCACAACCCAAGTTATCGCCATTCGTGGTCTGGGCTCTGGTCAGGAACGAAGTTTCGAGCAATCGGTTGGCATGTATATTGACGGCTTCTATATGCCGCGCAGTCGGCAGTACCAGTCGCCGTTTTTTGACGTTGCGCAGGTTGAAATCGCTCGCGGTCCGCAGTCCGCAATTCATGGTCTGAACTCAACTGCCGGTGCGATCAGCATTGTTACCAACAAGACCATGCCCGGCGACCCATTCTTTTTCGACGTGACCGCCGATACCGAAATGGAGTATGGCGGTGCTAGTGTTTCCGGAGTCCTGGGAGGATCCTTGGGTGAATCATTCGCTTTGCGCGCTGCCGTCCAAACCGGTACCCAAGATGGGTGGTACTCCAACTCATTTACCGGTAGCGACGAAGGTGACACGGATGACACCCTGGCTCGATTGACTGCGGTTTTCACACCGAGCGAACGATCCACATTGACGCTGAAATATGAAACCGCTGAGCGGGACATGGACGGCAATACTGGCGAGCTGTTCAGCGATGGCAGAGCCACATTCGCCGCTGTTGATACAGCAGAACCCACGGATGGGATTTTAAACTGGTCGCGGTCGGCAAACGGTTGCGAAGCAGATGCGGCGGGTTTCCCGACGGCCATGACGATTCCGGGCACCTATCCTGACACCTGTTCGCGCCAACGCACTCAACTCGACACGATTTTGCTGAATTTTGACTACGAGTTCGAAAATTCAACGTTGAGCTTTATGGCCGGTCAGTCCGAGTTTGAATACGACATCACGGTCGACCTGGATACTCTGTCCTCCGCTTTCCTCAACTCAAGCATTGAAGAAGACTTTGAGCAGGATGCCTTCGAGATTCGCCTGACTTCCAATAAAGGTAATACCGTTGATTGGTTAATCGGTGCCTACATGCACGAGTGGGAAAACTTTAATGAAAACGCTGCGGCTTATGAACCGGGCTTATTTGGTGGCCTGCTGAGTGCCGCCGGTCCGTTTGGTTTTAATGCGGCTGTATTCACATCATCAACATTTACCCAGACTTCAGACCTGACATCGCTATTTGGCCAGGCAACCTGGAATGTCAGCGATTCGTTCCGAATTACCGCCGGCGTTCGCTACAGTGAAGAAGACAAAGCGTCTACTTACACCGTTCCTTGTGGCTTGATAAACATTGATACGGGCGTCTACACGGAGACGCCAATCCCAGGCACGCTAAACCTCTGTAATTCAAACCCGGCGCTTGCAGGCCTTACTGTCAAACGCAGCACCGACAACACGTTGCCAGAAGTTGCCTTCCAATGGGACGTTGGCGACGACGTGATGCTCTACGCCAAGTATGGCGAGGGTGCGAAGTCCGGCGGATTTACGTCAGCTACACGTAATCCGACGGCTGCCTGGACGCCTGCTGATCAGGAATATGGTGACGAAAGCGTGACCGGTATTGAAGCTGGCATGAAGTCGCACTGGCTGAGCGACCGCCTGGAATTAAACGTGGCGGTTTACGACACGGAATTTGACGACTTGCAGGTGAACACGTTTACCCCGGATGGCGCCGTTATCGTACAACGTGTGACCAACGCCGCTACCGCGTCGTCCGCCGGGATCGAAGTTGACCTGCGTTTCCAGGCCACTGACAACCTGCTGCTCGGAGCCTCTTTAGCGGTTCAAGATGTTCAATACGATTCCTTCGTTAACGGGACCTGCTCAATCGAGAGCGGCTTGGCCAGTCCTTGTGATCAATCTGGTACGCCGCTGCCGTTGGCGGCCGACCAGTCGGGCAACTTGTTTGCTAATCTCAACCTGCCAATTGGTAGCACGCTCGCGATCGTTGCGGATCTTAGCTACTCATTCAGCGACGGTTACTTCACTGACGCGAATCAGGAACCGGCAGGGCAACAAGGATCTTGGGCGAAAATTGACGCGCGCCTGGGTATTGAAGCGCAGAATGGTCGCTGGAGCCTCGCAGTAATCGGGCGCAACCTGACCGACGAGAAAGTACTGGGCGCATCACAGACCTTCTTTGATCAGTTCCTCTCGCCAACGGTACTGGGCTACCTCGAACCGCCAATGACCTTGACCGTTCAGGGCCGTCTGCGATTCGGTGGTGAGTAGTTAAGAACCAGGACATAACCACGCAGCCGGGACCAGCTTGCTGGTCCCGGCTTTTTTGTGTCTTGCTATTGGTTGCAGGCCTCGTCGCCTGTACGCAGAACAATTCCATCGAACCTGCCGATCTCGTTTTTCTCGGAGACCACATCATTACGGTCGACGCCACCGAATCGAATCCCGATGCGGTTGCTGTGCGCGGCGAACGGATCGTTTTCGTCGGCAGCTCGCAGTCCGTTCAGCCGCTGATCAGCGCAGACACACGCATCATTAAACTGGGCGAAAGCGCCCTCATTCCCGGTTTTATCGATTCGCACGGTCATGTTTCGGCTACTGCGCGTCTGATGCGCTGGGTCAACCTGTCCTCACCGCCGGTCGGCACCGCCGAGTCTATCGACGACGTGGTCGAACTATTGCGGAGCCGGTTGGCAGAAAACCCTCCCGCTGATGACGAGTGGCTGCTCGGTTATGGCTACGACGATTCCTTACTGGAAGACCAAAGTTATCTCACCAGATCCGATCTCGACCGGGTATCGCTCGACATACCGATTTACGTCGCTCATGTATCCGGACATCTGGGCATATTGAATTCGGCCGGACTAGCCGCCCAGAACATCGATTCAAGCACGGAAAACCCGCCTGGTGGTGTCATTCAACGGCAAGCTGATGGCGAACCCAATGGCGTCGTAGAGGAATCTGCAGCCGCTGTAATCATGCTAACGCGTCTCGGCGAGCTATCCGGCGACGAATACGTGCAGGCTGTGCGCAAATCGCTCGAATATTACGCCAGCTATGGTGTTACCAGTGTTCAGGACGGTGCCGCTCCGGCCGCCGATATTGCGACGCTCCGCGAGGCTGCCAACGCAGAAACCTTTATCTCAGACATCTCCGCCTACCAATGGACACCGGTCAACAACACGGAAGCGATCGAGTCCGCGCACTACGACGAGTCTTATTCGGGAGGATTTCGAGTCGCAGGCGTTAAATTTGCTCTGGACGGATCACCTCAAGGACGAACCGCGTGGATAACGGAACCGTATACTGAAGGACCGCATAATGCACCGGCCGACTACGTTGCCTATCCAACCGTCGATCCCGATGACTATCATGCGGCCGCAACTGCGGTTATTCGTCGCGAGATACCCATGATCGTGCATGCCAATGGCGATGCGGCCATTGGCCTGATGCTTGCCGGCATTGAATCTGCGCTGGCGGACGGAGTCGAGCGCGATCACCGCTCGGTCGCAATCCATGCCCAGCTCATGCGCGATGACCAGTTGGACGATGCCGCTAGGCTTGGCGTAGTACCGTCCTTCTTTTCCAGCCACACATTTTTCTGGGGCGATTGGCATTTACGCAGTTTCGGTGAAGTGCGCGGCAACAATATCAGCCCTACTCGCTCCGCGATTGATCGCAAAGTGCATTTCACGATTCACAATGACACGCCAGTCGTGCCACCGGACATGATGCGCTTGCTGTGGGCGACGGTGGCCCGCACCACCCGCAGTGGCAACGTGATCGGTTCCAAACAGCGACTTAGCGTAGATGAGGCACTGCACGCCGCAACTCTGGGCGGTGCCTACCAATTGTTCGAGGAAGATAACAAGGGCTCGATAACCGTTGGCAAGCAAGCCGACCTCGTCATCCTGTCGCACAATCCGAGGTTAGTCGATCCCGGCGCGATTGAGGACATCGCTATTGAAGAAACCTTTGCGCGGGGAATTTCTATTCACAATAGGAGACAAGACCAATGACCAGCATGGGTCGACGACAATTCGTTCAAGGTATCGGCGCCGGAATCGCAGCAACCTCATTGCCAGCGTTAGCGTCGGAGTATCCGAAACACTATTTCAAATTTCACACCGAGCGTGCCAGCCACATCGACTTCGGACTGACGCCTGACCAGGAACAGCATGCTCTGGAACTGCACAAGTCGATTTTCGTATTTGATGGCGAGACTGAAGCTGGCTATTACGCCGGCCTTTACGACAACGTTTTGGCAGGAAGCGGCGCCGGCGTGGGCGGTAGTTTCACAATTGGCGCGTATGGCATTGAAAACGCACACGGCCTTACTGAGGACATTCAAATCCAGCGTTCGGATTGGTGGACCAGGGAAACACTGGATCGTGACGTGGCGTTCATACAAAAGCAAACTCAAGATTTTTCCGGCCAAATCCTGCTCTGCCGTAACTCAACAGATCTTGAAAAGGCCCGGCAATCTGGACGCATCGGCATGATGCTGGACGTGCAGAACACGGTGTTCATCGGCAATGATATTTATGTTCTGGACGCCTACCAAAACGTGGGGGTTCGCCGCGTGCAGCTGACTTACAACCGCACCGTTCCTGCTGGCACAGGCTGCATGGAACCACGAGACGGAGGGTTGACAGTATTCGGCCGCGACGTGGTCGAACACCTGAACGAGCTGCAGATGATTGTTGATACCGGCCACTCAAGCCCACTAACGCTAATGGACGCAATAGATGTATCGAATAAGCCCATCACCTGTTCGCATGCCGGATTGCGATCGACGATACCGACTAATCCGCGTAGCCAGCCCGATGACGCACTAAAGAAGCTCGCTGACAACGGCGGTGTTTTCGGTCTGGTCGCATTTCCCGGTGCCCTGGTCGGATCGGATCACTGTACGGTGGCCGACTACGTCGACCAACTGGCGAAAGCTGTCAATATTATGGGAATCGATCACGTAGGATTCGCAATGGATACCGTTTCAGCCGCATCACTCGACGAGCTGCTTACGGCGCCGGAGTGGCCTGCTGAAGCGGCCGCCAGCGTCGGCGTCGGTATTTGGCCTGGGTCGGACGGCCACAAGGGGCTCGAGAACCAGTCCGGATATCCGAACATTACTCGCGGACTACTCGCGGCCGGATTCAATGACAGCGAGATTGCCAAGATCATGGGTGGCAATTGGCTGCGCCTGATTGAGGATGTTATCGGCTAGTTGGGACGGTTGCGCACTACCAAATAGACGCCGTAAGTAAACAACGGGATCACAAACACAAATATGAAGCTCGCGAACATGATCGTGTAGCCACGCAAAATCAACGCGATGATACCCATGCTGCCCAGGCTCAAGCTAACGACAATAACAAACGCGGATATGCCAGCATGTCCAAGACGACTGAGTGCTTGGCCGGTGCGTTGCGTCTGCCAATTGTCAATCCGCTGAATCAGGCCCTGCATCAATGCGACACCGGTCTGAGCGACCAGCACGAACATCACGACCACATAAATATTCAGCATCACTGGCGTACTGATCTGATCGAACATCCAGTAAGTCGGAATTCGTTCCTCGACGATGGCCGGATACCCAACCATAAATGCCAAATGGAAAATCGTCGCCGGCACAATAGCCAGCGCAGCTGCAAACGCACCCGCGGTGAAGGCCTCGGCTCGAGTTTGTAACCCCATGGCGCAGTAAAGCAGCAAGGGCAAATAGCCGCCACCACCGATCGCATACTTGAGCCCGGTAAACACGCCGCCGCCGACATGCGTCTCTGCAGCGAAGGTCGCGGCAATCCGATCCGTATAGCCGTTAAGTAGCTGGACGACCAAAACAAGTAAGACTGCGAATAAGGCTGCGATTGATAGCATCATCGATTTCTCGACGATAACTCTGCCGTAGTAATTCAACCCGACGACCAGCGCAAAAATCAGCAAGGAGCCAATCCAGACCGTGACGCCGAAATGGTCTTCAAGCACAGTGCCGCCGACGGTCATCGTGATTGAAAGCGCGATCAGCATGCCCATAAGGATGACAATCTCGTACAAAATCCATCCGGGGCCGAGTAGCACTTTGCAGAAACTCTGATAGTCGTAAGAGCGGTACATGCGCGCGATTTCAAAGCTCAAGGTCAACAACATGAGATGCGTAACCGCGACCGTCGCTAGAGCTACGATGCCGCCCGTTGGGCCCAAGCTGCTGACGAATTCCATAACTTCGCGGCCAGAGCCGTAGGAGGCGCCGAATATCGCCGACAGGAACACTGCGGAAGGAATCACGAATACACGAACGAAATAGGAATTCATCATGGAGAAAAGCGCCCTATTGAAAAATCCGAGATGTCGAAGCTATTGTTAGCACCAACGATGTAATCGGCCACGGCTTTACCGGAACCGGCTGCCTGTGTCCAACCGAGTCCACCATGCCCGGCATTTAGATAGACTCGCTGGCGCGGTGTCTCACCTAGAATCGGTATCCCGTCGGAACTCAACGGCCGCAAACCGGCCCAGGCCTCAATGTTTGCCGGGTCGATGCTGTTAGAAAAAGAGGGAAAGATTTGCTTCGTCAGGTTTAGCAAATAGCCAATGCGTTCCTCGCTAATGCCGGGTCGCATGCCGGCAAACTCTGCCGTCCCGGCAACGCGCAGAAAATCACCCATTGGATTGACACCCGCGTGCACACCCATATCGGCAATAACATGCTGCGGGCGATTCGACCATTCACCCATCGGCATCGTTATTGAGTAGCCTTTGGCTGGCGCAACCGGCAAGCTGATGCCCAACATTCGCATCAGCGCAGTTGACCCTGCTCCGGCACTGATCAACAGGTAATCCGCACTTACTTCGCCTTGGTCTGTCGTCACAGTAACGGAGTTATCATCCGCCGCAAGGCGTTGGACAGACTCGCCATATCGTAAGCAAACGCCGTGGCGCTCTACGCTGACGGCAAGTTGCTCACCCAATTCATGCGGGTTGCCAGAACGGTCATTCGGAAAAAAGACAGCGCCTGACAGCTCACGCGCAATCTCGGCCAGCGACGGTTCTTTTTCCAGCAGTTGATCACGATCCATCGCAACAAACGCACCGTCGGCATCGCAGACTTGTTCGGCAACATCACAGTAACTTTGTAATGACTTGCGATCGCGAAAAATAATCAGTCCACCGTTATCGGAGCGGGAATATGACAAGGACTCAGCAGCATCGAGCTCGTCGAGCACGTCCAGTGAATACTGGGCCAGCCGCGCATTGAGTTCTGTATGTCGCAGGTAAGTCTCTGCATTCGAGTACTTTAGAAACTGCAGCCCCCAACGCATGAGCCCCGGAATAGCCCGAGTGCGTGTCAGGAAGGCCGAACGCTCGGCGTTGCTGGTCAGGTCTGCCAGCCACGCCTTGGCAAATAAGCCGAAAACACCCGGCGCGTTCCATGGGTCCGGCAAGGTTGCCTGGTTGTAACCGCCGTTACCGAAACTTGCGTCCAGAGCCGGACCGTCTTTGGCCTCGATAACGGTGACGTCCGCGCCATGGCGGCGCAGGAAATAGGCTGACGTTAAGCCCATGAGGCCCGCGCCGATAACGATTATATGCATGTCGGGAGATTAGCATCGCGGCGAGCTATCGTGCGGTTCATTCCTGCAACGGCGGGGTCTTTTTTGCCGGGAAGACCGAAATCCTGCTCAAATTAACAAGATTCCAACCTTCGGCTGGCAGATACTGGCAGCAGGAAATTGGGAGGATTTCATGGCTGGAAGAATTGAATCTCGTATCGAGGATTTGGGGCTGGTTTTGCCGGCTCCGCTGCAGATTCCACCTGGTGTCGATGTGCCACTCGCAATGCTCAAAGTGATCGGAACACGGGTAATCGTATCCGGTCACGGCCCGCAGGAAGCTGATGGCTCAATCGCACAGCCGCTGGGCAAGGTGGGTGCCGAGCTGACCGCCGAGCAAGGCACAGAGGCCGCGCGCAAGACTGCGCTGACCATGGTTGGCACTTTACAACGCGAATTGGGAGACCTTGACCGGATCAAGTCCTGGGTAAAAGTCTTCGCGATGGTTAACTCTGCGCCCGGCTTTAATGGTCAGACTGCAGTTATTAATGGCTTCTCCAATCAGATTATCGAGATATTCGGCAGGGAATGCGGAATGGCTGCGCGCTCGGCTGTCGGCATGGCCGAACTGCCTTTCTCTATACCCGTCGAAGTGGAAGCGGAACTGGAGCTCTACGAATAGACCTATGAGTACGTCAACCGTCAGTCTTAACGATAAATACGAACTTGATACCGGCCAGATCTACCTGACCGGCACGCAGGCGCTGTTGCGCCTGGCCATGGTGCAGCGCCGTAGAGATATTGCAGCGGGCCTGAATACCGCAGGTTTTATCTCGGGGTATCGCGGCTCGCCGATGACAGCAATCGACGTCGAACTCTGGCGGGCGAAAGAACAAACGCAAAAAGATCACGTGCATTTCTGGCCAGCAACCAATGAGCATATGGCTGCAACGGCTGTTTGGGGCACGCAGCAGGTCAACTATTTTAATGACGCCAATTACGATGGCGTTTTTTCGATGTGGTACGGCAAAGGACCTGGGCTCGATCAAAGCCTGGACGCCGTTCGCCAGGGAAATCTGCACGGTTCATCGAAACACGGTGGTGTGTTGTTTCTCGCGGGCGACGATCCGGCAATGCGGTCAACGGTCGATCCCTATCACTCGGAATTGTTGTTCGAGGATCTGTTGATGCCGGTCCTGTACCCGGCTGATATCCAGGAGGTCTTTAACCTGGGCCTGTTCGGCATCGAGTTGTCCCGTTTCAGCGGCGCTTGGGTGGGCTACAAATTGCTGCCGGAGACCATAGAAACGGCGGCTTCGATTCGCGGCGGCTATGACCACATAGAAATCGTTCGCCCTGACTTCGAGTTTCCGCCTGACGGCGTCAATTCGCGGTTGAAGGACAACTGGTCGCTGCAGGAAGTCCGCATGCGCCAATTCAAACTGCCGGCCGCTATTGCTTTCGCGCGCGCCAACAGATTGAACCGAATCAGCCATGACAGTAGCCGGGCGCGCTTTGGTATCGCCGCTATGGGTAAGACCTGGCGCGATACCTTGCAGGCACTCAAAGATCTTGGGCTGGATCAAGCCATGCTTGAGTCGTTGGGCGTGCGCATTTTGAAAGTCTCGATGCCCTTCCCCGTTGACCGGGAAACCTATGCCGAGTTCGCCGAAGGTCTCGAAGAGGTGCTGGTCATCGAAGACAAGCGCGAACAGATCGAACACGCGATTCGCGACGTTTGTTATGGAATGCCGGAATCGCGACGACCACGAATTGTTGGCCGACGCGACGAAAATGGCGAGAAGCTGGTCGACGATATTGGCGACCTCAGCCCGGACAAAATCGCCAGAGTAATAGCCTCACGATTCCAGCCGTTTCACGACAGCGAACGTATTCGCTCGCGCATTGCGTTTCTGGACCGAATAGCGGAGGAAACGCGACAAAGAGAAACACTCAGTCTCGCCAGACTCCCCTACTTTTGCTCCGGATGTCCGCACAACTCATCAACCAAGGTGCCTGACGGAAGTCGTGCCTATGGTGGCGTTGGCTGTCACTTCATGGCGAACTGGATGGATCGCGAGGTTTATACCTACACGCAGATGGGTGGCGAAGGTGTAACGTGGATCGGACAGGCGCCGTTTGTTAAGACACCGCACGTGTTTCAGCAGCTGGGCGATGGCACTTACTATCACTCGGGAACGCTCGCTATTCGTTCCGCGATCGCGGCCGAGGTCAACATTACTTACAAAATTTTGTTCAATGACGCCGTTGCAATGACCGGCGGTCAGCCCGTCGACGGACAGCTAACCGTTCCACAGATTTCACACCAGGTACGCCACGAGGGTGTTGAGCGCATCACAGTCGTCACCGACGAGCCTGAGAAGTACGGCAACGCCGCATCTTTTGCGAGCGGCACGACGATTCACCATCGTGACGATCTCGATTTCGTGCAACGAGAGTTACGCGAGATTCCGGGCGTCACAATCATCATCTATGATCAGACCTGCGCCGCAGAAAAACGTCGTCGTCGAAAACGCGGCACATTCCCCGATCCAGCCAAGCGTATGTTTATCAATGACCGGGTTTGCGAAGGCTGTGGCGACTGCAGTAAAAAGTCGAATTGCGTATCCGTACTGCCCGTGGAAACGACATTTGGCAAGAAACGGATGATCGATCAGTCATCCTGTAATAAGGATTACTCGTGCAACAACGGTTTTTGCCCAAGTTTCGTAACCGTCTTGGGAGGAGCGGTCCGCAAAGGTGCGGGCATTGATGCACAGCCGCAAATTCAAGAGGCGGTGCCGACGCCGGATATAGCGTCCATTCCTGAGGGTGAATCTTACGGAATCCTGGTCGGCGGCGTTGGCGGTACCGGCGTCGTGACTATCGGCGCGATGCTCGGTATGGCCGCACATATCGACGGCAAAGGTACGTCGATCGTCGAACAATTGGGATTTGCTCAAAAAGGCGGACCTGTAACGGCCAATATTCGAATTGCGGCAAAACCAGACGATATCGATTCGCCTCGCATCAATGCAGGCACAGCCGACCTTGTTATCGGCTGCGACATGCTGGTCGTTGGCGGCGACGGTGTTCTCGACACCTGTCATCCTGAGCGTACGCAGGCGATCATCAACACGCACAACACAATCACCGGCGACTTCACGCGCAACCCGGACCTCGTCTATCCTGAGCAAACATTACGCAAACGACTGCTTGCAACGCTCGGTGACGAGAACGTAACGTTTCTTGAGGCGACAAAAATCGCTACTCGCCTGCTTGGTGATTCAATCGCGAGCAACCTGTTCCTGGTCGGTTATGCCTGGCAAAAAGGACTGATCCCGGTGTCGCGCGACGCTATCTTCAAGGCTATCGAATTGAACGGCGTTCGTGCTGAGTGGAATCAACAGTCATTCGAGTGGGGCCGGCGCGCCGCACACAACCTGGCATCCGTGACTTCGCTGATCAAAGACAACTCGCCCGACACCGAACAAGCTAACATGTCAGTTGACGAGTTGATCAAGCACCGTGAGAACGACCTGACGACTTACCAAAATGCCGACTATGCAAGGCGCTACCGGGAATTGGTCAATACTGTCCGACGTTCTGAGAACGACAAAGTGCCTGGCTCAGAGGAACTGACCGCAGCTGTGGCTCGGTATGCGTACAAGCTGATGGCCTACAAAGACGAGTACGAAGTCGCACGTTTGCACTCAGACCCGGCGTTTCGGAAAAAGCTTAACGATCAGTTCGAGGGCAATTACAAAATCGAGTTCAACCTCTCGCCGCCGGCGATCGCCCGCAAAGACAAGGTCACCGGCCTGCCAAAGAAGATGACCTTGGGCAGCTGGATGATGCCGGCGTTTGGCTTGCTAGCGAAGTTCCGGTTTCTCCGCGGCACGATGTTTGATCTGTTTGGCTACACGGCGGAGAGAAAAATGGAACGGCAATTGATCGTCGATTATGCAGCGACGATCAATGAACTGCTGGCCACTCTAAGTCGTGATAATCATGCCCTGGCCGTCCAGATAGCATCTATCCCTGAGCAAATTCGTGGCTACGGTTACGTCAAGGAAGAGCACGTCGGGAAGGCGAAGGCTTGCGAGGCAGATTTGTTGGCAGCCTGGCGGTCTAGAAAAGACGAAAAGGCTGCAGCGTAGGGAGATTGCCGCGGCGCAACGCGCCTCGCAATG
>JBPCXZ010000007.1:0-4048 GCA_051008055.1 Woeseiaceae bacterium
GCGCCGCTCAATACGGTGTTTGTGCCGCTTGCCACGGTCAGGAAGGCGAGGGCCTGCAGGCATTGAATGCGCCGAAGCTCGCGGGGCAAAGTGAGTGGTACTTGCGCAAGCAGATTCTGAATTATCAAAACGGCGCTCGCGGTGCGCATGAAGACGATGTGTACGGCAAGCAAATGGCGCCGATGGCTAACACGCTAGCTGACGCTGCCGCGATCGACAATGTGATCGCACACATTCAGAACATGCCGGACAATCCCGCCGAGAAGACCATCGAAGGCGATGTCGAGAATGGCAAGAAGCTCTATCGGGTATGTGCTTACTGTCACGCGGAGTCCGCTCAAGGTGTGCGTGCGATGAATGCTCCCCGCATGGCCGGCATGTCAGATTGGTACCTCAAACGTCAGCTTGAGAACTACCAGACGGAAATTCGTGGCCAGCACCCAACAGATTTTTACGGGTTTCAGATGAGCCTGATGGCCAGGACGCTATACGGCGAGCAGGATATAGACGACCTCATCGCTTACATCAATACGCTTTAACGAGGAATACCGGATGTCATACGTTGCAATAGCTGATCGCGACCACGAAGAAGAGCATCACGATCCGCAAACGTTCATAACCAAGTACGTCTGGAGCCAGGACCACAAGGTCATTGCGATCCAGTACGGCTGCACGGCCATATTCGTCGGCCTGATTGCACTGGCCCTGTCGGCCATGATGCGTCTGCAGCTCGGGTTCCCAGATACGTTCTCGTTCATTAACCCAGAGAACTACTACCAGTTCATCACCATGCACGGCATGATCATGGTGATCTATCTGCTGACCGCCCTGTTTTTAGGTGGCTTTGGGAATTATCTGATTCCGCTCATGATCGGGTCGCGCGACATGGTATTCCCGTATCTGAATATGCTGAGTTACTGGGTTTACCTGCTGTCCGTGATCATTCTGATCGCCAGTTTCTTCGTGCCAGGCGGAGCCACGGGAGCCGGTTGGACGTTGTATCCGCCACAGGCAATCATGCAGGGCACGCCGGGTACCGATCTGGGTATCATCCTCATGCTGGCGTCACTCGGTGTATTCATCGTCGCGTTCACAATGGGCGGCCTGAATTACGTCACCACAGTATTGCAGGCGCGTTGCAAAGGCATGACCTTGATGCGCATGCCGCTGTCCATCTGGGGTATCTTCATGGCCACGATTCTCGGCCTGTTGGCATTCCCGGCATTGCTGGTCAGCGCCATCATGATGATGCTCGATAAGACCATCATGACCAGCTTTTTTATGCCCGCGATCAGTTCGATGGGTGCTGATCCGGGCTACACCGGTGGTAGCCCGATCCTGTTCCAGCATTTGTTCTGGTTCTTCGGTCATCCCGAGGTATACATCGTTGCATTGCCGGCATTCGGCATCGTGTCGGATCTGCTAAGCACGCACGCGCGTAAGAACATCTTCGGTTATCGCATGATGGTCTGGGCGATTATCGCTATCGGCGGACTCAGCTTCATCGTCTGGGCACACCACATGTACGTCAGTGGCATGAATCCGTACTTCGGCTTCTTTTTTGCGACGACAACACTAATCATCGCGGTGCCTACCGCGCTCAAGGTGTACAACTGGGTCCTCACCCTGTGGGAAGGCAATATTCATCTGCGAACACCGATGCTGTTCGCGATCGGCTTCATTTTTACCTTTATCCATGGCGGCCTGACCGGTCTATTCCTTGGTAACGTCACCATCGATTTGCCGCTTTCCGATACTTACTTCGTGGTCGCGCATTTCCACATGGTGATGGGCGTGTCGCCGATTCTCGTGGTGTTCGGCGCGATCTATCACTGGTGGCCGAAAATCACCGGCAAGATGTACAACGAAACGCTGGGTAGGTGGCATTTCTGGATGACCTTCCTCGGTACATACGCAATCTACCTGCCAATGCACTACCTTGGCTTCGCTGGCGTGCCGCGCCGCTACTTCGCCATGGGTAATACGGATTTCCTGCCAGACTCGGCGCAAGATCTGAATGCTGCAATAACAATATCCGCCTTGTTCGTAGCGGCAACGCAGATACTGTTTTTCATCAACGTCTTTATATCCTTGCGCAACGGTAAGAAAGCAGACGGCAACCCGTGGGATGCCACGTCGCTGGAATGGCAGACGCCGGATACTCCGCCAAAACATGGCAACTGGGGCCACGATCTGCCTGAGTGTCATCGCTGGGCATACGATTACAGTGTGCCGGGCTATGACGACGACTTTATTCCGCAGAATGTTCCCGCTGATATTGCACCTGCCGGACGCGATCACGGAGGCGAGCACTAAGTGGAAATCGGCCTTATCTTTCTGGCGATAATGCTTGCCAGCTTGATCGGCTGGTTGTTGAAACAGACGGTCAACACCCAGCCATGGGTTGCTGAAGGCGTTGACGAGGCCAGTTACCAGGCGCCATTCAATGCCCGGCCGAAAACGGTGGCTCTGGCCACCTTACTCGCCGTTATTACGTCTTTCTTTGCGCTGATCGTGAGCGCCTATTCCTTGCGCATGGAACTGGGCGACTGGGTGCCGTTAACCGAGCCGCAGTTGCTTTGGACGAACACCGTTATTCTCGTGCTCGCCAGTGTCGCGTTTCAATGGACGCGGGGCGCCGCTCAAACTGGCAATGAACAAAAAATTAAGACGGGCCTGGTTATTACGGGATTGCTAACAACGGCATTTCTGATTGGCCAGTACATCGCGTGGCTGCAACTAAGCGCTGCCGGGCACCAGGTTACGACTAATCCAGCTGATGCGTTCTTTTACTTACTGACCGGCCTCCATGCTCTGCACATCCTGGGCGGCATGTATGTATGGGCGAGGGCTACGAAGCGTGCATTTGCGGGCGGCGGCAGTGTCGAAGAAAGCGTTCAGTTATGTGCCGTGTATTGGCATTACCTGTTAGTGGTTTGGCTTGTGTTGTTTGGGTTGATGTTGTCGACCTGATTTCATCTGAGGATTCTTTATGTCGGAAGCGGTTATAGACAATGAAGCAGCGGTAGAACCCGAGGGAACTGCGGGCATGGTCAACGACTTTGCCAGGGACAAACAGGTATTTGGTGTTCCCTGGGGCAAGGCGATGATGTGGATCTTCCTGCTCAGCGACACGTTCATCTTCAGTTGTTTCCTGGTCGGCTATATGTCGGTACGAATTTCGACTACAGATCCGTGGCCGAATCCCAGTGAAGTATTTGGACTGACGGCATTCGGCGTTAACGTGCCGCTGTTGCTGATCGCAATCATGACGTTCGTGCTGATCACCTCGTCAGGAACGATGGCGCTGGCAGTGAATTATGGCTATCGCAAGGACCGCAAAAAGACCTTCTGGCTAATGGTGGCCACTGCGGCTCTGGGCGCGACCTTCGTCGGCATGCAGGCCTTCGAGTGGACCAAGCTGATCATGGAAGGCGTCAGACCCTGGGAGAATCCGTTTGGTGCTGCCCAGTTTGGTTCGAGCTTCTTCATGATTACCGGTTTCCACGGCATGCACGTATCGGCGGGTGTGATTTACCTGTTGGTCATCGCAAACCGAGTACGCAACGGTTTCTATGAGAAGCGTGGCGGCAAATACGAGATTGTCGAGATCACGGGTCTTTACTGGCACTTTGTCGATCTCGTCTGGGTATTCATTTTCGCATTCTTCTATCTCTGGTAAGGGTTTACGTATGGCTGCTGAAGAAGGACAACAACATCCGCTAAAGATCTACTACGTCATGTGGGTCGCCCTGTTCGTACTAAGTGGTATCTCATACTGGACGGACTTTTGGGACGATGGCCCGATTCGAACGACAGCAATCCTGACATTGATGATGTTGAAGGCAGGCGGCATCGTCTGGATCTTCATGCATATGGGCTGGGAACGGCTGGCGCTGAAACTTGCGATCCTTGGACCGCCCGTGGCGATTTTAGTGCTTATATGGCTGATGGCGCTTGAGGGCATCTACGTTGAAGAAACACGCCTCGAAAATTTCGGGGAGAGCACCTTCGTTCCCACCGAAGTGCATCACGGCGGCGATCATGC
>JBPCXZ010000008.1:0-46067 GCA_051008055.1 Woeseiaceae bacterium
TGGCCGAAAGCGGCCGTTTGCCAGATGATAATCTCAGCAGTTTTTGCTGACTTGAATCAGCAATTTGGCATTTGACTTAAGGATCATTCAGACATGCGCAAATTCATACTTTCGTCTCTCGAGCTAATTTCTAACATAGCAATATTTCTGATTCTTCTTTCCGGGGTGGTCCAGGGAGCCATTGTTGGTGGATCAGGCGGAAGTCTAGCGGGCGCAGCGATTTTCGGTTTAATCGGATTCTTATTTGCGTTAGTGATGTGCGTAGTAATTTTTGGCATTGTCTTCTTATTGATGGAAATTGCAGACAACAGCCGACGCACTGCGGCTGCGCTTGAGGCAATTGGATCAAATCGGACTGGCTAGTTAATTCTCGATGAAGAGACTTCCATTTGGTCAGGTCCTCGACCAGTTAGACATACTACGCGCGCTGGCAGAGTTCGAGCCGACTGTCATTGGTACCCCGCCGCTTGGTATTGACATCGAGTCCAGCGACATCGATATCGCGTGTACTGCCAAAGATCTCAATAGATTCAAATCGGATGTGACCAAGCGATTTGGCCACGAAAGTGTTTTCTGTACTGAGGATTTGCAGCGTTTCACGGACCCGGCGGTGCGCATTGCATTCTGGACGAGTAATTGGGAAATCGAGCTGTTTTGCCAGGCGATTCCAATCCGTGAGCAATGGGGTGTGCGCCATTTTCTGATTGAGAAGCGGCTGCTGGAGTTGCGGCCCAGCTTGCGCGACAAAGTAATCGATCTTAAGCGGTCGGGCCTGAAAACCGAGCCTGCATTTGCGGCACTTCTGAAACTCGAAGGGGATCCTTACGAAGCAATGCTTAAACTGGAAATTCTTTCGGACGAAGAGCTCGGCGCGCTGGCTGTTTAACCGATATAGCGGTAGTACTCAATACCCATGTCGCTGAAATGCCGCTCCTCAGCATTGCCGACGTGATCAACAATGAATTCGTTTCGGGCGGTGTAAGCGAGTCCCTCGGGAATGCGACCCTCATGCAACTGGGCGTACTGCTCATAGCTAAGGTCCACCGCGCGGTCCATGACATTGCTAAAACCAATGGCTTTCGTTGCTTCGCGCCAACCGTCAGCTATGTAGAACGGTATAACCTCCGCTGCATCACCGCTGCCGTAACCCAGCGTCAGAACTTCTTCACCTGCGGTCAGTCGGTTCTCGTCCAGCGCCTGCTCAAAACCGGCGGCCAGCCACGCAGGCAGAGCGGCAGTATACAGATTGCCAAGATCCAGCATCGCATCGCTGCCCAGCGCGAGCTTGTCCAGGACTTCGACACGGTAGTGGCGTGACGCGCGGAAAACCCGCAGCGCGGCCATCGTTAACGGGTAGATTTCGTACTGCAGCCGTTCGGGGGATGCGAGCGTTGATACTTTCGGCTTGCTCATCATTTCGGTACGCAGTCGTTCGGCGTCAATGCCAGCTTCATAGCAGTAGGAAGCGAGTTCCGCCCGATCTTCAGAGCTGCCTTGGCTCAGTGCAAATAAGTACGCGACGGCCCAGCCGGTTTCGGGCATACGCCGATATGGCCGGTGCATAAATACGGTCTTCAGCGATCGCAGGTACTCGATTGGGTTGAGATCGCGTTTGCGATACATGTCATCCAGCGCCTGCAAGGTCTCGTCGATGTAGCAGGTCGTCGAGTACTTGCCATTGAACACCGGGAAATCCTGAACGTGATGTGTCTCAGAACGATCCTGACCGCAAAAGCGCATCATAGGCTTGCGAAAATCCATAACCCGGTAGTCAGATGCTGAACCTGATGCCGGCAGATCGACAACCGCAAGCTTGGGATCTTCTTCAAGCAGCATCGCCACGGCGCCAGCGCCTTGAGTTGGCTCGCCGCTGCTGCCACGTGCATATTCCGCAATGTCCGCACACACGACAATGGCCTGGCCGCCCGCACCGTCAAGCGCCAGATGTCGGATGGCGCCTTTCATGCCATATACGCCGCCAAGACAGGCGTGTTTGAATTCGGGCACTTCGCAGCTGCGCGCGATGGCCGGTTTGCCCTGCGCTTCGAGCGCCTGGTCAACCATGCCTTTGACGATGATCGCGCCGGCTGAGTTATCAGTGCTGGATTCGGTGCCGAGGCCCAGGAACTTGATACGGGTTGGATCGACATCGTACTGTTCAATAAGCCGCAAAACGGCGGTCGCCGCCATCGTGTAGACGCTGTGTTCGGGGCCGCGCACCCGAAAGCTGCGCCCAACCACCTCGCGAACCTTCGGCCACTGGTCGTCAGTCCACTCACACCAGTCCTCCAGCCAGACGCGATACGGCGGAACGTAGGCCGCAAGGCCGCTGATTCCTATTCGTTTTGTCTGGGGAGATGTGCTCATTTTCTTGATTTTCTTCCTGGGCCGCTGATTTTAGTGGTCCGGGCCCTTTGTCACAACTATCTGTTCATATTGAGGTTATTCAACCGTATGGGTCTATTCAACCACAATGGTGATGGTCTCAGAGGCGATAGGTGGTTCGTGCGGGATATGCAGGTGGTCACCGAGCAGCAGCAATAGAGTGTGCTCGCCGGGCTCAAGCTCCAATTGCGTGGATGTCGAGCCATCGCCGAAGTGGATGTGATTGATATCGGCGGGAATCGGTCGATCGAGCGGGGGCAGCTGCGTATCAACGAGCAGGTGGTGATGACCGGAGAATTTCTCCTGCACGCCGGCAGGCACGACATCCATACCTGCCAGGCCGAACTCGATTTCGACCGGGCTGGAGACCGTGGCGCCGTTCTCCGGTGTTATGAAAAATACACTTGCGCCCTCCATTGCGACAGATCTGGGTAGTCCAGAAGGCTCCGGTATTGGCGCTGATTCTTTTACAGCTATCTCAGGAGCTGCCTCTTCCTCAACAACAGCAGGCGCCTCTGGTTCGTCGCCCCCGCACGCGGCAAGCACAGCGAGAGAAGCGATAGAGATTATTGCGGCAAATTTGTTTGTGGCCATTGGAATGCTCCTTTGCTTATGCGCCTAAATCGAAAAAGCTGCCAACGCGAACGTTAGCGCAATTATCGTGGAAAAACCCATGATATAGGCTAATGTCAGGACAATGTACTTTAGAAAAGTGACGAATCGTCCCTGGCCATAGACTCGCCGCATGGCTACGAAAAGGTAGACGGGTGCATAGACTGACGTCGCAACGATGGTCAGCGTCGACAAGAGCTCAGGAAAAGACAGCATCGCGGCAAGCCGAACGAACAGAATCTGCAGGGTTATGAGCAGAAACAGGAACGCGTGCAGGTGTACGAAGAACAGCAGGTGTTCTACATAGTAGCGACGCGATAATGGGTACAGCACTTTCAATACGAAGGCCATCAGCGGCAACAGAACGATCAATGCCGTCGGCACGTTATTTACAACTTTTTCTACTACCGACTTGCCGTCGTCTTCATGAATCTGCTCGCAGACGTGTTTCAGACGCTCAGGTGTCAGGCGTTTTGCTAAAAAGTCGGGAATGCCTTCGACATCCGAATCATCAACGTCGCAATCACCATTGCTGGTAAGTTTTTCGCCGTTCTCATCGATGCCGATGAGAAGCCCATCCACATCGTTCTCATCCTCTTCCTCTTCCTCTTCCTCTTCCTCCGCTATGCTCGCTACCTCTTCCGCAGCAGGTGGTTCGAACAGGATTCCGAGTTCCTCTCTCGGGTTGAAGAAAGCGACGATGAAAAAAACAAGGCTAAGTACCAGGTACATGCGGAAAGGTGGCATGAAGCGCGCGCGCCGGCCCTGCAAATAGTCGTGAGTCAGCCGGCCGGGACGAATTACTAATGGCACCAGCGTTTGCCAAAGCCGTGAGTCGACCTCGAACAGGTCGCCGAATGCGTCAGTGATTAGCTCCCACAAACTGATAAGACGGCCGCGAGAACGTTGGCCACAGTGTCCGCAATATTGTCCCCGCAGGTTCGTTCCGCAATTAAGGCAATTGCGAGACTCGGCAAGAGGAATATCGGGTGAATCGTCCTCGCGCAAAACGCGGTCTTTGTATTCCACAGTGTCGGCAAAGCGGCTTTTCAGCTCGGCTTCGATCTGTGCGGATAAAGTACCGAGAGACTCATCGAGCGCGTCATCGTCCGTCAGGATGTATTGACACACTCGCCCGGCGCGACCGTCATCGTCACTGGACACTGCAAATACGTAGCAATCAGAAACAGACTCATCCCGAAGGGATTTGCGCACATGGTCTTCCAGCCACGCATCGCACTCCGCAACAGCATCGGGATCTACGAATAGTCTTACTTCATAGATGGGTCCCGATGAATCAGGCATGGTTTATTGTCCGGTCTTTTTCTTGCTGGCCGTCTTTTTCTTGGCTTTCTTTTTAGCCGTCTTTTTAGCTGATTTTTTCGCGACGTTCTCGCCGTCGTCCTCGACTGCAGCCGGTGCATAACCAGTCCGGGTCAACTCATCAGGTGCAAAATCATCGACAGCTAACAAGTCTCTGACTCTGGTGTGGAAATCGTCCAGATCGGCTGCTTCTGATTTGTTGATGACACCGGCACGCTTCGCTTCGGGAATCTGGTCGCCAAGATACTCTGACTTGATCAGACCTTCCTTGAAGGCCTGACGCATGCGTTTCTCCAGAGGCGCAACGGCTTCGGACAAGACGAGGGCTTCTTGCAGCAGGCCGACTGGGTTGCCGGGTTCAGCCGTTGTGTACGCCTGTTGACTCAATCGTTCGCGAGCCTCGCCCGTGGTGCTCATCAACGCGACGACTTTCTTAGCAAGTTCATCTGATGGCGCTGAGTAGGTACGGCCGCGAGGGAATATGAAAATTCGCAGGAATCCAGCTGCCCAGCGGTTCGGGAGGTTTTGCAGGAAGGCGTGCAGGGCTTCTTGTGCCTGATACATCAGGCTGCGAACAGACCACTCGACCAACGGTAGGTCGGTAGCGCGTCGGCCCTGATTCTCGAAATGTTTGAGCACGGTTGAGGCCAGATACATAGAACTCAAAACGTCGCCGAGGCGCGCCGATAAGAGCTCGCGTTTCTTGAGACCGCCGCCCAGCGTCAGCATCGCAAAGTCGGACGCCAATGCGAACGCAGCGCTGTAACGATTTATGTTCTGATAATAACGACGCGTTGGTGTATTCAGCGGGACCTGGCTGAACTTGGCGTGCGTCAACGCCAGGAATAGTGAGCGGGCCGCATTGCTGATGCCGTAGCCGATGTGCCCGAATAATGCGTCATCAAATTCAATCAGCCCCTCTTCGAGGTCTTCGGCACCCGCGGCGCGTAGTTCCCGTAGAACGAAAGGATGGCAGCGGATCGCACCCTGACCGTAAATGATCAGGCTGCGGGTCAGAATATTCGCACCTTCCACGGTGATCGCGATCGGCGTAGCCATGTAATTGCGACCGATGTAATTCTTTGGGCCGAGCATAATTGCTTTGCCGCCATGGACATCCATGGTGTCGCTCGCAACTTTGCGGCCCAGCTCCGTGCAGTGGTACTTGAGAATTGCGGAGGGTACGGCCGGTTTCTCGCCCTGATCAATGGCCCCGGATGTAACCGAAACAGCCGCATTCATAATATAGGTGTGGCCGGCGATTCGTGTCAGCGCTTCGCCAACACCTTCGAAATTGGCTATCGACGTATTGAACTGCTTGCGAATGCGCGCGTAGGCACCTGACGCATAGGCTGCTGCTTGGCCGCCGCCCGCTGCGGTAGCTGGCAAGGTAATTGCTCGACCCACTGACAGTAATTCGACCAGCATCTTCCAGCCTTTGCCGGCCATTTCCTGGCCGCCAATGATGTAGTCGAGCGGCACGAATACATCTTTGCCGGACGTCGGTCCGTTCTGGAATACAATCGACATCGGCAGATGGCGTCGACCAACGACCACACCTTCGGTATCTGTCGGAATCAGTGCAGCGGTAATGCCGTATTCATCTTTATCGCCGATCAGATGATCCGGGTCGTAAAGTTTGAAGGCGAGGCCGAGTACCGTCGCAACCGGCGCAAGCGTGATGTATCGCTTGTTCCAGTTAAGGCGAATGCCGATGATTTCCTTACCCTGCCATTTGCCTTTACATACGACGCCGTTATCGATCAGCGCGGCAGCATCCGAGCCGGCCTCCGGCGACGTCAGTGCAAAGCAAGGAATTTCCGTGCCAGCGGCTAATCCAGGTAGGTACTGTTCTTTTTGCTCGTCGCTGCCGTAGTGCAGCAATAACTCTGCTGGGCCGAGCGAGTTCGGTACACCGACGGTAGATGATGCCGTGGGGCTGCGACTCGCGAGCTTGGTGATGACCATCGCATTAGCGTGCGCCGAAAATTCCAGGCCACCGTACTGCTTCGGAATAATCATGGCGAAGAAGCGTTTTTCGATGATGAAATCCCACGCTTCCCGCGGCATGTCCGCAAGATTGTGGCAGACCTCCCAGTCATCGAGCATCTGGCAAAGCTGTTCGCAGGGGCCGTCCAGGAATGCCTGCTCTTCTTCTGACAACGTCGGCGCCGGGAAAGACATCAGTCGATCCCAGTTCGGCATTCCGGAGAACAGTTCGCCGTCCCACCAGATATTGCCGGCCTCGAGCGCTTCGCGTTCCGTGTCCGACATCGACGGCAACATCGTGCGATAGATTTCGAGCAGCGGTCGGGTGATGTTCTCGCGGCGGATATCCGTCAAATTAGGGATGATGAGCACGGCGAGTGCTGCCCACAGCAGCAGCATCCACAGCCAGAAACCGCCGCCGGAGAAGGTATAAATAGTGTAGGCGACAACTGCGACGCCAGCTGCGACGGTAGACGTGCGCAGATCCACACGCCGGTACGCAAGAAAAACACCACCGCCAAAGAACAGCAGAAACCAAAACAAACTAATGAGCAAACTGGACAAACGACTACCTCCGTCTAAAACCTACCACCCGCAAACGTTAAAGTAACGCTTCAATTGCGGACCGTTCCTCGCGCAATTCCAATTCTGTGGCTTCCATGCGCTCGCGACTAAAGTCACTGATAGCGAGACCTTGAACGATTTCATACTTTCCGCCACTGCAGCGCACCGGATAGGAATAAATGACGCCTGGCTCAATGCCATAACTGCCGTCCGCCGGGATTGCCATGCTCACCCAGTCATCGCCAGCCGTGCCGAGCGCCCAGTCGTGCATATGGTCGATTGCTGCAGAGGCCGCTGAAGCTGCCGACGACGCACCACGGGCAGCAATGATCGCCGCACCCCGTTGCTGGACGTCCGGAATGAAGGTGTCGACTAACCAACCCTGGTCGACTAGTTCGTTTGCGGCTGTGCCATCGACAGAAGCGTGATTGATGTCTGGATACTGTGTTGCCGAGTGATTGCCCCAAATCGTCATGCGCTGCACGTCGTTAACGTGTTTGCCGGTTTTCTGTGCCAGCTGCGCCGTTGCACGATTGTGGTCGAGGCGCGTCATCGCCGTGAAATTGCCCGGGTAGATATCCGGTGCGTTGCTGCTCGCGATCAGGGCATTGGTATTGGCTGGGTTACCGACAACCAGTACCCGAATGTCGCGGCTGGCGTGATCGTTCATCGCTTTGCCTTGCACCGAAAAAATCTGTGCATTCGCTTCAAGCAGATCCTTGCGCTCCATGCCGGGGCCACGCGGGCGCGCGCCGACCAGCAGAGCGTAATCACTGTTATTGAAGGCGACATCCGGATCGTCGGTTGCTACGACGCCGGCAAGTGTAGGAAACGCACAGTCATCGAGTTCCATAACCACGCCCTGCAGCGCAGGAAGCGCGGGTGGAATTTCGAGCAGTTGCAAAATGACCGGTTGGTCAGACCCGAGCATTTGCCCGGATGCGATGCGAAAAGCGAGTTGATAGCCGATTTGACCGGCGGCGCCAGTGATGGTGACGCGAACAGGTGACTTCATTGTGTTTATTCCTGAATTACGTAGCTAGAACGTCGTTTAAACAAGGGCCGGGGATTCTAGCATCTTCAGGGCATTTTGAAGTCCGGAAATGTATCTATAAGCGCATCCCGCTCCCGCTCGGCGCTCTCTTCATCGCCCGCCTTTTCGAGGTTCAGAATGCAATTGAGCCAGGTCTCGGGATCGCTCTGAATGATCTCGGGGCAGTCATCAGCCACCAAAATCTCTTCAATAGCCATATCAGCCTCAAGCACGCCTGCTGCAGCGTTCGCAGTTGTCATTTTCGCAGCGGACCGATCGTCATAGCGGAACATCTCAACTGATGTCTTGGCTTTCTGTTCTTCAACCTCATAAACCGGCGCAGGCGGTTCGTTGGTCGGCTGGCTTGCGGCGCT
The DNA here is from genome assembly GCA_051008055.1 of Woeseiaceae bacterium. Classification (GTDB taxonomy): domain Bacteria; phylum Pseudomonadota; class Gammaproteobacteria; order Steroidobacterales; family Woeseiaceae; genus UBA1847. The sequence goes on from JBPCXZ010000008.1 coordinate 8,281, forward strand.
GCGCGCCAATGCTGTTTTTTCAGAAGCAATAGCGTCGGCCAGGGCGGCAGGCATTTCTCTGGATTGCTCATTCTCCAGCTGGGCTGCTTCGTCTTTACGCAAATCCCCTCGAACTGTGCCGCGCTCTGGCTCCGCTGCGTAATGTGATTCCGGTACAGTCAATTCGTAGGCGATATCGTCCGGGATCGCCGGCAGTGGTTCCAACGATGGCTCGCGCGCGAGCTCTAGCGCAATCGCAAGGCACAGCGTTATCGTCGCTGCCCATGCCAGCGGTCTGGACCAAGCCATCCAACGCGAATACAACGGACGCTTCGACTGCTCAGCCGCCATCTGCAGGATCTTACGGTCAAGATGCTGTGGCGTCTTCTCGCTGGCCAGTGATCGATAGGTCTCTGACACACATTTGTCCTGATCTCGGTCGTTACTCATGATGTCTCCGCCGGTTCGTCGATGGCGACACGCAGTTTGTTTACTGCATATCTGAGCCGGCTCTTGGCCGTCTCCCGGTTGGCACCGGTAACTGACGCGATCTCGTCAAGATTCAGGCCGGCCTCCTCGTGCAGCAAGAAAGCATCGCGCTGCTCGTCTGGTAGATTTTGCAATGCGATATCCAGGCGCTCTCTGGCCAGGCTGCGCTCGACCGCAGTCTCGGGCGACTCGCCCGGGTTTGGCTGGCTGTCAGCATCATAGTCACCGACATGTGTATGCCGCTTATTGCGGCGTAGGTAATCGATGAAGCAATTGTGGGCCACGCGATACAGGTAGGTCGTGAATTTGGCGGTCGGCCGATAACGATCCGCCGCCTTGATTATCTTCCCCCAAACCTCCTGGAAGATGTCATCGGCGTTTTGCGGGTGCCGGCACAATCGCAGCAGGTATCTGTACAACGCGTCATTGTGCCGCCGGTACAGGATCTCAAACGCGGCGGCGTCGCCATCTCTGTAGCGCAGCATCAATGCGCTGTCTTCCGGGGCGTGCTCCATAGCCGGAGCATAGGCGACAGCCGCCTGCCGCGAAAGCGGCAAATCCCCGGTCATTAATGATGGGTAGGTTGATAGCACAATACAGGTCTTCCCTAAGCTATTGATCAGGAGCCCTATTTCGCTTTCCTGATATGACTACAAACGCAGCTAAACCGGGAATTGGGTTAGGGCTGTAGAGGCAAAAATAGCTTGCATCTAGACTTTTTAGTGTTATAGTCAACTATAACACCAGTTCACCTAGCGCGAGATTGAGGAGCGAATAGCATGAAAGCCGTAGTAATTCGCCATTTAAACGACATTGTCAGCCTAACGGTTCTGGCATTGATGGCGGCTGCGCTAATCGCAGGACAAGGTGGTTCGGCAGCCTACGCGGCGGAATCATTGTCTGAAACCGAATTTCAGGTGGTGCTGGAAGTCAGGGATTAATATTTAGCATGGCGACTAAATCAGTTTCCGTCACAACGGCGAGAAAGGTAGCGACGGACCTTTTGCGCCGACCAGATTGGTCGGCGCTTTTTTTAATGGATGCGTGATGGACCCTAAATGGAATGAAGATCTGCCGATCTACCGACAGCTGCGGGACCGCGTTGTCGCGATGATCCTTGAAGGCGTACTTGGTGATGGCGATGCGCTGCCGTCAGTGCGCAATGTCGCGGCAGAGTATCGCTTGAATCCGTTGACGGTTCTTAAAGGTTATCAGGAACTGGTCGACGAGGGGCTCGTTGAAAAGAAGCGCGGTCGTGGCATGTTTGTTACCGAGGGTTCGCGCGACCAGTTGCTTAAAGATGAACGAGCACGGTTTCTTGAAAAGGAATGGCCGATCGTTCTTGCCACAATCGAACGCCTGGGTCTGTCGGCCGAGGATCTGCTGGGCAAGAGTAGTAAGTCAGACGGAGCAGGGGGCAAGGAATGACTAGTCTGGTTACAGCGAATCGTGTGTCAAAACACTTTGGTGATTTACGCGCCGTAGATAATGTCAGTTTCGAAATCGAGAAGGGCAAGATTGTCGGTCTTATCGGTCCGAACGGTGCCGGCAAGACAACACTATTGAAGGCGTTGCTAGGCCTGACGGATTGTCAGGGCCAACTGTCGGTTCTGGGATTAGACCCTTTTCGACAACGTAAGGAGATGATGAAAAACATTTGTTTCATCGCCGACGTTGCGGTGCTGCCACGCTGGATTCGTGTCTCTGACTTGCTCGACTTTGTCGCCAATACACACCCCAATTTTTCTCGTTCGCGTGCTGAAGAGTTTCTTGGTGCAACGAAGATCAAACGCGAATCGAAAGTACGTCAGTTGTCGAAAGGTATGGTTACGCAACTGCACCTGTCCATCATCATGGCCGTCGACGCGAAGTTGTTGGTACTCGACGAGCCGACGCTTGGCCTGGATATCATTTTTCGCAAAGAGTTTTACGGCAACCTCTTGAACGACTACTTCGATGGCGAACGTACTATTCTTATTACGACCCACCAGGTTGAAGAGATCGAAAATCTCCTGACCGACATCATGTTTATAAATGGTGGCAAGATAATTCTCGATTCCAGTATGGATTCCATTCCGGAGTCATTTACCGAGCTACTGACATCCGGTGAGGACGCAGAGACAGCGCGCCGACTCGGGCCGCTGCATGAACGAGATGTATTCGGCAAACACGTCATGACGTTTGAAAACATCGGTCGCGATCAGCTCGAGGGGCTGGGTGAATTGCATACTCCATCGGTGGCCGACCTGTTTGTGGCTAAGGTGAAGGGAGCAGCGGCATGATCAATCAACAAATGGCACTGGTTCGCCGCGAAATCTGGGAACATCGTTCAATCTGGGTGACTCCCGCCGCAGTTGCAGCCGTCGTGACTTTCCTGGCGATTGCAATGGTCGTCGCAATCGGCGCATTTGGCGAAGCGATGAATGCGGACCTTGGTAAGGTCGCTGACATGACCGCTCCCGAAAACGTACGGCGAGCCGCACTGGCCGCCTCTTTAATCGGGAATACCACTGTATTCGTAATGGCAATGTGGTTCCTGACATTGTTCTATTGCCTTGACGCCCTGTACGCAGAAAGAAAGGACAAGAGCATCCTGTTCTGGCGTTCACTACCAATTACAGACGCAGAAACGGTCATATCGAAGCTGCTGGTGGTCTTTATCGCCATACCGCTGGCAACTTTTGCCGCGGTCGTAATTTCTCATTTACTGAACCTGATTATCGTCAGTATCTGGCTCGCAACCGAAGGCGCTAATCCGGGCCGCATGATCTGGGGTGCCGTACCGTTGTTCGACACCTGGGGCGCGGTGCTAAGTGTCCTGATTGCGCTGCCTATCTGGCTGGCACCTTTAATAGGGTGGTTTCTGCTGGTATCAGCCTGGGCTAAACGCGGGCCGTTGCTTCGTGCAGTTTTGCCGATCGCGATTCTGCCGATACTCGAGTACATCCTGTTTAAGTCATGGACTTTGGGCGAAGCCATATTGACTCGATTGCGGATGGATACAATTCCATTGTTCGACGGCTTAAAGAGCATGAGCCACTCGTCATTTGACGAGGACGATCTGCAATCAATGCTGACCGAGAACCTGAGTCTCGTATCCTGGCTGGACTACGGCGCATTCTTTTCCAGTTTCGAAGTGTGGGCTGGACTCGTCGTCTGCGGTGTTTTCGTCAGCGGTGCCGTATATTTGCGTCGCTATCGCGATGATGCGAGCTAAGGCGAGGGCGGACTTCCCGAAATATCGAGTTTGCGCAGCCGCCCACGCAGTTGGTGGTAGCTTAGTCCCAACATATTGGCGGCAACTTTCTGGTTGAATCGCGAACGCTCCAGGGCAGCCTCAATCAATTCTCTCTCCAGGTCAGTCAGCCTTGCTGGTAAGTCTGCCGGCAACAGAGGTGCAGGTGTGTGCGCTTTAGCTTGCCGCTTGGTCTCTTCCGGTTCCGCCAGCTTGAAGGGAGAATCAAAAGGATCAAAAGCGATTTTTGCAATCGGGGTCTCCGGCGTATCCGACCGATAAACCGAGCGCTCCACGGCATTCTTAAGCTCACGTACGTTGCCCGGCCATTGATGACGCAGCAATGCCGAAGAGGCACGCGCACTGAACCCAGGAAAGTAGGAGTGGTGCAGTTCGCTGGCCATGTTGATAGCGAACGCGTGCGCGAGCGGCATGATGTCTTCCATTCGTTCACGCAAAGGCGGTACGGTGATGACGTCGAAAGCGAGTCGGTCGAGCAAGTCGCGTCGAAACTGACCCTTCGCGGCAAGCGATTGCAAGTCAGCATTCGTAGAGCCTACGATTCTGACGTCGACACGCAAGGTGTCGCTGCCACCCACTCTTTGCATCTCGCCATACTCGATCACACGCAGGATCTTCTCCTGCATTCGTAACGTAATGGTCGCGATCTCATCCAGAATCAAGGTGCCAGCGTCGGCCCGTTCGAAATGACCCACGTGGGTTTTCTGTGCGCCTGTGAATGCGCCTGCCTCATGTCCGAATAACTCGGATTCGAGAATCGTCTCCGTCAGTGCAGCGCAGTTAACCTTGACGACATTTTGCTCCCAGCGCTCTGAAAGAAAGTGCAGGCGAGAGGCAATCAATTCCTTGCCAGTACCCCGTTCGCCGACAACCAAAACTGACCTATCCAATGGGGCAGCGCGCGATACATGCTCAAGCATTGCCAGGAAAGCTGGCGCTTCGCCGATGATCTGTTGGGTCATATGTCTTTCGGTCATTGGTTAATTTCACCATACTATGGTGAAAAAAGCGAAACGTTAGCGAAAAATACCAAAACGGTGATGTCGAATCGCACTTGAATAATCCATATTTATCATTATTTAACAGTAAGTTAGAGGAATACAGGTCGTGTTGGCACGGAAGCTGCAATAGTTAAACTAAGATTCACCTGCAACGAGGAAATATTCATGGGCATATTCACGAGATTCTCAGACATCGTGAACTCGAACATCAACGCGATTCTCGACAAAGCCGAGGACCCGGAAAAGATTGTTCGGTTGATGATTCAGGAAATGGAGGACACGCTGGTCGAAGTACGTTCGGCAGCCGCGCGTTCGATCGCTGATAAGAAAGATCTGAATCGCAAACTCGAAACATTCGATCGCGAGGTTGGGGATTGGGGCGACAAAGCTGAGCTCGCAATGCGCAAAGCGCGCGAAGATCTGGCCAAAGCAGCGTTGGTTGAAAAGTCGCGCGCGCAGGGCGCCGCGGACGTGATCAAGGAAGACTACCTGGCGGTCGACGAAGGTCTTGGCAAGTTGAATGAGGACATCGCTCGACTGGAAGGCAAACTTGAAGACGCGAAGATGCGTCAGAAAGCGTTGCTAGCGCGGCATAAGACAGCGAGTAGCCGTCTCGCCGCGCGAAAAAAGATTCATGACTACAAGATAGACGACGCGATGATCAGGTTTGAGCAGTACACCCGTCGTATTGACGATGTGGAAGGGCGCGTCGAAGCTTACGACCTCGGCCTGCCAAAAGATCTTAATCATGAATTCGCCGGGCTGGAGTCTGAGGAATCAGTTCAGAAGGAGCTGGATGAACTTAAGCAGCGCGTTTCGCAGGAAGAGAAGAAAGTAGCGGAAGGCTAGGAAGAGGAGGATATGATGAGTCAACGAATGTGGAATAGCGACAACGGGCCGTTACGCGGTTTCTATCGCGACGGTGACCAGGCCTGGATTTTTGGCGTCTGCGCCGGCATTGCTGACCGCTTCAACTTCCGAGTCGGCATGGTTCGTCTAATCGCGGTAATCTCGTTTCTCGTTTTTTCCTGGCTGACTTTTGCCGTTTACGTCGCGGCGTGGTTACTGATTCGCGAAAAACCGCTGGTCTACTCTGGACGGGAAACGGAGTATGAATTCTGGAGGCGTGTATGAGCGCCTCAGAAGCTTATTCGCGCAGAGGTTTTTACAGGTCCTCGGACCGGGCAGTACTCGGCGGTGTATGTGCCGGCATGGCTGATTACTTCGGATTCAATTTGCGCGTCTTGCGGATTCTGGCCATTATCGCTTTTATTGTCGCGATGCCGATGGCAGTGATTGCCTATCTGGCTGCGGTATTTCTAATACCAGCGCGATCCGGTACGGTCTACGAACGCGTAGTAGTGCGGCAGAAGCCAGCGAAGACGAGTAGACGTGAGCGCCGCCGGGCAAGGAAGGAGGCCAAACGCCAACAGGAAGTCGGGCCAAGCGAAGCTGCGATCGAAGTCAGAGACAAATGTCGATCCCTGGACAAGCGATTGGCGGACCTCGAGAAGCACATTACATCGTCGCGCTATCAGCTGGATAGAGAAATTCGCAATCTATAATGAGCGAAATCAAACTAAGGGATGATCAATGAGTACTTGGGCAGCTATTGTCAGTATTGTCGCTATTGTCGTTGGTGCAGACACCATCGCCAAGCTAAGTAAGAATAAAGCGAACAAAAAGTCGAACAGAGACCTTGAGCTCGAGGAGGCGCTGGCGCAAGTGGAGAAACTTGAAGAACGAATCCGTGTGTTGGAACGTATCGTCACCGAGAATAAGTTTGATCTGCGCAGTGAAATTAACAAGCTCTGAAAAAGTCAAAAATTGAGCAACAAAAACGCCCGCATTGTAGCGGGCGTTTTTGTGTAACAAAGTACTTTCTTAGTTAGCCTGCCTCGCGGCGTTGTATGCGCGGACCTGCTGATTGAACTGCTCGCCTATTAAAGCCTTTTCTTCATTTGCGGCGTCAAATTTGCTGCTAATCATTTCATCGCGTCGTTTGAGGTCTTCGGGATCAGGGTTTTCCAACGCAGCGACAGTATCCTTCTCGGCACTCTCTATGCACGTAAGGTACTCGTCAACACCGGCGAGAAAAGCTCCGACAGCGTCTTTAGCGGCCAGCAATTCTTCTTTCGACGCTGTGGACCCATCAGGAATGCTGGGACGTTCCGGGTAGTCACAAGCAAAAGCCAGCGGCGCAGCAATCAACAGGAGACAGCCAATTGCAGTCTTGGTTATTTTGTTCATTTATTCGGTTCCGTCATGTAAGGCCTGCGCAGCGGAATTGGTCGCAGACTGATTTATTTCCAGAGGCAATTTAAGCATGATGTTTAAGCGGTGTGAAGCGATGAAAAAAACACAGTGTAATTCAATGATTTGTGTTTGAAGCCGGATTACGCGAACAACGCGCGATGTGTGTTTGTGCCTTCCGCCTGGGCCAGCAGCAGCTCCAGATAGTTGTCTGAACTCATTGGGCTTCCAAACAACAGGCCTTGGACAAATGTGCAGTCCAGTCGTTGCAAGAGGCTCAGTTGCTCTTCGTTTTCGACGCCCTCCGCGACAACATCCATATTCAAGTTGCGTCCCATCTGAACAATTGTGCCGACCAATGTTGCATCGTCAGGATTATCGGCCACATCCCGGACAAATGACTGATCGATCTTGAGTGTGCTGATCGGAAACTGTTGCAGGGCGCTAAGCGACGAGTAGCCGGTGCCAAAATCATCAATTGCAAGGTGCAAGCCGAGCGCATACAACTGGTCCAAAAGGCGAATCGTGCGTTCCGGATTCTCCATCAACGTTGTTTCGGTTATTTCAAGTTCTAAAGAGGTCGGTGATACCTCGTGGCCGCGAAGTATAGCGCTAATGCGGTTGATGAAATTGGCTTGCTTGAGCTGCTTCAGCGAAAGATTCACGGATACACGACCCGGCGAGGATACAGATCTTTGCCATATGCGAAAGTCCTCGCATACCTTGTCCAGCACCCACTCGCCGATTTCGATGATGAGATTGGTCTCTTCCGCGATCGGTATGAAGTCCGCAGGCAGGATGAGTCCACGATCCGGCAATTCCCAGCGAACCAATGCTTCGGCGCCAAATATTTCGCCTGTGACAATGTTGTATTTGGGTTGATAGTGGACCAGCAGTTCGTCTCGCTCGAAAGCCCGCTTTAGCTTGCTCTTCGTCATCAGGCGTTCGACTGCCGCTTCGTTCATTTGTGGTACGTAGTAGTCGAACACGTTGCCGCCCGATTTCTTCGCGCTATACAACGCAGCATCTGCGTTGCGGATAAGGTCAATCACATTGGCCGCGTCGTTGGGATAGAAAGCAATTCCCATACTTGCCGTCATGAATACCTCGTGGCCTTGTACAAAGAATGGGTCTGCAAGGCGATCAAGCAACGCCCTTGCGAGTTTGTCGACTTCGGCCCGTCCTGTTCCGTCTGGTCCCAGGTCATTGATTAACACCGCAAACTCGTCGCCGGCCAGCCGCCCAATGATCGAATTCTCAGGTAGCGCAGCCGTAAGTCGTTCCGCCACTGTTTCCAACGTTGCGTCGCCTGCGAGGTGTCCAAACGTGTCGTTGATCTCCTTGAAGTGATCGATGTCGACGTAAAACAGGCAGAGCGGATTGCCTGCACGACGTGCTCTGGCGATGCTGCGTTGCAGCAGGTGTTGAAACTGCATGCGATTCGGAATCTTGGTCAGCGCGTCAATTCTGGCAAGGTAGCGAATTCGCTGTTCAGCTCGCCTGCGCTCGGTAATATTCTGCGCTGCGTAAATACGATCCTCAGACCGGCTATCCTGGTCCGCAACCACAGAACAGGTATAGGAGACAGGTATGACTTCACCAAACTTGCTCTCGAAAAAGGCTTCCTGCGGGATTCCCGATGCGCCCTTGTTGTCCAGAGCCGTGGTTTTTTTCTTATTGACGATCTTGTCGATAGCGTTGCCGATGAGTTCATTTTCGTCATAGCCCAACAAAATCGTAGTCGCACGATTTGTTCGCGTAATCATGCCGGTCGAATCGGTGACGATGATCGCCTCATTCATGCCGGACAAAATTCTGTCCACGTAGTTGCGTGAAATGGTCGTTGTTCGAAGTCGATCTCGCATATCGTTGAAAACCGATGCGAGCTCACCGAGTTCGTCGTCACGTGTTTCAATCAGCGGTTCGCCAAAATCGGCGTCACTAAATTTTTCTGCTTGATTCTTTAGTGCTCGCACTCGAACAGATTGTTTTCTCGCCATCGCCCAAACGACCAACAGATACGAAATGAGAGTGGCTAATGTGCCGAGGCCAATCCATACGTAACTGATGCGCCGACTATGCGCTTCCTTATCGGCTATTTCGGTTGCGAACGTCGCCGATTCTGCGCGCAGATCGTTCAGCGAAAACGTACCGTACATTTGGCCGATAGCTTCTTCCTGCTGATAAATCGGATAAGGCATCGTAATCGAGTTACTTAGCCAGACGACTTCACCCTCGCTTGCAAATGGTACGTTGCCAACCTGCAACGGTGCGGCGTCGCCGACATCGACGCGCAAGCCCAATAGCGCAATATTGTCTGCAACCATTCGATCTAAAGTTGCGGCGATTTCTTCGGCTTCGCTATTCTCGACGTCCACAGCGACAAGGTCAGCTAGCTCATGTAGTTGAGCACGAAAACGCCGCTCGAAGCTTTCGCGCAGGACGACCTCGTGTTCAGCGGCACTTGTGTTGACGATTTCTCCGGCCAACCACCGATACTGGCCATAGAACAACGCAAGCATGATCGCTCCGACACAGACGCCGAGCGCTAGCCCTGAGAGCAAATTTTGTGGAAGCTTCTTGCCGATCATTATTGTTTTTCTGGCGAACAGATCGTGCTGATCCTAGTGATAATGAGTGTATCACCGGCTTTTTTCGACTGTCTTTGTTTCCGAATTCGGCTAATTTTGTACTATATATGCATCTAGAATACCATATATGCGACAGCGCTATATTTAGTCATCCTGGCGTTTTTCGACGAACGCTTGTGGGCCGCTATTGCCGCTGGTCTGCATAACACCTTCAACGACCGCGCCCTCTGCTACGGCGATGGCTTCGCCCGACACTGTACCGGAGATTCTGGCGGTTTCTGTGATTTCCACGTGACCGCTGGAGTCGATGTTGCCTTCAACCTGTCCGGCGATAATGACGTTGCCGGCCCGTATCGTGCCTACCCAGACACCACTCTGAGAAAGGGTGACTGTGCCTTCAAGGTCACAATCACCGTCTATGGTTCCGCTAATTTGAAAGTCGCAATCACCAGTAATCATGCCGGTAATTTTGCAGCCTTCGCTGACTAATGTGGCGGGTCCGGCGGCGCGATCACGCACTCGTCGCGATAAGGAATCATTCATGCGGGCATTGCTCCGATACAGGTTGTCGTTAGTTAAGGAATTCTACGCGCAGAATGGCCGCTTTGCTAAACGGGATGCGTTGCCTGGCTACTTTTTTATATAGCCGTAGCCGATTGACTCGATTGTTACCAGCACACCGCCTTCGAAAATCAATCGGCGCATCAACTTTCGTGGTCCAAAGTTGTAGACGTACTCGGTGATAACGACTTCCGATGCCAGATTTCCGTAGCCGGGACTTCGGGACGACGACCAGCCTGGGGATGATTCGCGGTAATAACGGTAGTCGTAGTAGCGAACGGCAACGCCTAGATTTCGTCGGGTGGTCGGTTCCCCGCATACCGCAATCACCTGCGCTTCATGCATGCCGTCTTTGACCAGTTTTGTGCCACAGCGAAACGCGTGCGCGGGTTCGGGGAACATTAGCGACAGCGCCAGAACGGCAGTGGCAGCAACGAATTTTGAGGTTGAGAAGCTCATGATGTGGTGCTGTTCATCATACCGCAGAAAACTTCCCCTAAGATGAAAGGCGCGGTTGTCGCGCGCTTATGGTAAAACGGCACTGATGAAAAAGATGGGATTCGAAAAGCGCTTCAGCGCAATCGCAGCAAGGGATTGCAGCATTCTCGCAGGCGGCCTCAAAGGCATCGAGAAAGAATCATTACGTATCAACGCTGATGGTTATCTCGCGCAATCTGAGCACCCGGCTGCTTTGGGTTCGGCGTTAACCAACAACTACATAACGACGGATTACTCAGAAGCGCTACTTGAGTTCATTACACCGGCATTTCCCAGTACGTGGGAGGCACAACAGTTTCTCTGTGACGTGCATCAATTCACCTATGCAAACCTGGGCGACGAGTTACTTTGGACGGCCAGCATGCCGTGCCGAATTCCTGTGGACTCAAGAATTCCACTCGCGCAGTACGGAACGTCGAACGTCGGACGGATGAAGACCATCTATCGCCGCGGACTCGGCCATCGTTACGGCCGTCAAATGCAAACTATTGCAGGAGTGCACTTCAACTATTCCTTGCCGCAGAATTTTTGGCCACTGTACAAGGATGTTCTGGGCAGCGAGCAGGACGATGACGATTTTCGATCCGAGCACTACCTTGGCCTGGTACGCAATTTCCGTCGTTTTGGATGGCTGGTCCTGTACCTGTTCGGATCATCGCCGGCCATGTGCAAATCATTTGCGGGCGACGCTGAGCTTGCGATGCCTGCGCTCAAATCTGAAACACTGTATGAGCCGTACGGTACATCGCTACGAATGAGCGATCTGGGATACAGCAACCAAACCCAGTCGAAAATGAACATATCGTTAAACAGCCTGGAGTCATATGTTCGTGATCTTAGTGCCGCGATTGAAACTCGCGAGCCGGAGTACGAAGCAATAGGCGTAAAGGTCGACGGTGAGTATCGGCAACTGAATGCTAATAGCCTGCAGATCGAGAACGAGTACTACAGTTCGGTTCGACCGAAACGCGTGGCAATGTCCGGTGAACGGCCGACCGCCGCTTTACGTCGCGGAGGAATCGAGTATGTCGAGATCAGATCCCTCGACATCAACGTCGATGACCCGGCGGGAATTAATCAGAATACGATGCGTTTTGTTGAAGCGTTCCTGATCTACTGCTTGCTGGAAGATAGCCCACCGCTGTGCAGTGAGTCTCTCGACGAGACAAAGCTGAATCAGACCATGACAGCCAAGAACGGGCGCGATCCAAAGTTTCTCTTGCAAAGGAACGGTGAGCCAGTCGCCTTGCAGTCCTGGGCGGAGGAGATCCTGGAAAAAGTCTTGGGCATTGCGGAGTGTCTTGATCGGCAGGAAGATTGCAGCGGATACACGGACGCTGTGCGCCTTATGCACGGGCTAGTTGCCGACGCGGACGAAACACCATCGGCGCGTGTCCTTAACAAACTGCGGGACGATGGCTTGAGCTTTTTCGAGTTGGCGATGTCACTCGCAGAAGGGCATCGAGACTACTTCGATGCCATCGCACCGCTATCCGATGATCGCATGCAGCAATTTTCCACCGAAGCTAAAGAATCGATCTTCAAGCAGCAACAAATAGAAGCCAGCGACAGCATCAGCCTTGACGAGTACCTGGCGACCTACTTCAGTTCAGGTACCTAGAACGGTAACGGCGTGCCGTTCGCGTACGCATACTCACGATGTAGTGCCTGTAGTTTCTTGGTGACACTACCCAGGACGCCATCGCCGATAATACGGCCGTCAGCTTCCAGTACCGGCGTCAGCTCACCCATCGTTCCGGACGTAAACACCTCGTCGGCGCAATAGAGCTCCGTTAGCGACAGGCGTCGTTCTTCTGCGGGAATATTTTCCTGTCCACAGATGTCGAGAATCATACGTCGAGTCAATCCGGGCAGGCAGGCATCGGCAAACGGTGTCATTACTTTGCCTTCGCTCACGATAAACAAATTGGTGTCATTGGTCTCAGAAACAAAACCATCGAGATCAAGCATGATTGCGCTGTCGACGCCCGCAACATTTGCCTCTATCGATGCGAGAATATTGTTCAGCAGATTGTTGTGGTGAATTTTTGAATCCAGGCACAACGGAGTATTACGGCGCGTGGAGGCGGTGATCACGCGGATACCGTCGTCCGAGTATACCGGCGGCTTCCATTCGGCGAGTACGATCAAGCAGCATCCCGCCTGATTGAATCTTGGGTTCATTCCGGAAGTGATTTTCTCACCGCGCGTTAACGTCAGTCGGATATGTGCTTCATCACGCATACCATTCGCTTCCAGCGTAGCGAAGATGGCTCGCCGAACCTCATCGCTGGACGGTACGCCGTCAAACGCAAGCGTCTTTGCAGAGTTTTGTAATCGCCGCAAGTGGCCGTCGAGCTCTGCGATTCTACCTTTGTAAACACGCAGTCCTTCCCAGACGGCATCGCCGCCCTGAACGGAACTGTCGAAGACCGACACTTTGGCGTCGGCGCGTGGTACGAGCTGGCCATTGACGTGCACTAGTATGTCACTGTTGCGCGGGTCGGATTTCTTCAAGGTCTACTCTCCATTTTCAGGTGCGCGAATAGCGTGCGCGAATAATTTGTCATACCAGGGCCGGCATTCTTCAAGAAGAGCCAGTAACTCATCGGGAAAATTTTCCTTCGGGCGATACTCGGCAAAACCGGTGCTTTGGTGCACGGCGTGATACCAGTATTTCGCCCAGATACCATCCTCCATTCGCGGTCCTGTCGGCCAGTTCAGCATCTCAGTCTGAAAAGGCATGTTCAATTTCGCACAAAGCTCGCGCAGTACTGCCGATGGATTCATCAACAGCTCGCGTGAGTCCAGAACGATGATTGCTTTGTCCGAGCGCTGAAGTTCTTCCAGGAGTTCCCATTGTCTCTTCAAGCCGGTATCTGCCAATGTGGCGTGTGGTAACTGAATCGTCAAAGAAGGCAACATTTCGCGCGGGTTGCGAATCAGAAAAATATTGCGACAGCGGTTAACAAACCGCAGGTCCAGGTCGACCAGGTGATGGGCCATGTGCTTGATAAAAAAATTGATGTTCGGCGATTTGTCCGCTTGCGCCATCAAGCCGTCGACGACGGCATTTCCGTCACAATTCATCGCAGCCATTACTTCGTCGTCACCAGGATGTCGTGCTCCGGAAACTCGCAGGTAGTGTCCGTAAAGAGGCTCGTCGACTACCCGCGTGTCATCACGTTGCGCGAAGCTGTACATCAAGGCCGTAGATACGTTTCTGGGTCCTGACCAAAGAGCTATGGGTGTAGGCACGATCTGAATTTCTGATCTTGTAATAAGCGACAGTCGACGGATTGTACAGCGCGGATCACCTATCGAAAAGCCTGAAAATTTAGGTGCTTAGAGTGACTCGCAGGCATAAGTGAGCGCGTATGTTGTGCGCTCCGTCACAATTTCAATGCCGATGGTGTGACCAGAAGGCAAATTTAACTAAACTTGGTGCGGGCAAGAGGAATACGGTTTTGGTTAAAAGACTTCTCATTGGGTTCGTCGCGGGCATCGTGGTTGGCGTGGCAGTGCTATTTGTTGTTCAGCCTGTCGACCAGGCGCGTGAACGTTCAATAATTAGCGTCACACCTAATGGCGGCAACAACGAGGTTTACTACGCCAATATTCCAGACGATCGTATCGTCATCGGTGCGGGCAATCAGGAAACAACGGTGCCGCGCGGACTGGAGTGGCCGCGCGAAGAACTGCTCGCCAATACGCGTGCCGAGCTCTTCAAAATTCGCAACGCCAATGACATTGTTATCGGTGTAGCAAGTCGTATCGCTGCCAATGAAGTCGACGGAGCGATTGTCGAGTGGACCTTTCACATGCCCGCCCGCGGATCCGGCTACGTTTTGATGCGCCCAAAGCTTGAGAACGAGCCATTCAGACGAGGCGATCTGCGAACGGGGACACGGGAGTTTGCCGGGCTGATCGGACAAGTGACAGAACGATGGATTGCTGATTCCAGCGGCTCGGAGGACGCGCCGGTTGGCAGAATCGAACTTAGTACACGGTTCGTCGCGACTCTGGAGGATGAGTCGTGATTAAGAATATTGCTTTATTCGCGGCAGGCATGTTTTTCGGCCTGGTCGTCGTCGCTGTTGTAGTTTTCTACAACCCGTTCGTCACTAAGCAAGGATTGTCTCCCTTGTCCGTGACAGAAAACGAAGTGATTCACCTGAGTTACTCCGTCGCGGCACAGGATACGATTATCCATACGAATGACGGCGAGTCGCGGATTGCGCCCAATCCACCAAGGGTCGAGCAACTGTGGGAGCCGACCGTGCGCAATACTACGGTCACGCTAAACGTACTTGACGACAGTCGCGGTCGCATGGCCGGCATCGGCGTTAAGTTTTCTTCGGAATCAGAGCTAACCAGTATTCCGCGCGGCAAGGCCATGGTGGACGCCGTTTGGCACATATATTTGCCGCAACGCGGCAGCATGTTTATTCAGCAAACTGAAAATTACTGGGCGTACATCCAGGACATCGTCATGCCGGCGTACAGGAGTTCAGGAGACAACTGGCGCGGAATCTGGCTTAAGAATATTACCGACGGCCCAGGAACACTTGGAACCGCATTGGTTGCTGGCGGATCCGGAAGGTTCGCAGGGCTCGACTCATCGGCCGTTGAGGCCTTGTCGGCCAAAGCTTACACAGTCGATCTTGGGCCGGTGGCCATGACCGGGGAATTGACCATCGAGCTTCCGCCGATGGAACCCGCTGCTACCGTCCAGACTGAGTAAGATCCAGGGCCGGATCAGCCAAGAGCACAGGATCAACGTCGGCTTGCGCGGCGATCAATTTTTTCGATTGCATGAATTCTCTTGGCGAATTGATCGCATCCACGGCAATAAGTCGCCCATCCCGTAAGTAAAAACACGCAAACTTCTGCTCGTCCTCGATACCGCGTAATACGACCTGGTCATAGCCCTCGGACAAGCCTGCGATCTGCAACTTCAGGTCATATTGGTCGGACCAAAACCAGGGCACCTGGGAATAATGATTCTCCACGCCGCAGATGTTACTCGCAGCGGTCTTTGCTTGTTCCAACGCATTGTGTACGGATTCAAGTCGTATGCGGCGTCCGTATATATCGCTTGGGTGCGAAGAGCAGTCGCCGATCGCATAGACATGCGGATCACTGCTCTGGCACCGAGCGTCGACAACTATCCCGTTATCGACATCGAGTCCTGCATCTTCCGCCAATTCGCTATTTGGCAAAATTCCGGCACCAATCAGCACAATATCTGCTGGCAGGTTTTCGCCGCTTTCGATTTCAACTGAAGACACCCGCCCGGAGCCGTGAATCGCTTTCAAGCCGGTCGAGAGGCAAAATTTTACGCCGTGTTGCTCGTGCACCCGTTGAAAAAAAGTGGACACCTGCGGCGACACGACACGACTCATTACACGATCAGTCATTTCGACGACGGTTACATCGAGCCCCAGCTGGCGACACACTGCGGCGACCTCCAGACCAATATAGCCAGCGCCGACAATCACAGCTTTCTTGCCGGGCCCGATGTCGCGTCGTAAAGCATCAACATCAACAATCCCTCGCAGGTAATGAACGCCTTGCAAACCAGTACCGGCGACTGGTACTTCACGCGCGCGTGAGCCGAGGGCGAGCACAAGAGTGCTGTATGGAATGTCTTTGCCGCCTTCTGTCCGTACTGTCTTGTTGGCACAGGAGATTTCGCAGACTCTTGTCTGTAGGGCGATCGTCAGATTGTCGTCTTCGTAGAACGACGTGGGTTTGAAGAGTAGCCGTTCGGCTTTCAGTTCACCTGCCAGGTATTTCTTCGACAACGGCGGTCTTTGATAGGGCAAATATGCTTCTTCCCCCAACAGGACTATTTCACCGTCAAATTTCTGTTGCTTCAGCGATGCAATGAGTTGGCCGGCAGAGTGACCGGCGCCAGCGATTACGACAGTGTTATTCAAGAAGAATGATTCCCGGTTCGATTGGCTATGCAGCTTGCAGCGGCCAAAGTATAGGTAGCAAAACCATCACGGTGATAAAGACGACAATTGTCAGCGGCACGCCGACTTTAAGGTAGTCAACGAATCGGTAGCCGCCGGGGCCCATGACGAGAATATTGGCAGGGTGTGAGATCGGACTTGTAAAGCTCGCTGATGCAGCCATCGCGACCGCCATCATGGCTGTTTCTGGCTGCAGCCCCATGTCGGACATGGCTGATAGAACGATTGGCGACATAAGTACGACGAGCGCGGCCGTCGGAATAATCATCGTTGCCATCGCCGTCAGGACATACAGACCCATGATCACCGGCCACGGTCCTGCATCGCCGAGCAATAGCATGACCTGATTGGCCAGGTAAGTCGCGGCACCGGTTTCCTGCATGGCAGTGCCGAGCGGCAACATGCCGGCAATCAAGAATATCGCTCGCCAGTCGATCGAGCGATACGCCTGTTCCATATTCAGGCAACCCGTTAGCACCATCAGGCTGCCGCCCACGACAGCGGCGATAGAAATAGGTGCGTAACCGAGCATGACCGAAATAATCACGCAAGCCATCAAGAATGCGGCTAGCGGTGCGCGGCGGGTGTCAGGTGGTTCCTGGCCTAGTGGCGTAAGAATGAGAAAGTCGGTATCCGATTCGAGCAGCTGGAGACGGTCGCGTGGACCCAACAGCAGCAAGCCATCGCCGATCTGCAATGTCTCATTGGCTAGTTCAACCCCCGTGGTTTCTCCTTCTCGCCAGACACCGGCAAGTTCAATACCGTAACGCTCGCGAAAATTTAGCTCGCCGACACTGCGTCCGGCCAGCGTGCTTCGCGGGTGCAAGGTGGCATCCATCAGGGTCAACCGTTCGGACTCGAACGCACCCAGGTTCGACGGTACGCTGGTTTCAATCTTTATTTCCTGCAAGCCGCGTAATACTTCGAGATCGCCGACTTGGCCCTCCAACAACAACAGGTCGCCGCCATCGAGTTCCTCGTCGCCACCCGGCATTACATTGAGCGTGCCATCGCGAAAAATTGCGACGACGCGAAAATCGAAAACGTCCGCGAGGCGGCTCTTGCCCAGAGTTGCGCCGACAAGTTCGCTGGACTTTGGCAGGCGCACAACGAACATGCGTTCTTCGGTGTGATATTCCTCTGCCAACCGTTCCGGCGTCAGCACTTCGGCGTCGCTGAAGTCAGAGAACTTGCCAATAGCCTCGATGGCATCAAGTTCGCCCTGCACGAGAACGCGTTCGCCACTGCGCAGCGGAACGTAAGCCAGGTTTGTCAGGCGATAACGATCATCACGCCGCAGCCCGACCACCGCGACATTAAACCGCGTTCGAAACTCAGCGTGGCGCACCAGTTCGCCTAGCAAAGGTGAAGTATCGGAGATGGTCACTTCTGCGTAAGCAACTTTCGCGGCAACCATGGACTTGAGCACGGGCGTCTCGCGCTCGATCACCAGGTCGCTCCAGCGACGCAGCTCACGAAACTGGTCCAGGCGTCCCTGCACCAGGATGCCGTCGCCACCGCGCAGGACGGTCTTGCGCCGGGGCAGGGTATCGGTTCGGCCGTCACGCACCATCGCGAGAATGATCATGCCAGTCGACGAACCGATGCGACTCTCAGCCAAGGTCTTGCCGACCAGGACCGACTGGCTGGGAATGCGCAGCATAAATGTATGTTCGTGCAGCTTGTAGCGCGACCGCAAACTGCGTTGACTGACGTGCTTGTCGCGTTTGTCTCGATGAGTCGGCAATAAAAAGCGGCCAATCAGGGCGACGAATACAACGCCGGTGATCATGACCACGGCGCCGAGCGATGTGAAATCGAATAACTTGAACGGTGCTCGACCGCTTTGGCCGAGGGCTTCGCTGATCAAGAGGTTGGGCGGTGTGCCGATCAGCGTCATCAAGCCGCCGAGCAAGGTTGAATACGCCAGAGGCATAAGCAGGCGGGACGCGGGAATTCGTGTTCGTCGCGCAACATCGACGACCACCGGCAGCATCAACGCGGCAACGCCGATGTTGTTCATGAAGGCCGACAACACCGCACCGGTAATCATGATGACAAGAATCATCGGCACTTCGCGACTGCCGCCGGCGCGCATAACCTGCCGCCCAATGACATCGGCGATGCCGGTACGGGTCAAGCCTTCGCTGAGGATGAACATTGCCCAGACCGTGATGACCGCGCTATTGGAGAAACCGGCAAAGGCCTGCTCGGTATTCACTACGCCGAAAATTGCCAGGGCGCCCAGTACCAGCAGTGCGACCAGATCCATACGAATGATTTCACTGATAAAAAGGATCAGCGCGACGATGAGTACGCCAAGCACGATCGCGATTTCAGTCGTCATTCGAGCATGTCAGTGGCAGAGGAGGGATCCGGTGTAGGTAGGTTACTAATTTATACCGCTTTTCTAAGTAATCACTTGTAAATCTATACAGTACTGTATAAAAATACAGATCTTTCTTACCGAGGTTACACAGTGCAAACGGCAGAGCGAATTGACGATTATCTGGAGATGCTGAATCCGGCGCAACGGCAGGCGGCCGAATACGGTGGCCTGGATACCGAAAATGCGTTCCGTTCCGGGCCGCTGCTGGTTATCGCGGGCGCAGGCACGGGCAAGACGATGACTTTGGCACATCGCGTTGCGCACTTAATTATCAGCGGCGTAAACCCTGAAAGAATCCTGTTGCTCACGTTCACGCGGCGGGCGGCTCAGGAAATGACCCGACGTGTCGATGCGATCGTCCGCCAAGCGATGGCGGCCAACGATTCAACGTCGTTGCCGTCGGGTGTGTTGCCTTGGTCCGGTACTTTTCATTCCATCGCAAATCGTTTGTTGCGTCGCTATGCCGCCAACCTCGAGCTCGATCCCGGCTTTTCAATCCTGGATCGTGGCGATGCGGCCGACATGCTCGATGTTGTACGACATGATTTGTCGTTAACAAAAAAGTCGCGACGCTTTCCCAAAAAAGATACCTGTCTCGCTATTTATTCCCGCTGCGTGAACACGCAGAAAAAGCTGCAAGATGTTTTGCACGAAACGTATCCGTGGTGTCTGGACTGGGAAACAGAGCTACGCGAATTATTCGGCCAGTATGTTGCTCGCAAACAGCACAACCAGGCGCTCGATTACGACGACCTGCTGTTGTATTGGAGCTACCTGGTGGCGGAGGAAGAGTTCGCGGCTGAGATTGGCTCCTGGTTCGACCATATGCTTGTTGATGAATACCAGGATACCAACCTGATTCAGGCGCAAATTCTGCGTGCACTCAAACCGCAGGGTGAAGGTGTCACCGTTGTTGGTGACGACGCGCAGTCGATCTACTCGTTTCGCGCTGCTGAAGTTGAAAATATCCTTGGGTTTCCCGATCAGTTCATGCCGACCGCTCAGGTCATTTCTCTAGAGCAGAACTATCGTTCTACTCAGCCGATCCTCGATTCCGCAAACTTGTTGATTGCAGAAAGCGAGCGGCAGTACAAAAAGAATCTGTTTACGCAGCGTACTGACGGCGCGAAACCGGCCTATGTGACTGTAGAGGATTCTGATGCGGAAGCAGAATTCGTCGTCGAGTCAATTCTTGATAATCGTGAGAAAGGCATGCGATTGATGGACCAGGCTGTCTTGTTTCGCGGTTCGCATCACAGCGACCGCCTGGAACTGGAGCTGGTGCGACGCAACATACCGTATGTGAAATATGGCGGGCTCAAGTTTCTTGAAGCGGGTCATGTCAAAGATATGCTTTCGGTACTCAAGTGGGTAGAGAACCCGAAAAACGAGGTAGCGGCGTTTCGGGTGCTAAAACTGATGCCAGGGATGGGGCCGTCTAATGCAGCGCGTTGTTTTGAGCACTTGGCAGTCGCCGATTTTGATTTTGTGGCGCTGCAGCATTTTCGGCCCGCCGCCGCCACCGCTGGTGATTGGCCGAAATTTTGCGCGATGGTGCAGCGCCTATCGGCGGAGGCCGGCGATACGGAGGCCTGGCAAGCCCAGCTGAGCCTTGTGCGGCAGTGGTACCAGCCGCACCTGGAGCGCATATATGATGGGCTCGACACGCGCGAAGCGGATCTCGAGCAACTCGAGCAAATATCCGGTCGTTACCCCACTCGCGAGCGGTTTCTCACAGAGCTGACGCTGGATCCGCCCAGTGCGGCTGGCGATCTGGCTGGCGACCCTTTGCTGGACGAGGACTACCTTGTGCTGTCGACCGTGCATTCGTCGAAAGGGCAAGAGTGGGATGCGGTGTATGTATTGAATGTGTCGGATGGAAATTTCCCGTCGGAATTTGCGACGGGAAAACCGGAGATGATCGAGGAAGAGCGCCGCTTGTTATACGTGGCGATGACACGTGCCAAGCAATCGCTGTCTCTTGTCGCCCCGCTCAAGTATCACGTCACACACCAGCCGCGCGATGGCGATAAGCATGTCTTCGGCGCGCGTAGTCGATTTTTGACAGATGGCTTGCTCGAAACCATGCAGCGCAAATTTCGCGGCCGGGATGAGGCAACTTCGACACGGCAGGTGCCACGAACCGACAAACGTGTGGACGTGGCCTCGAGAGCTCGGGAAATGTGGTAAAAAAAAGGCGGTGACCCAAAGGCCACCGCCAACTCAACGAAACAAACAGCATAAGGGAATTTAAGTTTGTTTACGTTTAATCTGTATACCTTTGATGCGTTGGCGCCCCATTTGGTTGCATTTTTATTTGAATGAAATTGGAATAATGCGGCGAGATATGACCAAACCGGAGTTTCGAATGAAACTTTATGCAAGCCGCTTATTCAGTATAGGAATAAGGCGACAAATATGACTGTTCAGGAACAAGTTAGCGAAGAGGAATGGCAAACGCGGGTGGATCTGGCTGCGTGCTACCGAATCATCGCGATGCATGGTTGGGACGATCTTGTGTTTACGCATATTTCGACACGCGTGCCGGGACCGGACGAACATTTTCTGATTAATCCTTACGGCATGCTGTTTGAGGAGATCACCGCCAGTAGCCTGGTCAAAGTAAACCTGGCTGGTGAAAAGGTTCTGGAATCGGAGCATTCGGTGAATCCAGCAGGCTTTGTGATCCACAGCGCAATTCATGAAGCGCGGCACGATGCGGCTTGCGTATTGCATACGCACACCAGGGCGGGCGTGGCCGTTTCTGCCCAGGCGAAGGGCCTATTGCCCCTGTCGCAAATCTCATTGTTCCCGTATGCCACGCTCGGCTATCACGACTACGAAGGCATTGCCCTTAACGAAGCGGAAAAACCCCGGCTAGTTGCAGACCTTGGCGACAATTTTGCTCTGATTTTGCGTAATCATGGTTTGCTCACAATCGGCGCAAGCATTCCGGACGCATTCCTGATGATGTATGCCCTGGAGACCGCGTGTCAGACACAAATTATGGCGCAATCGGGCGGCGGAGAGTTGGTGCAGGTTCCGGCGCCGATTGTCGAAGGCATCAAGGCGCAGGTCGAACAGGTGACGCGCGGTCTCGGCGGGCAAATCGCCTGGCCAGGTCTATTGCGCAAACTAGATCGTCGTGACCCGTCGTTTCGCGACTAGTCTCAGCTATCTAAGCAAGAAACATCGTATAAGCCGGATTATCGCTTTCTTCCCAATGCGCGTAACCGAGCTCCGCCAGATGCGCCTCAAGGCGCTCCGTCTCTTCTTCGGCGACATCAATGCCCGCGAGAATTCGGCCGAAATCCGAGCCGTGATTTCGGTAGTGGAACAGGCTGATGTTCCAGTCAGTGCCGACTGCTTGCAGAAAGTCGATTAACGCACCGGGCCGTTCCGGGAATTCGAAGCGAAACAGACGTTCGTTGGCTATGCCCGAAGATGGACCACCAACCATATGGCGCACATGCAGTTTCGCCATTTCGTTATCGCTTAGGTCGGCAACCAGGTAGTTTGCCGCGCGTAGAGTCTCAAGTAGCTCCTCACGCTCGCGTCGTCCGTCGCGCAGTTGCACACCGACAAAAATGTGGGCCTTACGATTGTCGTTGAAGCGATAATTAAACTCGGTGATGCCGCGACGCCCGATCGTTTCGCAAAAACGCCGGAAGCTGCCGGGTTCTTCAGGAATCTCTGCGGCGAGCAACATTTCGGACTGTTCGCCGACGGCAGCGCGTTCAGCGATGTGCCGCAAGCGGTCGAAGTTTACATTTGCCCCGCAGTTGATCGTGACAAATGTCTTGTCCTGCAAAGAGTTCTCGGCCAGGTATTTTTTGAGGCCAGCTATCGCCAAGCCACCCGCTGGTTCAACAATCGATCTCGTATCTTCAAAAATATCCCGAATGGCGGCACAAATCTGGTCGGTGTCGACAGTGATGTACTCGTCCACATGTTGCTGGCAGAGGCGCAATGTTTCCTCGCCGACGCGTTTGACGGCTACGCCGTCAGCAAAAATGCCAACGTGCTCCAGTGTCACGGCTTTGCCTGCCGCGATCGAGTCGCGCATCGCTGCAGAATCTTCAGGCTCCACACCGATGATGCGGATATCTGGCCGCATTGCTTTGATATAGGTGGCTATCCCAGCAATCAGACCGCCACCGCCGATTGGCACAATTACGGCTTCAATATCGCTTTCGCATTGACGAAGAATCTCCGCGCCGATCGTACCCTGGCCGGCTATGACGTCCGGGTCATCGAACGGATGAACAAATACCAGGTCCTGTTCATGCTTCAGCTCCGTAGCGCGAGCGAACGCCTCGTCGTAATTATCGCCGTGTAGTACAACTTCGCCGCCAAGGCTGCGTACGGCATCGACCTTGATGCTTGGCGTCGTTACGGGCATTACGATAACGGCACGCACGCCCCGTTGCCGGGCTGCCAGTGCGACACCCTGTGCGTGATTGCCCGCTGAACTGCAGATAACACCGTTTGCTGCCTCAGCGTCAGTTAGAGCGGACAGTTTGTTGTAGGCGCCTCGCAGTTTGAAAGAAAACACGCTTTGCAAATCTTCCCGCTTTAGCAGAACCTGGTTGCCAAGCCGCGCCGACAGATTGGGCGCCAATTCCAATGGAGACTCGATAGCGACGTCGTAAACGCGCGCGTCCTCAACCTGTTTGACGAAGTCTTTCATTGAGCGGTTATCGCACACCCGGGCGGCACTCGCAAAAAAAACGCACGTGCAGCATACTTCCGCAATCGGCAGCCAATAAAAACGACACCCGAATGTCATCGCCACGACTACTAATCAAGAATGCGCGCCTTATCAACGAAGGCGAAATACGCGACGCAGACGTATTGGTCGACGGCGAACGAATTGTCAAGATAGCCGGCGATATCAGTGCGACTGACAATACCGAAGTCATCGATGCGGCTGGCAAGTACCTGATGCCCGGGATGATCGATGACCAGGTGCATTTCAGGGAGCCTGGTCTCACGGCCAAAGGCGATCTCGCCACCGAATCAGCGGCCGCGGCCGCTGGTGGAATTACCAGCGTCATGGAGATGCCCAACGTTGATCCGCTGACCGTTAACAAAGAGACGTTGGCAGACAAATACAACAGAGCTGCGGGCAGGTGTGCCACGAACTACGGCTTTTATCTCGGTGCGACCAATAGCAATATTGACGAAATACGGCGCCTGCAGGTTGGTGACGCTTGTGGTATCAAGATTTTCATGGGTGCTTCCACTGGCGACATGCTGGTCGACGACCACGATGCGCTCGACCGGATTTTCCAGGATGCGCCGGTCATGGTCGTGACCCATTGCGAGCACTCGCCGACCATCTGGGAAAATGAGGCGCATGCGAGAGAGAAATACGGCGAGGATGTGCCGATGTGGGAACATCCCAATATTCGATCGGCGAATGCCTGCCTTACATCATCCAGCTATGCGATGGAACTCGCGCGAAAGCATGACGCATTGTTGCATGTGCTGCACCTGACCACCGCGATCGAGATGGAGTTATTCTCGCCAGCACCAATGGCAGAGAAGCGCATCACCGGTGAAGTTTGCGTGCACCACTTGTTCTTTGACGAGTCCCGGTATGAAGAGCTGGGGACACGCATTAAGTGTAATCCGGCGATCAAGGCGAAGTCGGATCGCGAAGCGTTGATCGCAGCATTGAATGATGGTCGCCTCGATGTTATCGCGACCGATCATGCGCCGCACACCGCCGCCGAGAAAGACAACAGCTACTTCAAGGCGCCCGCCGGACTGCCGCTGGTACAGCATGCGCTGCAGACGCTGTTCGATCTGGCTAACAGGAAGGAAATCAGCTTGGAGTTGCTGGTTGAGAAAGTCTGTCACGCTCCGGCTGAGCTCTTTGGAGTCGTAGAGCGCGGCTATGTGCGCGAAGGCTACTACGCCGATCTGGTTCTCGTCGATCCGAAGAAACCATGCCTTATTGAGCAGGCTGATGTGCTCTACAAGTGTCAGTGGTCTCCGTTCGAAGGCCACAAGTTTTCGTCGACGATCGATACGACAATAATCAATGGCAGCGTCGCGTACGCCGATGGAAAACTAAGTGGTACGGTGCCCGGCCAGCGCCTTGAATTTACCCGGGCGCGATAAATTTTGCCTTTCCGTTCGATGCCGTTATGCTAGCCCAAATTGATGAACTGGATCGCGTGCTCTGCAGCACTTCGAGGTTGACGCTTCACCTAGATGAAACCGACTGATACTTCCAACCCACAGTATTATCATAAGGTTGTCGACTGCCAGTTTGCTTGTCCAGCCCACACCGACGTGCCTGAGTACATCCGGCTGATCGCCCAGGGTCGTTTCGACGATGCCTACATCGAAAATCGACAATCCAATGTGTTCCCGGGAATTCTCGGTCGCGTTTGTGATCGCCCGTGCGAGCCGGCCTGTCGTCGCGGTCGAGTTGAAGAGCGGCCGGTTGCGATTTGCCGGCTAAAAAGAGTCGCGGCGGATCATAGAGACGACATAACGGGCCGCCTGCCCAAAGGTGCGCCGAGCAATGGCAAAAAGGTAGCGCTGATCGGTGCCGGCTGTGCTTCGCTCACGGTCGCCAATGATCTACGCCCACTGGGCTACGACGTCACGATATTTGAGGCGCTGGAGACTACCGGCGGCCTGATGCGAACCAATATTCCGCGGTTTCGGCTGCCGCCAAAAGTCCTGGACGAGGAAATTGGCTACATCGTCGACATGGGCGTCGACGTCAAGATGAATCACCCTATTGACAGTATGAAGTCGCTGCTGGACGAGGGATTTGATGCCATCTTTGTCGGTACCGGTGCACCGCGCGGCAAGAATCTCGAAATTCCCGGTCGGTACGACAGCGAGAACATTCACATTGGCATCGATTGGTTGGAGTCCGTCGCGTTTGATCACGCCAAGGAGATCGGCAAAAAAGTATTGATCATCGGTGTTGGTAATACAGCGATGGATTGCTGCCGCACGTCGCTGCGCCTCGGTGCCGAAGACGTCAAGGTCATGGCTCGCAAGCCGCGCGAGTTCTTCAAAGCGTCAGACTGGGAGCTTGAAGATGCCGAAGAGGAGAATGTTGAGATCCTGATCAACCATTCACCAAAAAATTTCGTCCTCGAGGGCGGCAAGCTTGTTGGCATGACCTTCGAGCAAATGGAATACAAAGTGGATGCAAAAGGCGGCATCGATCGTGGCAAGGTCGTTGGTGAGACCGTCATCCCCTGCGACGATGTAATTCTCGCAATTGGTCAGGACAACGCTTTCCCGTGGATCGAGCGCGATATTGGTATTGAGTTCAATGACTGGGATTGCCCGGTCGTCGACGAGACGACAATGATGTGTTCTCGAGACGGCATTTTCTTTGGCGGCGATTCAGCATTCGGACCGAAGAACATCATCTGGGCTGTAGCGCATGGTCATGAAGCGGCAATTTCGATTCACAAGCACTGTCAGAGTGAATCCCTGACCGATCGCTTGCCAATCGGCATGAATCTTTCGAGTCAGAAGATGGGCATGCACGAATGGAGCTACTCCAACGACTACGATCCTGCGGCGCGGCGGCTGATGCCGCATGTCGAACTTAAAGAGCGATTTAAGAAGCTGGATATTGAAGTTGAGCTCGGATTCACGCTGGAGCAAACAGTCCAGGAAGTTGAGCGTTGTCTGAACTGTGATATTCAGACTGTATTCGAAGCGAAGCTTTGCATTGAATGTGACGCGTGCCTCGATATCTGTCCGGTCAACTGCCTGACGATCACTCAAAATGGTGAAGAGGCTGACTTGCGAACCCGATTGCGGGCCCCGGCAAACAATGAAGATCAGGCGCTGTACGTATCTGCGGACTTGCCGCACACAGCAAGAGTTATGGTCAAGGACGAGGACCTTTGCGTGCATTGCGGACTGTGCGCCGAGCGCTGCCCAACCGGTGCATGGGACATGCAAAAGTCGAACGTGCGAATTCCGCACGCAGCGGACAGTTAGGGATAAGTCTGTGGCAACCATCAATGACGTCGTCGTAAAAATCGCAACTGTTAACGGCACTGGTTCAGCCAGTGCTAACGGTTTGCTTATGAAATCGATTTTTCGAATGGGTATTCCGGTAGTCGGGAAAAACTATTTTCCATCAAACATTCAAGGTCTACCGACCTGGTATGAGATTCGTGTCACCGGTAGCGGTTATCAGTCGCGATCAGACAAAGTAGACCTCATGGTTGCGATGAATGCACAAACCTACAGCCGCGATCTCGCTGAAGTCTCGAGCGGTGGTTGGTTGCTATATGACTCGACCTGGCCTAGACATCAGCAACTTGATCGTGATGACGTGACCGTGTTGGGCGTGCCGTTGTCTCGAATGTGCAATGAGACTTTCGACGGCGCGCGTGCGCGCATCCTGATGAAGAATATTGCGTACGTCGGCGTCGTTGCGGCATTGCTCGAGATAGATCTGACAATCATTACCACTTTGCTCGAGGAAACGTTCGCCGACAAGCAGCATCTGATCGACTCGAATATGCAGGCAATTCGGCTCGGCTACGACTACGCAAAAGAAAACTTCGTGTGTCCTCTGCCGAAGAAAGTAGAGGCTATGGATGGTACGAAGGGGCATATCGTCATCGACGGTAATACCGCTGCAGGCCTGGGTTGTATGTATGCAGGCGCGACGGTCGGCGCATGGTATCCGATTACGCCATCCACCTCGTTAATGGACGCGTTTCGTTCATTCTGTTTGAAATACAGGGTAGATGCGGAGACCGGTGAACGGACGTTCTGCATCATTCAGGCAGAGGATGAGCTGGCCGCAATCGGCATGGTCCTGGGAGCAGCCTGGAATGGGGCCCGGTCATTTACACCTACCAGTGGCCCGGGCATTTCACTGATGAATGAGTTCATCGGTTTTGCCTACTACGCCGAAATTCCCGCTGTGATATTCAACGTTCAACGCACCGGTCCTTCGACCGGCATGCCAACGCGCACTCAGCAGTCGGACATTATGAGCTGTGCGTATGCGTCGCACGGCGACACCAAGCACGTCTTGCTGTTCCCGGCAGACCCGAATGAGTGTTTTTCCATGGCGCAGTCTGCGTTCGATTACGCGGAGCGGCTACAGACACCGGTCATCGTAATGTCGGATCTCGATATTGGTATGAACGACTGGATGGTTCCGGATCTCGAATTTGACGAGAACAAGATCCCGGATCGCGGCAAAGTCCTGACGGCGGAACAGTTGGAAGAGATGGACGCGTTCTATCGTTACCTGGATGTCGATGGCGATGGCATTCCATACCGAAGTTTGCCCGGCGTGCACGAGAAAGGATCGTATTTCACGCGCGGCTCCGGACATACGAAATACGGTGTCTATACTGAAGACTCCGCGGCTTACCAGGACGTAGTGGATCGCTTGCTGGTGAAATGGGAAACAGCGAGAGCGACCTTACCCGAGCCGGAAGTCAAAGTATCAAAGTTCAACAAGACGGGGCTGCTGACCATCGGCAGTGGCCACGGGGCCTGCATGGAGGCGCTGGACATCCTGGCTGAGAATAAAATCAACCTCAATTACTGCAGGGCGCGAGCTTTCCCCTTCAGCGATGCCATTCGAGAATTCATCGAGCAACACGACGTTGTGTATGTCGTCGAGCAGAACAGGGACGCGCAATTGCGATCGATGCTGATGCTCGATATCGATGCAGATCCGGCCAAACTAGTGTCACTGCTGCACTATGATGGCATGCCACTGAATGCAGCATTCGTCGTCGACAAAGTTCTGGAGGAAATCTCCAAGGGACGTGCCGCATGAGTTACATCGCGAAGCCCAAGGTTTCACATCCGAGCATGCCCAGGAATACCCTGGGCCTTACAGCCAGGGACTACGAAGGCGCGGTGTCAACACTTTGCGCAGGCTGTGGCCACGACTCGGTGACGGCGGCCATCGTGCAGGCCGTGTTTGAGCTAAATATCGAACCGCATATGCTGGCGAAGATGAGCGGCATCGGCTGTTCGTCGAAGACGCCGACGTATTTCGTTAGCGGTGCACATGGTTTTAATTCGGTGCACGGTCGCATGCCATCAGTGACGACTGGGGCAAATGCCGCTAATCGGGAGCTGACCTATATCGGTGTGTCTGGTGACGGGGATTCGCTTTCCATCGGTGCGGGGCAGTTCGTTCATGCGATCCGGCGTAATCTCAACATGTGTTACATCATCGAAAACAATGGCGTGTACGGCCTGACCAAAGGACAATTCTCGGCTTCCGCCGATATTGGCACCAAACCGAAAAAGGGTGAGCCGAATCGCCAGGAACCGATCGACCCGGTAAGTACGGCGATAGCCCTGGGCGCGACCTATATCGCCCGGA
Source organism: Woeseiaceae bacterium (assembly GCA_051008055.1). Lineage (GTDB taxonomy): Bacteria > Pseudomonadota > Gammaproteobacteria > Steroidobacterales > Woeseiaceae > UBA1847. The sequence goes on from JBPCXZ010000008.1 coordinate 37,642, forward strand.
GCTTTTCCGGCGACAAGGAGCAACTGGTGCCGCTCATCAAGGGCGCATTGAAGCACGATGGCTTCGCGTTGGTCGATGTCATAAGCCCTTGCGTGACTTTCAATGATCATGAGGGCTCAACCAAGAGCTACGCACACACGCGACAGTTTTATCATCATGTAGTGGACGCAGACTTTATTGCACCGGCTGAAGAGATCAAGGCCGAGTACGAAAAAGGCTCGGCAATGCCGGTCGAATTACATGACGGCAGCAAGATCGTGCTGCGTAAGGTTGACGAAGAATATGATCCAACCAGTCGGGCTGTATCGTTCAAGTATTTGCGTGAAAGATTCAACGCCGGCGAAATCACAACGGGATTGTTATACATCGATGAATCACGCAGAGAAATGCATGATTTGATGGGCAACACTCAAACGCCGTTGTGCCAGCTGCCGCTGGACTCTTTACATCCCGGTGAAGATGAGCTGAAGAAGATTCTCAATCGCTACCGCTGACGCGGTAGAAGATGCACGGCATTCGGTACTGGTAATGAGTAGTGTCAGGGTCAGCGTGATGCCGATCGCAAGAACTGAATAAAAAGGAGAAGAATCAGTGAGTAATAACCGGCGAGAATTTATCAAAGGTAGTTTATTGGGTGGCGCAGTGCTTGCAAGCGCTGGTTTGGCGCAAGCTGCAGAAGCAGTCGAGGGTGCAGTTGCCAAGAAGCCACTCGATATCCTGATACTCGGTGGTACCGGCTTTATCGGCCCGCACATGGTGCGCGAAGCGTTGCGCCGCGGTCATTCAGTCACGCTGTTTAATCGCGGCCGCACCAACAACGAACTATTTCCGGATCTCGAGACTATTAAGGGTGATCGTGGTGGCGATCTGTCAATTCTTGAGGATCGCAAATGGGACGCTGTAATCGACAATTCGGGTTATGTACCGAGGCATGTCGAAAATTCGGCGAGAACTTTGGCGCCCAACGTTGGGCAGTATCTTTATATTTCGACGATTGCAGTTTATGACTCCTACGCTGCGGCCAATGACGAGAATTCGAAGCTTGCGACATTAGCTGACGAAACTGTTGAAGAAGTCACCGGCGAAACTTACGGGCCGTTAAAGGCGTTGTGTGAGCAGCGCGCAAGAGCTGAAATTGATGCTGAGCACTTGACGATCTTGCGTCCTACCTACATCTGCGGACCGGGCGACCACACGGACCGCTTCACATACTGGCCGGTGCGTATTTCCCAGGGTGGCGAAATGCTGTTGCCTGGCGGCCCGGAATACCCGCTGCAGATTATCGATGTCCGTGATTTGGCGAATTTCACTATCGACTGCCTTGATCAAAAAATCATGGACACGTTCAACACTGTTACACCGGTTGGTTCGTATTCGATGGGGCAGCTATTGGAGGACAGTCAGGCTGTAACTTCCAGTCAAGTCGAGCCGGTCTGGGTCGACGAAGGGTTTGCGAAAGAGGCACAAGAGCAGGAGCAGGGAGGGAGACGAGGCATGTTTCCGATCTGGCATGGGCTGCAAGGTGACCTCGCCAAGGTATCCAGTGTTGCGGGATCGAAAGCTGTGACGGCAGGTCTGCACAATCGTCCTATTAGAGAAACTGTACGTGACCTGCTGAGCTGGTGGAATACCCTGCCCGAAGAACGCACCAGTGCGATGAGCGCGGGCATGAGCGCTGAGACAGAGGCGGAACTCATTGCTGCCTGGAAATCGCGCGACAGCTCCTAGAAAAACACCCCGGCAACGACGTCACCGGGGCGGAGCCATGCAACGGCTGGCGTTTCGCAGGGACGCTTACTGCCAGATACGTTTCCACCAAGGGGTTGGTTCCGGCTCAGGATTGACATCGTCCAGGTAGGGGATCTTGGTACGAATGTCATCGATGTTCCATCCCGTCAGGTTGGCGAGAGTCTGCGCTTCACGCTCCTGGCGCTCACGGGTAGCCTGTTTGTAGCCGCTGGCATCGCAGTTGATCGGTCCCGTGTACGGGTGACGAATTACGTAGCGGCCCTGGTAGTTCTGTCGGTCACCGGTTTCCTGAAAAACGAGGTCTTCGGGGAAGTGCTCTTTGTCGTAGCTCACATGCAGCCGTGTTACGAATACGTTTTGCGGCTGCTGCGGTTGCAAGATTTTACTGCCGCCTGCAGAGCCCACCCAGAATACGCCGAGGCGTCGCAGCTCGTCGGCGCTCAAAGGGTCGGCGGCACAGGGGTCGCACCATGCCATGTCCCAGGCATACTCCAGGAAAACAGCTCGCTCATCCTGCGCCTTGGTTTGCTTTGTAAACATACTACGATAGAAGTCACCGAACTCCGCTTCGATAAACTCCGGTACTTCCGTATTGCTTGGTAGTTTCACCGTGCGGTAGTTGGTTGTTTCAACACGACCGCTTCGGGTCAACGCGTAAACATACAGTTCCTGTTTGCCCTTGGCATTCAACGTGCCAAGCCGAATTGGCAGCATGAACTTCGGGCTTTCATAGGCAACCTGCAGCGGTCGCAAGTTTGCGTAGCCAAGGCTCGCCTGTTCTTCAAGGTTTACCTTGGCGACAAAGAAGCGCATGTCTTGTTTCAGATAGCTGTCGACGACCTTCGCGGCACCCGTGGGGATGTTGTAGTCGTTTTCGTCGAGCCATTCGATAAGTCCGCTACTTTCTTCGGCCGACAGAATCAGGATGTCGTATTCACCGACGTTGTAGCTGGCTTCAATGGTCACGCCCTGGGTATTGGTGTGCCCGACCGCAGCTTCTTCAACTGCGCTGCGCGGTGCGGAATTTTTCATTGCCACCATGTCGTACTCATACCGCATGCACGGGTCAGGGTCGTGATATTCAACTAACCGCGGTGCCGTATACGCGTCGAGATGTTCGATCAACGCGTTGTCGGCAACGTTGATCTGCTCGCGTTCGATAAAAGTTGGCACTGGAATAACGACCGCAAAATCCTTTACGTCGCCTTGAAAATCGTTGGCCATGGTTATGACCGTACGATCTTCGTCACGCACCAGAACAACCTGGGATGCCTGGTTGAACAGACTGGTGTCTGCCTTTGCAACGTAGAAACCACAGAAGGCCTGTGCAGTTGAAGATATGGCGACCGTCAAGGCCACCGTGACTGTGAAAACTAAAATACGCATTACTAAACTCCTTTCATGTTGCCTATGCTGCTTGCAGCCGGCTTTTCCCACCGATAGCTTTGCCCGCGTATGAGCCAGTCGAATAGCGGCACAAACGGGGCGCAGAAAATTAACGCGATAATCGGTGCGTTGGGTTCATAGAGAACGAACTGGATGGTGTAAGCGACGCCTGCTACCAGTGCGCCGTAAATGATCCGAGCGACGGCCGTATTCGGCGTGGTCTTCGGATCAGAGATCATGAAAAACGAGAAAATCAGCAAGGCGCCGTTCTGCAATTGATGTAACGGAATGCTGATGGGGTCGCCAAGCCACAGCGCTCGTCCGATGAGCAAAGCGGCAAAACAAACAAGAAAAGCGATCGTCGTTTCGGCGCGTTTTGCCCGGGTTAGTACAAGGAAGCCCAGGCAGGCCAGTGAGAATGCGCCTAATGCGGCGCTGCCCCATTGTCCGGACGATACCCACACCTGATCACTGCAGAACATCAAGGTGATTAGAGCGACGTTTGCCGGATTGAAAATGTGCTTGCCGCGCACGCGAACAAGAAACTTGCTGCTTATCGCAATGACGGCAGCGAGCATCGCGAACGCCATGACGTCGGTACGTAGCAGCAGTGTCAGCGACAAGGAAGTTATCGCTGCGCTCCACGGATCAAAGTGCGAAATTCCTGCTAAACGCATACATACGAACTGGGTTAGCTGCGCAGTAATAATGATCGCTACAGCGTTGTACCAGTGAATGCCAAAGTCGAGTGCGAAGACACCGAAACTCAACAGGCCGCCCAGCACGATGACCTGGTAATAGCGTGGGTCCGACAGCTTTGAAAAGATGTTCATGCCCGTTACAAACGTCACGGACATTCGTCTGGGTTTAATTCAGATCAAGTTTTTACCAGGTCGCGCATTGCGACTGCGCTTGAGCTGTCGGGAAAAACAAAGCGTTCGAGAAACGCGGAGTCCAGTTCCAGATGTTCACTGAGCAGTCCTTTGAAGAGACTGCGCGTGTCGGTAGTGGCGCGCAGATCACGACCTTCGTAGAGATTTTCCTTCGCTAGTCCGGGCCAATCCGCGATTACCTTACCGCCCTGCAACGCACCGCCAAGCAAGATCGCCGCGGTTGCAGTGCCATGGTCAGTACCACGCGTTCCGTTGGGGCGCACCGTGCGGCCAAACTCGGTGACAACAGCAACAATCGTATTCGACCATTGCTCGCCCATGCCGTCACGCAGTGCAGCGAGGCCGTCGTCCAGTCCGCCGAGCCGATTCGCCAGAGCGCCGGAATCGCTGCCTTGGTTCGCATGCGTATCCCAGCCGCCGGTTTCCAGAACCGCAATTTTTGGACCGTCTTCGGTCGTTAAAAATTTCGCAGTAGCCTGGGCCATAGCTATCGTCTGCTGCGCATCATTGCCGCGCCTGCGCGGGCTGTCCATGTCCATCTGGCCCGCTGCAATTTCTTGTGACTTCAGGGCTTGCGCAAGTCGTGTCGCGAAGAATTCGTCGTCGGCGTACAGACGCTCTAATCTTTCGACCGTGCTGTCGTCTGCGTCTGGTAATTGCGACGGCGCCCAGCTGGTCACCGAGTTTTCACCGCGTAAGACCAGCGGCGTATTCTGCGCCATGGCGATTGCCGGTTCGCTGCCAAGCGAACCGCCGAGTGGCGCCAGAGCACGGTTCAACCATCCGTCACGTAACAAACCTGCCGAGCCCCCGCCGTTTTCGAGTACGTCCTGGCCATCAAAATGAGAACGGTCGCGATACGGGCTCGCGATGGCGTGGATAATGGTGGCCCGATTGTTTTGATACTCGTCGAATACGGTTGTCAGCGAAGGGTGCAGGCCAAACAATCCGTCGAGTTTCAATAATCCACCGTCTTTGCCCGGCTTCGGCAGCGCGAGCTCGCCACGCACTTTGCTGTAGTTGCCGTCACCATAGGGTGCGGCAATGGCGAGTCCGTCGGCAGCGCCGCGCAGAATAACAAGGACCAGCCTTGCGTCTGTCTGTGCATTGGCCAAGGCGATCCGTGGTGTGGCAGAAACCAGCGCGCCTGCAGCCGCGGCTTTCAAAATCTGACGTCGCGTAATCATATTCATCTCCGTTGAAAGTCTGGCGCTGCAAGCAGAATCGTCATGCCCTGCGTCAGGCTCTCTGCACGCGAAATAGCCTTGCGTGATTCTGGTTGAAATACGGCGCCTAGCACCTGGTCGCCAAGATCGACCGGGTTGACTCGCGAGCCAACGTAGTTAGCAACCGTATTGCACCATTCGATGCGCTTGTACAAAGCATCGGCACCGCCCCATTGTTCAGCGGTGTCCGGCCAACCGGCCGGAGACCCAGGGCGATACGGTGTCTGTCCCATTAAGTCGAGCGCACCGACGATGAAGCGGGCCTCGTCAGGTTCATGGTCGAATGCACGCAGGGTAGAAACAACAAAGTCGTGCGGTGTTTTGTACTTTGCGAACGGCTCTGCCCATGCTTCCGGCGCAGTGACCAATGCTTCGTACATCGCCGACAATTCGCCACCACTTTCCAGATAGTCTGTCGCGAGTTTTTCCACCAGCGCCGGTGGCGGCTCGTCAGCGACGAAGTGCCGTGCAAGTTTGCTGGCGAGATGTTGAGCAGTTGCCGGGTGCATCGCGAGATCATTCAGTACCGCCTCACCTTGTCGCAGACCGGACTGACTGTATTTCTTGCCAAGCAGCGTCTGGCTGCCCGGTTCATGAATGATCTCTCGAAACTCGAACGTGCCAGGTTCACCCTCAGCGAAGCGACCATTAGGAGCGGCTCCGCCGATCGACCAGCCGGTAATGACTTTCGCGAATGTTGTGACGTCTTGCTGGGTATACCCACCGTCTACACCCAGGGTGTGCAATTCAAGGATTTCCCGGGCGAGGTTTTCATTGAGGCCGACATTGCGGCTACCGGACCGCCGGTTCGCTTGTTTAGCTGCTGTGGAACCGGGACCAACAGATCGCTGGTTATCGAGATACAGGATCATCGCCGGGTGTTGTTCGACAGCGACCAGCAGGTCGGCGAAATTGCCGCCCACGTTTGGCCGAATAGCTTCTGCCTCAAACAACCCGGCGACGGCCGGAATGGGTTGCTTGTCTGCAGAGACCGCAAAATGGTTGGCCCAGAAGTGAACCAGTCGTTCGTGAAAAGGATGGTCGGTGCTTGCGGCGGTGCGATAGCGAGCATGTACCTGATCTATATACAGGCCGCGGACTGTCCGGCCGTAGGTCTTGACGAAGTCCGCGTCGGGATCGTCATCTGCGTTGCGCCGCAAGTTTCTTTGTTCACGGCGCAGTTTGTCGACGTTCGCGAGGATGGTGGCCGAGTCTGGTAGCTCTTTGATGGCGGCGGGCAATCGTGAGGGCCCTGCAATTTGGTCCAGCAGCCATTGATGTGGCCGCGGCTCAATAATCGCCAGATCGCCTGGTCGGGCGCCAAGGCCGAAGCGGTTGGCAGCAATTGCGCACTCAATTGTCATGGGCGTGTTTCCATTGTGCTGATACCGGATATAACGCCGCCGGACTGGATTCGTTGACCGGATTGGCTCTGTCTTATTGAAAAACCGGCAAGATCGGTTGAAATAACTATAATAAAAATAACAAGTTACAATCTTGCATCCAAACACCACCTGGCAGACATCTACCGGGTGAGAATGCCCGTTTGGGCAAGAATTCAACACTTTAGGAGTATTGAACGTGGACGAAGGAATACTAATACCGATTGCTATGTTTGTCGGTCTGACGCTGGTTATGAGCTTGTTCTTCATGTTTCGCTATAAGACACGCCGGGAAATGCAGAAAACGATTCGAACAGCAATGGAAAAAGGCCAGGAACTGACACCTGAAATTATCGATCGACTCGGTACGCCGAAACCACCTAAGGACAAGGACCTGCGTACAGCGCTTATCTGGTTCGCGTTGGCTGTGAGTGTGGCGGCTTTCGGTTTCGGGATTCCGGATGATGATGCAGAGGTGTTGCAGATCATGCTGGGAATGGCGGCATTTCCGTTCAGCCTCGGCGTCGCGTTCCTGACGATGTGGTTCTATTCGGGTCGCAGGTCATAAGCGATCCTGCTACATACTCGGGCGCCACTGATCAATACCTCGTCGCGCTTGCCGTGTCCTCGCAGGACACGGCGGCCTTCGGGGAATTGATTCAGCGTCATCAGTCGCAGATTCGAAACTTCCTGCGCAAGTTATCTGGCGATGTCAGCACGGCAGATGATCTCGCGCAGGATTGTTTCCTGCATGCATGGAACAAGTTACAAACATTTACCGGGCGAGGCTCATTTATTGGCTGGTTATTGAAAGTGGCGTATACGACGTTCTTGCAGTCCAAACGCAAATCAAAACGTTATGCCGAAATATTGGATGAAGCAGGGCATGCACAGGATGTGCAGGACAAGAATTACGCATTACCGTCGGACGAGGTCGGTGACCTGGATAAATTCCTGGCGGTGTTGAGTGAAGAGGAACGAGCAATAATGATTATGTCCTACGCGTGTGGTTTGTCACATAGAGAGATTGGAGCAGCGACGGATCTGCCGGTGGGTACAGTGAAATCAATTATTTTTCGTGGTAAAGATAAGATCAGGACGAGTTTTGATATCAAAGATCATAAACATGGCTGAGAAGATACAAGACGCTGAAGATCGTCTGTTAGACGAAATGTTTCAGGCGGACGGAACCGAAATCACCGATGATGGTTTCAGCGACCGTGTTGTGCGGAGAATTCGTCGTCAGATGTGGGTTCGCAGACTGGCACTGCCGATTGCAATGATCGTTGGCGCCGCTATCGCACTCAAGCCAGCAACACAATTGTTTGGTGTCGGTGCGCAGGTGCTGGACTCACTTGCGATAAATTCGGTTTTGCCGCAGACAGCAATTGCAACGCAGCTACCGCTATTTGTGATGGCCGGTATGGCGCTTGCATTCATCATGGTGACGTTCCGAATCTCTGAAGAATAGAGTGCGACACAATGCATTGTCAGCGCTGACCCGCTCGGTTACATTGCATGCATGAATCTTCGCGAACAGGTCGAAACGCTTTTGCCCAACTGGGAGCGGTGGTATCCGAGCCTGTTCGATGCGGCCAGTGATCTCGGCCTTATTCGCTCCGAAGTCTGCGACCCCAACTCGCTCTTGTTGACCCGTCGTCATTCCAGGGTCCGGCAGCGCGCCGAAGACGCCCACCGAGAAAAATGGGGCGGCAAAGCAGAGTAATCCAATGCCTCTAGATGTCAGCGCGGTGCGCGCACAATTCCCGTCGTTATCGATTAACGACGAC
>JBPCXZ010000009.1:0-13090 GCA_051008055.1 Woeseiaceae bacterium
CCGGTAATTTCAGCGTCACCGCCATTATCAACCAGCGTGAAAATCGAGATGTTTTGCGAGTCAAACTGGGAGACCTGAATGTTTTCCCAGTCGATCCGGTATATCGATCCATTGAATCGCAAGTTGCCGTCAGCCAGCGTCGTTTTCCAGCCGATCTCCATGTTTTCCAACGTGTCGGATTCGAAAATATACGGCAGACAGTATCCCGGAAACCCATTGCCGTCATTGGAACTAATAGCGACGTCGGTGCCACAGCTCACAGTCTGGCCGTTCAAGTCGGTGTAGGTGTTATCGGCGTTCGGGTCGAATGGGAATCGCGCAGCACCACGGTTGATGCCAGGCGGTCGGAAACCCTCGGACCAGGTCGCATAGAACAGCGTGTCGCCGCTTGGAGTCCAGGATGCTGTGAACTTGAATATTGTGTCGTCAGTCTTGATCGGAGCGATGTCACCCAGATTGACGGCGTAGTCGCGTCCGCCGGTGAAGTTCGGCCGAATATCATTGGTAGGATCATCATCGTCGATAAACAACGGTCGGTTGCCGTATCGGAAAGCGCCATAGCCCTGGAAGTCGTATTCCAGATCATAGTAGCGAGCACCTACTGCAACGCCGAATTTTTCGGTTAACTGAAACGAAACCTCGCCGAACAACGCGATCTGTTCTTCAGTCCGTAAATTATCGTTGCGGAACTGGGTCTCGATAGACGGACCGCGAACAGCATTGGTCGCTGCATTGTCGAATGATCCATTTGTCGTGATATCCAGTGGTGCATAGTCAAATGCGAATGGGGCGAGGTAGTTAAAGTTACCGATATGCTTGATTTCGAAGTCTTCGTAGAAAACGCCGGCGCTGAAGTTAATCATGCCATCAAAATTCGAGTTGACGCGCAGCTCGTGAGTCCAGCGTGTCATCTCGTTGTCCAGGTAAACCGCGTTTGCTGGTGTGCCGCATTCAACCACACCCGGATCGCCACCAATGGTTGGATCAAAGTTGTAACCGTTATTGGTGCCGGTTATCGCAGAAACATCCGAATATCCTGGGGTCAAGTATTCACACTGATACGCACGAATGTAGCCACCAATATTGGTGTAGCCGGTGTAGTCCAAATTCGATTCTACGTCTCGATCCAGGAATGCGCCGGCGTAAACGAGATCAAGATTTCCCAGGCGTCCCTTCAACGTCAATGCCGTCTGCGCAAACGAGTCATCGAGTGAATCGCGAGTGAAGCGACTGACCTTCAGGTCACCGATTTCCGGATCGTAGTCAAATACGCCCTCTGTATGCAGGGTTTGGCGCGTATATTGAAGAAGTAGGTCCCATTCGTCGTTGATTATCCAGCTGCCGCCCAATCGAACACCGCTATAGGTGGCATCGTTGAAGTTGTCTTCAACCAATGCAGCGTTGTCAGCAACTTCTTTAATAACCGGAACGGTCAGGCCGCCGGCGCCTACCGCGGTCCCGTCAGCAAGAATGGTTCCCGGGTCAAATGTGACCGTTTCACCAGGAAATGTCGGATTAAGTGCCGGATCGGCGACGAAAGTTCCGGCTACGTTATCGATGTAACCGCCCTGACGATCGTTATAAAATGCAGCTCGCACTGCAAGCTTGTCCTTAATGATCGGCACGTTAAGCATGGCTTCTAAGGAAGTCGAATCCTCGCCGTGGCTAGTGGTCGACCAGCTGGCGTTCACGCTCGCTTGAAATTCATCGTGAACCGGCTTATTGGTGATCAGGCGTACGGTGCCGGCCATTGAGCTTGCGCCGTATAACGTGCCTTGTGGTCCTGGTAGGACCTCGATTCGTTCCATGTCCGTTACGTAAATATCGAGATTACGGCCGCCGGATGTAACCGGTTGCTCGTCAACGTACAGAGCAACGTTGGGTGCAGAGCCCTGTGATTCTGCGACCGTGATATTAATGGCATCAACGGCGGCGCCGCGGATGTAAATTTCATTCTGGCCAGGTCCTCGTCCACCCGCATTTACGCTGGGCAAATACATGACGTAGTCGGCGAAGCTCTGAATGTTTTGCTCGTCAAGCTGTTGCGCGCTCATCGCCTGCACCGCCACAGGGATGTCCTGCATGCTTGCAACGCGCTTTGTGGCCGTAACAGTGATCTCTTCGATGGCGGATTCTTGCGCGGTAACCTGGGCTGACACAAGCGTTGCTGCGATAGCCACGGTCAAAGCGGTCTTGCGTGGTTTAATACCAGTAGTCATCAGTTATCCCCCCGAGGACTGGATTTGCCAGTTATTAGTTCTTGAAATATAACAGTCGCTCCACAGCGGTAGTCGATAAATGCGACACAAATTGTTCGAAATTGGACCTATTAGCCGTTCTAATACTTAATTGACGTTTTAGCACGGTTCACAGCGTTTTTGCGGAATGCTGCGGCATGACGATCGCTTTTACGGAAACCTATTAGCCGGTTCGCGGCTGCGCGTTAGAATTGCTAATACTGCTGACTTGCGATTGACCTGTTACCACAACAGGTTGAATCTATCTCTCTGATTCCATGATCAGGTGATCTTGCGACGATGCCATTCGCGCTCTTGAAATACGGTCTGGGCAGCGATTATCCGGCAAAGCCCCACTTTACGAAGTCGAAGCCTCTGAAGGACTACTACGATGTCGTCATCATCGGTGCGGGCGGGCACGGAGCGGCGATTGCTTATTATCTTGCACGGCATCATGGGATCAACAACATTGCGCTGCTTGATAAGGCCTACCTTGGAGGTGGCAACACTGCTCGCAACACCGCCGTCATTCGTTCCAACTATTTGACTGAAGAAAGCGTCAGGTTTTATGACGCGTCAGTGAAATTGTACCAGCGACTGAGCAATGAGTTGGGATACAACATCTTGATGGAAGATCGCGGTCAATTGACGCTTGCACAAAGCGACTCAGCGATCCGCAGTTTTCGTTGGCGGGCGGAAGTGAATCAGCGTCTGGGAGTTCGCTCTGAAGTCGTTGATCGGCAGACTATTCGAGAACTGGTGCCAAACCTGAATATGTCCGAGGATGCGCGCTATCCAATTCTTGCCGGTCTGTGGCATGCGGACGGTGCGACAGCGCGTCATGACGCGGTCGTCTGGGGCTACGCGCGTGATGCTTGCAATCGCGGAGTTGAGCTGCATCAGCTGACCGAAGTCGAGGGGATAGAAGTTGTTGGCGGCACGGTCAGGAGCGTAGCGACCAATCGCGGGAATATCCGATGTGGTTGTGTGGTTCAGGCTGTTGCTGGTATGAGCTCGATGGTTGCAGGTTTGGCCGGCATAAAGCTGCCTATTCATACCTATCCGCTGCAAGCGATGGTCACACAACCATACAAGCCGCTGTTAACACCGTTGGTCAGTTCACCTCACCTGCACGTATACGTGCAGCAGACTTCGCGAGGAGAGTTCGTATTGGGAGGCGGAACAGATCCCTATGCGCTCTACAACACACGCGCAACACTAGAGCAAAAAGAGTTACTCGCCGCTGCGATTCTCGAATTGTTTCCATTCCTGTCGCAGGCGAAAGTCTTGCGCCAATGGGCGGGCATTGTCGATATGACACCTGACTACAGTCCGGTCATGGGCGTCAGTCCTGTTAAGAACTACTATCTCGACGCCGGTTGGGGTACCTGGGGATTCAAAGCCACGCCGATCTGCGGCAAGACAATGGCAGAGTTGGTAGCCACGGGTCGAGTACCGGAGCTGATAAAACCATTCGAGCTCGAGAGGTTTTATCGATTTGAGCAGGTAAATGAAGCCGGCGCGACCGCTGCGAGCCACTGATGAAGATTTTGCACTGTCCGCTTAATGGCGCAAGAAACATTTCTGAATTCACCTATGGCGGCGAGTACCATGCGCAGCCGGATCCTGATCAGTGCGACGACCGCACCTGGGCGGAGCACGTGTTCTTTCATGAAAACACTGCTGGCCGGGTTATTGAATGGTGGTGCCACACAGCTTCCTCGTATTGGTTCCTGGCCGAGCGCGATACTCGTACCGACCAAGTGCTGCGGACGTTCGCCGTCTCGACGATGCAGACCGGTGAGGCGGCGAAATGAGTAACGTAAATCGCCTGCCGGCACCACGTGGATTACTTGTGAATCGTGACCAGCCTGTCACTTTCGAGTTTGACGGAGCCCAGTACGAGGGATTGGTCGGCGACACCATAGCCAGTGCACTGGCAGCCAGTGATCAATGGTTGCTGAGCCGGTCGTTCAAATACCACAGACCGCGCGGCATTCTGACCATGGCAGGACAGGATGCAAATACCCTGGTTCAGTTGCCGGGCGAACCAAATAGTCTGGCTGACCGATTTCCGATATCTGATGGCCTAAAGGTGAGCGGTCAGAATTTCAGTGGTTCATTGCGACGCGATCGCAACAGCGTTATTGGGTTTTTCGCACGATTTTTGCCGGTCGGGTTTTACTATCAGGCATTCTTTCGTCCGCGCGGTATCTGGAACTGGTGGTCACGTTTTTTTCGTGCCAAGGCGGGTCTTGGGATTATTGATCAGTCAATCTCAAGCCCCCGCGTTGGCAAACAATTTCTCTTCAGTGATGTGGTTGTGATCGGTGGCGGGTCGGTGGGCATGCAGGCGGCGATTGATGCGGCTCAGTCTGGCGATGAAGTGCTGTTGATCGACGATCAGCCGATGCTGGGTGGCAGCCTAAACTACGCTCGAGCAAAAGTTGACGAGGCTGCCGAAGCGCAGTGCCGTGAGCAGTTTGTCAGCGACATAAATTCAATTCCTAACATTACGGTAATGAGCAACTCGTCGGTGACTGGCTGGTATGCGGACAACTGGCTCTCGGTAATCGGTTCTGATCGTCTTTATAAGTTGCGCGCAGGCAAAATTGTCCTGTGTTCAGGCCTTCTCGAACAGCATGCGCTGTTTCATAACAATGATATTCCGGGCGTTATGATGGGAACGGCAGCCCAACGGCTAATCAAACTCTACGGTGTTCGTCCTGGTCGACGCGCCATTGTCCTGGCCGGTAATGATGATGCATTTGGTGTCGCGCTCGACTTGCATGAAGCAGGAGTAGAAGTAGTCGCTGTGGTCGATCTTCGCGACGAAGAATCTCGCGACGCGCGCGCGATCGAAGTGCGGAACAACGATATTGATGTTATGCAGGGCCATACGGTTTTCTCGGCGATTGCAGTTGATCAACACCTGGCTGGTGTCGAGATCCGAAAATTGTCAGCGCCTGGGCGATGTTCGTCGGATGGCAACGTCGTTGACTGCGATCTGTTATGCATGTCGGTGGGTTTCATGCCAGCTTATCAGCTTGCCTGCCAGGCAGGCGCCAGCCTCGATTATGATGACGAAAGCGCGACATTTTCTATAAGCGGATTGCCTGATGGCTTCGACCTGGGCTCCAGCGAGCGTTGCCGAAATCATCCGTGGCCAATTATTGAGCATCCAGGTGGTAAAGAGTTTGTCGACTTTGATGAAGATTTGCAGATAGCAGATATCGTTAACGCGACTCGTGCTGGCTATGAACATGTGCAATTGGTCAAGCGTTACTCGACTTGCGGCATGGGTCCTTCGCAAGGCCGACATTCGGCGTTGCCGACCGCAAGACTGGTCGCTGAAGCAACAAATAAAACGGTTGCCGCGACGGGCGTAACGACTGCACGCCCACCGTTTTCGCCTGAGACCCTCGGGCAATGCGCTGGCAAGAGTTTCTACCCAGCATTAAGAACCAGCATGCATCATCGGCATATCGAAGCCGGTGCGAAAATGTTGCAGGCTGGCGCCTGGTACAGACCTGCCTTCTATGGTGATGACGAGACCAGATGTATCGCCGAGGAAGTCAAGCAAGTCCGACAGTCAGTGGGTCTTATCGACGTATCAACACTCGGCGGCATTGATGTTCGCGGACCGGACGCGGCGGATTTCCTGAATCGTGTCTATACGTTTGCATATTCGAAACAGCAGCCTGGAACCGTTCGTTACGCACTCATGACCAATGAGGCGGGAGTCGTTATTGACGACGGTGTGGTTTGTCGTCTTGCTGAGCACCATTTCTATGTAACTGCTACGACTGGTGGTGTGGACGCCGTGTACCGAACAATGTTGCGGTGGAAGGCAATATGGCAACTTGATGTAACGCTTTGTAACCTGACCAACGCCTACGCAGGCATAAACGTAGCAGGGCCGGGTTCACGTGAATTGTTGGCGCGGCTGACCGAGAACGTCGATCTCGACAAAGACGCATTTCCGTACCTTGCTGTTCGCCGCGGAATCGTCGCGCGCATACCGGCGATCCTATTGCGAGTCGGATTTGTAGGGGAGCTTGGTTATGAGATTCATGTGCCACAACACAGCGGCGAGGCGTTGTGGGATGCGTTGATGGAAGCGGGCGAAGACTTGGGCGTCAGACCAGTCGGTATCGAAGCGCAGCGTGTTTTGAGGCTCGAAAAAGGACACATCATCGTTGGACAGGACACCGATGCAATGTCGAACCCGAATGAGTTGCAGATGCAATGGGCTGTCGCTCGCAAGAAAAAGTTTTTCGTTGGAGGCCGAACGCTCGCGGTGCTGGAACGACAGCCGCTAACTCGGGTGCTCGTCGGATTTTGCATGCAAAACGGTGATGAGCCGGCGAAAGAAAGCCATTTAGTGATTGACGGAGACGTCGTCGCCGGGCGTGTCACATCTTGCGCCTGGTCGCCTAGTCTGAACAAGTCCGTCGGGTTGGCATACGTCACGCCAGCGCTTGCTGCGCCGGGCAGTCGCATCACGATTTCTACAGGAGGCAATCGAAGGATATCGGCGACGGTTGTGTCTCTGCCTTTTTATGATGCGGATGGGTTGCGGCAGAGAGTCTGATGAATACAGTCATTGATCCACGAGCCTCGATCCGCCGCAGCCAACTCTATCGGTGGCATATGGGACGCAACGCGACATTCGTTGATTTTGGCGAGCGTACGTTTGTAGATCGTTATGGCGACTTGGAGCAAGAGATATATGCCGCTCAGCGACTGGGTTTTTGTGATTTGTCACTACTACCCCGACACGGCGTTATCGGTCGCGGCGCGAGCAAGTTCTTGCGGGCCAAAGGCATGCGATTACCCGAGCTGCCCAATACGAGTGAGGTGCAAGAGAATCATGATCTAGTAGTTCGCCTGTCACCGGAAGAGTTTGTTTGTTTGAGGCTGTCTAGCCTTAGCCAAGGCGCTTCGTACGAATCGGATGCCTGGCAAGATACAGCCGAACAGGTAGCTTTTGTGGTACCTAATTCAGACAGTCATTGCCTTTTCTCCGTCAGTGGCGAAAAGGCATCGACAATGTTTTCTAAAGTGTGTGCAGTGGATCTTAGAGGGCGGTCATTTGCTAATGGCAACGTTGCGCAAACTTCGATAGCGCGTGTCAATTCAATCATTATCCGTCACGACTTTGAGTTGACTGAGAATTTTTTTGTATTGGCTGCAACGTCGGCCACGGAATATCTATGGGGTTGCATTCTGGATGCCGCTGACGAGTTCGACGGATCACCGATTGGGATTGCGGCGCTGAGGGCCAACGCAAGATACTGATGTCACTGCCTGCTAACGCCAAGTTCGTAGTCATCGGAGCCGGAATTCACGGAATTAGCACGGCGTATCATCTGGCACTTGAATTGCAAACGATTGGCGATGGATGTGGCGCCGACATAATCGTTCTGGATAAGAGCGAAATCTGTGCTGGTGCGACGGGAATCGCTTGTGGTGTCATTCGCAACAACTATTTTCAACCCGCGATGCGCGAGCTAATGGCACATAGCGTGGCGGTCTGGGAAAGTGACCCAGAGTCCTACAACTACCATGCCGTCGGTTATATGCAGATCAGCTGCGAGGCGATGCATACGGATATAGCGTCGGTCAGTGAACAACAACGAGCAATAGGCTACGAGTCGACGTTTATTGAAGGTGCTGACGATTGTAATCGTTATATGCGTTCGTATTTTGATGATTGGCAAGCGCAGGGAATAACGTCCGTGCTTCATGAAAAACGCGGTGGTTATGCGAATAATCGCAAGGCTGTCGAGGGAGTTGCAGCGAAAGCTAAAGCGTTGGGCGTGCGAATCTTCGAAGGAATTGAAGTATTGGGGTTCCAACACGACACATCAGGTGCGCTAGAGCGCATTGAAACCACTGCGGGCACCATTGACTGTGAATTTGTTGTCGTCGCCGCTGGGCCATGGGTGCGCGATTTCTGGGCTATGCTGCAACTTCCGAGCGAGGTTGAGGTAACTAACCCTCAGGATGCAACGCAGTCCACGATCGTTCCAATGTGGACCTACTGGTCTCTACAGGAAGGGACACTTGGCGTGGATCCCGACAGTCAGCGCACCAATGATGGTGGGCCGTCGCCAGTCTTGCATGTAGACACGGACGCGCCGTTGTTCTCAGACATAGATGGAAAGCTTATTACCAACGATATGTGGGGCGTTTATTACAAACCCGATTTGAATTTTGGCGGAGTGCAGGGCGGTGCGGCTCCTCACCGGGTGAAAAAGCCCGCCCATGTTGTCGATGTTGACCCATACGGGCCGTTGTCCACTGAATTTGTTATGGGTGAGGACTTCGCGCACATGTGGGTCTCCGCGCTCGCGCATTGTCAGAAGCGGTTCTCCGGTACGATGCCTTACTACAAACACGAACCGTCGGGGGGCATCGGCGCGTTTACACCAGACAGCTTTCCGGTGTTCGATAGATTCTGCGACAACTGCTATGTAATCGCTGATTCGAATCATGGCTACAAAATGCTGGGTGTTGGCAAGCTGGTCGCTAGTGAAATCGTAAGCGGGCGCGAGTCGGCGCTTCTGCAACCATTTCGGTTTTCTCGCTATGCCGAGGGACGCCTTCACCCGGTGTCGAACAGCCCGTTTCCGTGGAGTTAATGTCGCTTTGTGACGTAAACTACAGGCTGACTGGTTTTTTGATGCGGTGATGGCCCAAGAGCGGGATATTCAACTAGGTGCACTGAGGATTTTTGTCGCTACTGCGGAGTCAGAAACCCTAACCAGTGCAGCAGAAAAACTCGGCGTCACGCAGTCGGCCGTGTCGCAAGCTATCGCTCAGCTTGAAAACTTGGCATCAACAGAGTTAGTTGTGCGTCGATCACGACCGATTCAGTTGACACCAGCAGGTGAGGTGCTAAAGGAGCACGCGGACCTGATTCTCGCAAACACCCGCCGCATGATTAAGGATGTCGCCGTTGCTGCTGGTCAGTTGCCTCGACTGACGATTGGAGTTATCGATTCATTCGCAGATGTTGCGGGACAGAGATTAATGGAAACGATTGCGCCGATTGCGCCGCAACTTTCACTACAGACGGGTTTAACAATGCCTCTTTCTGAAGCATTACTCACTCGAAAACTAGACATTCTTATCTCCAGCGATCCTTTAGAAGAGCATCCTGAGCTTGAATGCCATCCGATTCTACGAGATCCGTTTGTTTTAATTGTTAGTGATTCACTGTGCAGTGAAAATGACCCTGAAGTTGAAAAGTTGACGAAGGAGGTGCCTTTTGCACGGTATTCGAATCAGACTCGGCTCGGCATGTTGACGGATCTTGTGCTACGTCGCGCCGGAATCGAGCCCAAGGCGCGATTCGAGTTTGACAGCACCCACGCGTTATTGAGAACGGTTAACGCCGGGCAGGGGTGGGCAATAGCGACGAGCATAACCGTCATGCAATACCCAGATCTTCTACAAGGTATTCGTATTTTGCCGTTGGCAAACGGTGGTAGTTCGCGATACATCTGCCTGCTCGCGCGTCGAAATGAAATTGGGAAAACACCTGAGCAAATCGCGACCATTTGCCGGACCATTCACACAGAGACAATGTTGCCGCAGATACTGAAGTACATGCCTTTCTTACGCGGCCAGGCGACTGCGATAACGGATGCGCCGGCAATTTGGTCCGCCTGACGGTTTGCACCCGACCAAAATCTACTTAGTATTCTTTTCCAGCTCGCTGCAGTAACGTTTCGCAACCCAATTGTGAAAGTGCCGGGTCGGTATGTCCTGTATAGGTGTGAGAACACCTCCGTCAAACTCAGGTGAGTTCCTGCCGGCCTGCATGCCTTCGACGGCAAAAATATCTTCTTTGAAAACCTTGGCCCAACTATCGAGGACGGCGGAGCGCGCCGGTGCGAAGGCGTCGTCGGATCGTGCATCGCCGACATAGCTGATCTGCAATTCTTCGACGCAATCATGCGTACCTTTTGGCAACACAATGACTGAGAAAAAATGGTCAGCCTGCAGGCCGAGTAAGATATTCGGATACAATGATACGTACTCGGCATTACGCACTTTGTCAGCCGGCCAGCCATCGATCAGCGGCAATCTCGGTTCGACCATGGACGCCAATTCGTAAACGTTTGTGCCCTGGCCTGACATCCCATCGCCGTCCACAATATTGAAATGTTGATCGAGCGGCGAATAACTGTTCAATTCCGGGTGTACCCACGGTAAATGATATGCCTCGCAGTAATTTTCGACTGCGAGCTTCCAATTGCAGGCAATCCGGAGTTTCAGGTTGCTACCAGTTGTTGCCGGGCCGAGTTGGTGTTCGCTTTTGCAACCGAGAAGTTCTGACCAGCGCGCTTTGAGCGGAGCGATATAGTCCTCGAATGAGTCGGCATCGCCCGACAGATTTACAAAAATAATATCCATCCACACGGCGAAGCGTACGGGCTTTAGACCATGTTGTTGTTTGTCAAAACCGGTGCAGCTGTGTTTGTTCATGCCCCCGATATGCGGGGTACTCAAGAGATCGCCGTTAAAATCATACGCCCAGGAATGATACGGGCAGCGAATCGAGGCCCGTAATTTCGTGCTTTCACTTACCAGCTGTGTGCCGCGGTGGCTGCAAACGTTGTGAAATACGCGAAGCTCTTCTGATCGGTCCATGACAATTAAAAGTGGTACACCCATTAGTTCAACAGGCACGGCGTAACCGGGGCCGGAGAGTGTGCTTCGGTATGCGATGGCTGCCCACGAACCGCCGACAACATTGTCTCGCTCGAGCTTATACAACGATTCGTCTTGATACGCGGCATTCGGCAAGCCGCGGGCATCACCTTTTGATGTGCCTATTTTTCGCATCGCCTGCAGCAACGCTTGGACCTGAGTAGCCGTATTTGTCATGGCGCCATTTATACTTTACGCATCATCTGATTGCCCGATAATCGAGTATAAGAACGCCTAATGATATTTGGCTGGAACCCTGCTAATCAGTTGCGATATTCCGGCGCCTTTTGATCCAGCATTCGCAAGAGGGCTGGCCATTCGTACTTGCCATGCGGGAATATATCGTATTGGCCAGCCGCGGCTTCGCATACGTCAGTCGGCGGCACAGTGTATTCGCGACCGCTAGCCAGTACCTGCATCTGTGTCCGACACGAGCGTTCCAGGTAGTACATCAGGATAAATGCTTCACCGACCGTTGCGCCGCAGGTCAGAGTGCCGTGATTGCGAAGAATCATGGCCTTCTTGTCGCCAAGGCTGGTGGCAAGTCGCTGGCGTTCGTCGGTGTCCGTCGACATGCCCTCATAGTCGTGATACGCAACCGCATTATAGAAGGGCATCGAATCCTGAATCATCGGTATTAGTCCTTCTTTTAATGCCGACACAGCGAGTCCATGTTCTGCATGGCTGTGCATCACGCAGTGCATCTCCGGGCGGGCTGCGTGGATTGCGCTGTGGATGACATAGCCGGTGACATTAATGTCATCGTGGTCCGTACTTACCGAACCAGGATCCGTGACATTGCCGTCGAGATCCAGCGTTACGAGATTCGACGCGGTAATTTCGTCATGCCGCAATCCGAATCGATTAATCAGGAAATTCTCAGTACCTGGAACCTTCGCAGTAATGTGATTCCAGATGATGTCAGAGAAGCCGAACATGTCGGCCAGTCGATAGCATGCGGCGAGGTCGACGCGCATGGCCCATTCCGCGGCGCTGTACTTCGTATGTGCAGGTTGCTTAAGCGTTGTCATAGACGTCTCGTTTTTTCTGTTCGATGGTTAACTGAAATTCGCAATTCGGTGCAGCAATATCCGTGTCACAAACCGCCTTGCTGACATAGTAGCCAAACTTGTCCTCACCGCGCACTAAAAAGCAATTCGCTCACGCGTTCGTTTCCTGCGATTGCGCCATCAGCCACGACTTGAACTGGGCCACCTCCGGCTTTTTAAGATGGGTCTTCGGGCAGACGACGTAGTAGGCGTAGTCGCTCTGCAGTGTAGTCTCGAATGGCTTTACCAGTTTTCCGGAGTCCAGGTGATCGGCGACGAAGTGCGCTGAACCCAATGCTACGCCCAGGCCGTCCACAGCTGCCTGAATCAGGACATTGGTGTCATCGACAATCGTACCGCGCGTCGGGTCGACCTTGTGCGCACCTGCAAGTTCGAGCCAGTTCGTCCAGAGACGATGGTCGGTATCGTGTAATAAGGTCATGCGCTGAAGATCGTCGGGTGCTGATAATTCGTCCTCACCTTGTATTAATCCGGGTGCGCAGACAGGAAAAAAGTCGATGCTCAACAGGCGTTCAGAGACGACTCGTTTCCAGTCGCCCTTGCCGTAGGTGATAGCAATATCAATTGGCTGGCGCTGAAAATCGACAGCGTCATTGCCCAGGGTTAGTGACAAGTCAACCTGAGGATGTAGTTGTCGGAAATTGTCGAGCCGCGGTGACAACCATTTCGCAGCAAAGGAAGGCGCAAGGCGAACCGTCAATGCCTTGCTGGCCACATCCTTATTCAACTGAGCGACGGAGTCGCTGATGCGATTGAAAGAGTCGCGTACTACCGGCAACAGGATCTTGCCGGCCTTGGTTAGTTCCAGTCTTCTGGGAAGTCGCAGAAAAAGCGCAACGTCGAGGTGCTCTTCAAGCGCTTTGACCTGGTGACTAATTGCCGCCTGGGTAACGGTCAACTCGGCGGCCGCCTTGGTAAAACTCAAGTGTCGTCCTGCGGCTTCGAAAGCGCGCAGGCTGGTTAGTGGTGGCAGGCGACGGGGCATAGGCTATTGCATTTTAGTGAGCTATTAGATTATCTAATGCATACTACAACAAATTTCAATTGCCACGTCCTCGT
>JBPCXZ010000010.1:0-18818 GCA_051008055.1 Woeseiaceae bacterium
GCTCATGCTGCATGCCTGAGCTTCCTGAAGTAGAAACCAGCCGCCGCGGCATTGAGCCGTTCCTGGTCGGCGAACGTATCGACAACATCCAAGTACGAGAATCCCGCCTGCGCTGGCCCGTGCAGGACGATGTTGTGCGTAATCTTTCCGGGCAGACCATCGACTCTGTCACCCGCCGTGCCAAATACCTGTTGATCAACACCGGTAACGGCAGTGCCATGATTCACCTTGGCATGTCGGGCAGCGTCTACATTGTTGACCAGGGCACGCCAGCCGGCGTCCACGAACATTTCGATTTTGATCTTGCATCCGGCAAGACGCTTCGTTATCGCGACCCGCGCCGTTTCGGCTCGTTGCACTGGACGAACAAGCCTGAACAACACAAGTTGCTCAAGTCGCTCGGCCCGGAGCCACTGGGTGATGAATTTGACGGCGAGTATCTGTGGAACCGCGCCAGCGGTCGTAGCGTTAACGTCAAACAATTCATCATGAATGCCAATGTCGTTGTCGGCGTTGGCAACATTTACGCCTCGGAGTCCCTGTTTCTGGCAGGCATCAACCCACAACGCGCTGCCGGACGAATCGCTCGGCCGCGCTACGACAAGCTGGCAGGCGTCATTAAACAAGTCTTGCAGAAAGCTATTGATGCAGGCGGCACCACGTTACGCGACTTTTACGGTGGTGACGGCGAGGCCGGATACTTCAAGCAGGAGCTCACGGTTTACGACCGTGAAGATGAGCCTTGTGTCACCTGCAGACAGCCGATTACGGCTATTGTCCTGGGCCAGCGTTCAACCTATTACTGCAAGAAGTGCCAGCGATAGCCGCGGCTTAAGCCCGGATTGGGACTGAAGGCCCTGCTAAGCCCGATCGCAACGCTCAAGTAACGCCAGCTTGACCTTCGGTGACACGAACTCGCTGACATCGCCGCCAAGCTCGGCTACTTCTTTCACCAGGCTCGATGAAATAAAGGTGTACTTCTCGGTTGGCGTGAGAAACGCGGTCTCTACTTCATCCGTCAAATGCCTGTTCATGTTCGCGAGCTGGAATTCATATTCGAAGTCCGAGACAGCGCGTAAACCACGAATGATTACGCGCAAGCCATGCTCCCGCGCAAAATCAACGGTAAGACCCTCATAGCCGCAAACTTCGACGTTATCGAGCTCGCTCAATGCATTGGCTGCCATGGCCACGCGCTCGTCAGTCGAAAACATGGGTGCTTTGCTGCCCGGATTCTCGGCGATCGCGACGACAACGCGATCAAAGATTTGTGCCGCGCGCCGGACGAGGTCCTCGTGCCCAAGGGTGATCGGGTCGAATGTTCCCGGATACATTGCAGAGACTGGCATTAGAGCATCCTCTATTGGTTGTTACCTACCTCGAGCAGGGAATATCGCACGTTGCCCGTTTCCTTGCTCTTTAGAACCTGCCAGCGTTCCGGTAACTCGAACATTGGCTGGTTTCTGTCCTCCTCGACATAGATTCGAGCGTCACCTGTCAACAGGTTGCCCGCCTCGATGAGTCTACACAATTCGGGCAGCAAATCAGCCGCGAATGGCGGGTCGAGAAACAGGATTTCGTACTGCCGGACCCCTGCCTGCTCGAGAAAATCCTGTGCTGTGCTCTCGTGGACACGAGCTGAATGCGATTCCAGCGTTGCGATGTTGGCCCGCAGCGATTTTGCCGCTTTACTCGAGCTTTCTACAAAATCGCAGGAGGCGGCACCTCGCGACAGCGCCTCCAGCCCCAGCGCACCGGTACCGGCAAAGAGGTCGAGACAATGCGCGCCGGCAATACGTGGCGCCAGCCAATTGAAGACGGTTTCGCGAATACGCGAAGAGGTCGGACGCAGGCCCGGCACATCGGCGATTTCTAACAGACGGCTACGCCAGTTTCCCGCTACAATACGCAGCCGTCCGGGTTGCGATTTGTTTTCAGACTTTCGCTTTGCCACTAGACACATCCTTTACACCGCCAGTGTAGGCGATTCATCACTCACAGGTGACTTTGATTACCGATGTTTGGAAAAAAAGAAAAGGCAAAAGAAGAAAAGAATGAGCGCGGCGGTTTCATAAAGCGGCTTCGAGCTCGACTGAACAAGGGTGACAACTGGCTGACTTACGATCTGGCCAACCTGGCGCCCGGCGGCACGATTGACGACGACGTTCTCGAGGAACTCGAGTCGCTCCTGGTGATGGCAGACGTCGGTGTAGACACCACTGAACGAATCATTGCGGACCTGCAGAGCAGCCTTGCTCGCAAAGAACTCAAGGACGTCGCAGCTCTTAAGGAGGGCCTGCGCGGCTCGTTGCAGGACATATTGCGCCCCGTCGCAGAGCCACTGGAAATAGGCACGGCCGACGGTCCATTCGTCATTTTGATGGTCGGTGTAAATGGCGCCGGTAAGACAACTACCATCGGCAAGCTGACACGGCGCCTCAAGGCACAGGGACATACGGTCATGCTGGCGGCCGGCGACACATTTCGGGCTGCGGCGGTCGAGCAACTTCAGACCTGGGGCGAGCGCAATGATGTGCCGGTGATCGCACAGCAGTCCGGTGCAGATCCAGCCGCCGTGATCTTTGATGCTTGCGATGCAGCCCGCGCCAGGAATATCGACGTGCTGCTGGCCGACACCGCAGGGCGCCTGCAGAACCAACAAGGGCTGATGGACGAACTGATCAAGGTGAAGCGCGTTGCTGCGCGCAATGATGCGTCAGCACCCCACGAAGTTATGCTGGTACTGGACGCCAGTCAGGGCCAAAACGCGCTCGTACAGGCACAGAAGTTTCACGAGGCGCTTGGCCTGACCGGCATCACCGTTACCAAGTTGGATGGCAGTGCGAAGGGTGGCATTCTGTTAGCTATTGCGGACCAATTGAAAGTGCCTGTTCGATTTATCGGTATCGGCGAATCCGCAGAAGATATGCAACCTTTTGACGCCGATGAGTTTGTCGACGCATTGCTGGCAGGCATGGAATAGCCATGATTCAACTAGAGGAAGTCACCAAGCGTTTTCCCGGCGGACAGGAAGCTCTGTCCGGGCTTAGCTTGTCGGTCGACAAGGGCGAAATGGTTTTTGTTACCGGCCATTCCGGCGCCGGCAAGAGTACCTTGCTCCGCTTGATCGCTTTGATCGAGCGACCGACCAGTGGCCAGGTCATCGTCGACGGGCAGAACACCAGTCGCGTAAAGCGGCGTAAGATTCCAGCTTACCGCCGCCAGATCGGCATGGTCTTCCAGGACCACAAGTTGCTGTATGACCGGACCGTTTTCGACAACGTTGCCCTGCCGTTAATTATTGCCGGTATGAACTATCGGGAGGCCGGACGACGCGTCCGCCCGGCGCTGGAGCATGTCGACCTGCTGCATAAGGAAAAACAGAGCCCGGCGACATTATCTGCCGGCGAGCAGCAACGCGTGGGTATCGCCCGCGCTGTGGTGTCGCGACCGAAACTCCTGATCGCGGACGAACCGACCGGCAACCTGGATCCTGATTTATCTCTCGAAGTCATGCGTATGTTTCGTCGTTTCAACGAAGTCGGCGTAACACTATTAATTGCAAGTCATGACATTGCACTGATTGACAAACTGGGTTGCCGGCGAATTGCACTGGATGCAGGCAAGCTCGCAGCGCCGGCCGAAGAAACGGCATCCTGGGAAGAGTCGGAGGAATGGCAATGACCTCTTGGCTGTCACGACATGCGAGTACAGCCGTCGGTTCGCTGGGGCGCCTGTTTCGACAACCGTTCGCGAGCTTGATGATCATTCTCGTAATCGCAGTCACGCTCGCCATACCCGCGGCCTTAAATCTTGTCGTAAAGAATGCGCAGTCGGTTTCCGCCGGTTGGGACAATGCACTTGATTTTTCGGTTTACCTGCAACGTGATGTAACCGAGGAAGCTGCAAGTAATCTTGCCAGTCTCATTCAACAGCGCGCTGACGTAGATTCCGTGCAACTTGTTACTGCCAGCGACGCATTGGCCGAGTTCCGGGAACAGTCGGGATTCGGTGAAGCGCTTGATCAACTCAGCGAAAACCCATTACCACACACCCTGGTGGTGCGGCCAGGCTCTGCGAATACTGGCGAGTCGATTGTGCTCCTGCAGGAAGAACTCAGTAACCTGCCAGAGGCCGACGCGGTACAGGTCGATACGGAATGGGTGCAGCGATTCCACGCCATTCTCGACATCGTACGTCGTGCAATTGTTATCGGCGCGTCACTGCTTGGCGTTGCGATCATAATTATCATTGGCAACACCATCCGCCTCGACATCCAGAATCGGCGTGAAGAAATTGAGGTCACCAAACTCATCGGAGCCAGCAACGCATTCGTACGTCGGCCATTCCTGTGGTCGGGGTTCTGGTACGGCTTGTTTGGCGGAGTACTGGCTGTCGGCCTGGTCTTTTACGGGCTGTATCTGCTGGAGCAACCTGTTGCGAGGCTAGCCGGGCTCTATCGCAGCGGGATTGTGGTGATGAACCTGTCCGCCGCTGAAACCCTTGCGGTTATTGGTATTGGCGTCGCATTAGGCCTTATCGGCTCATGGTTGGCCGCCGCACGCCATATGCGTCGAATCGAGCCTCGTTAGACCTCTATTAGACATAATATGGGCCCTGCTCATGCACGTAACTAATTGATAATAATATCTATTTCCCTTTTCTATCTCGGGAACTTCCTTAGCTGTTAGCACTCTAACCCCTCGAGTGCTAAAATTGCTATCCAGAAGAGGAGGAAAACTATGACCAAATCAGTTTCCACGTTAGCCCACGATGTTGCCCTGGCAGGTCCAGTCGGCAGCCTGGACTCGTACATCCATGCGGTAGGTGCCATCCAGGTACTAAGCAAGGAAGACGAGCAGTCGCTGGCTCGTCGTTTCAAAGATCAGGAAGATCTTGATGCTGCGCGTGAATTGGTCATGGCTCACCTGCGTTTCGTGGTTCATATCGCGAAGGGATACACCGGCTATGGCCTGCCGATCAACGACCTGATCCAGGAAGGCAACGTCGGCCTCATGAAGGCCGTTAAGCGTTTTGACCCAGACTACGATGTTCGCCTGGTCTCTTTTGCTGTGCACTGGATTCGTGCCGAAATTCACGAGTTCGTATTGAAGAACTGGCGCATTGTTAAGGTCGCAACCACCAAAGCGCAGCGCAAGCTGTTCTTTAACCTGCGTAAGAACAAGAAGAGTCTTGCGTGGTTATCGCATGCCGAAACTCAGGCCGTCGCAAAAGACCTCGGCGTATCGCCGAAGGAAGTGACGGAGATGGAGCGCCGCCTCAGCGCGCGAGACGCAATGTTCGACCCTGCGCCGGGCGCCGACGACGAGTATGCTTTTACGCCGGCCGCCTATTTGCCGAGTAAGAACGCTGACCCTGCCGAGCTGGTTGAGAAAACAGACTGGCACGATGACGCGACAGCGAGAATGGCTGAAGCAATGAAAGACCTGGATGAACGTAGCCAGGACATCTTGCAGAGCCGCTGGTTGACCGAGAAAAAGCAGACGTTGCACGAGCTGGCCGACAAGTACGGTGTTTCAGCTGAGCGTATTCGTCAGCTCGAAGCCAACGCAATCAAAAAGCTGCGTACAGCTATTGTGTAATCGGGCCTGAAGGCCCTCCTACTGATAGGTTTGACGGCGGAAGGATATCCAACCGCCGTCTTCTATTCCGTGCGGGTCATGGTGCGTCCAATGCACCAGCCCGCCCAGCTCGTTCCATTCGTACATTCCGCGAAAGTTGACGCGATCGCCCATACCCAGCGGTACACGTTTAGCGAGATCAATATTGTGTACGACCAGCAAGGTATCCCGATTCGCTAGTTGCAGAATGAAGCGCTGATGCCGCGACCCTTCGTGATCGTCAGACAACAAACGAATGACGCGACCTGAATCTTCGATCCAGGTCCCGTCATCTCGTTTTATGTAGCTCTCTTTGATCTGTTCTTATCCTGCGGTTAACGGCACCATCGTAATTTCTACACGTCGATTCGCCTGACGACCAATGTCGCGAGAATTGTCGGCAATCGGCATTGCTTCGCCAAGCCCCAGCGTAATCATGCGCTGTTCTGCAACGCCGCGAGACTGCAGATACATCGACACCGTACTGGCGCGACGTTCTGACAATGTCTGATTGTACGATTCCGCACCGGTGCTGTCCGTATGACCGGCAACTTCTACAACCGTCTGATCAAACTCTTTGACCACCTTACCGACCGATCTCAATACTTCAAAGAACTGGGGGTTCAGATCAGAGCTGTCGGTGGCAAAGGTGACGTTGCCGGGCATATTCAACGTAATATAGTCACCGTCCCTGGTGACGCTGACGCCGGTCCCTTGCAGTTCCGCGCGCAGCTCCGCTTCCTGGCGATCCATGTAGTAACCAACAGAGCCACCGGCTAAAGCGCCAGCGCCGGCGCCAATCAAGGCGCGCTGGCGACGATCAACTGCATCGTCGCCCGAAGCCAGGCCAATAACGACGCCGGTTGCAGCGCCTATCAGGGCTCCTTTGGTCGAATTGCTCATGCCTGCCTCTCCGGTATACGGGTCCAGCGTTTCGCAGCCGGTGGCCAGAGTAATCATGCCAATTGCTATCAAAATTCGGTTATTCATCGTCCTGCTCCCTGAAAGTTCTGTCTACGATCCCTATTTTGCTTAGGACACCTGAACGAATACTTAATACAATTGCTTATGTTCAAAAAAGAGCAATCACATGGGTGGAACTGACGACTGGCTCACACGCTACGCCGAGTCGCATGCGCAACTGGCGTCGCCGATCGTCTATTGGGCTGCGGTACCACTGGTCGTACTGGGTACGGTTGGCATTCTTTGGGCAATGCCGGTACCCGAAGAGTTCTACGCGATATCACCCCTGGTCAACTGGGGCAGTCTTTTCCTGATGGCCGCAACTGTTTACTACTTCATTATCTCGGTGCCCCTCGCCATCGGCATGCTGCCGTTCGTAGTTGGTATTGCTTCGTTCCAGTCCTGGCTGGAATGGTCCGAGTACTCGCCGCTGCGCGTAGCCAGCGGCCTGCTGATCGCTGGCATTATCGGACTACTGTTCGGACGGCGCGGCAAGCAGGTATTGCGACGGGTCTTGCAGGACCTGCAGATGATGATGATTGGACCTGCGTGGTTGCTGTCGGTACTGTACCGCCGCATTGGCATTCCTATTTAAGAGATTTCTGTATGAGCTCCAACAAATCCACCTTGAACCCACTCGACCTGTTCAATGTCGCGGCGGAATTAAGCGAAGAGGAGCGCATGGTGCAGGAAAGCGTCGCACGCTATGTCGACGAGCAAGCTATCCCGGTCATGCGTGAAGCCTTCGAACAACATCACTTCCCACGTGAACTGATTCCGCAAGTTGCAGAGTTGGGTTTGCTCGGCAGCTCCCTGCAGGGCTATGACTGCGCTGGCATGAACAGCATCTGTTACGGATTGATTTGCCAGGAGCTCGAGCGCGCGGACAGCGGACTGCGGAGTTTCGTGTCTGTACAAAGCAGTCTCGTTATGTTCCCGATACATGCCTACGGTTCCGAAGAGCAAAAGCAACGCTGGTTGCCTGCTATGGCAAAAGGCGAGGCCATCGGTTGTTTCGGCCTCACCGAACCACAGGGCGGTTCCGATCCAAGCAACATGAAAACTCACGCGAAGAAAGACGGTGATGACTGGGTACTGAACGGCTCGAAGATGTGGATTACCAATGCGACCATCGCCGACGCAGCCGTCGTCTGGGCCAAGACAGAAGACGGTGTCAGAGGTTTTATCGTCGAGAAAGATATGCCCGGCTTTACAGCTCAGGAAATTGAGAACAAGTTTTCGTTACGTGCATCCGTCACTGGCGCATTGTTCTTTGACAATGTCCGCGTGCCCGAGGCGAACGTCCTGCCAGGCGTGACCGGGCTGAAGGGCCCGCTTAGTTGCCTGACACAGGCTCGTTATGGGATCACCTGGGGTGTGATTGGCGCTGCGCAGGCCTGTCTTAATGAAGTCCTGAGTTATACGGAAGACCGCGTGCTGTTCGGACAGCCGCTGTCGCACACGCAGACTGTGCAGATTCGCATGGCGGATATGGCGCGGCGCATTACGAGTGGCCAGCTCTTGTCGCTGCAGCTTGGTCGACTGAAGGATCGCGGCGAATTGCAGCCCACGCAAGTGTCGCTAGCCAAGTGGAATAACTGTCGTGCCGCGATTGATATTGCGCGGGACGCCCGCGATATCCTCGGCGGCAGTGGAATTAGTGCCGAGTACGTGCCCATTCGTCACATGCTAAATCTCGAGAGTGTTATTACCTACGAAGGCACTGAAACGGTTCATCAACTGGTTGTTGGCAAGGAGCTCACCGGCGTCAACGCTTTCGGATGAGCCGCGCGTGACCGAGGCACACCTGCCTGCAGACAGAGATGTCTGGCGGATTGCTGCGCCGATGATCCTCTCTAATGTTTCCGTGCCGTTGCTGGGCATGGTGGATACCGGCGTGGTCGGCCACCTTGAAAGTCCTTCCTACCTGGGTGCCGTCGCTATCGGCGCAACTATTTTCGGCTTCCTGTACACGGGCATGAATTTTCTGCGCATGGGAACGACGGGCATTGCGGCGCAACGTTTTGGTGCTGAAGACAATGATGGTCTGCGTGTATCACTCGGTCAGGCACTCATCGTTTCGCTGCTGGTTGCGATCGTGTTGCTTGCATTGCAGATTCCCATCGGCAATTTCGCTCTCAATCTGATCGGTGCCGAGACGGACGTTGAAGCATTCGCTGCTGAGTACTTCTCGATTCGTATCTGGAGTGCGCCCGGAACACTCGCCAACTATGTCATCGTCGGCTGGTTTCTCGGCCTGCAAAACGCACGCGTCCCGCTGCTGATCTTTCTGACTGTAAATATCACCAACATCGTTCTCGATCTCGTATTCGTCCTGCAACTTGGAATGAAAGTCGATGGTGTGGCGCTTGCCTCAGTAATCGCCGAATACACAGGCATGGTTGTTGGCCTCGGCTTCGCCGCTAGTGCTTTACGCAAACACAGCGGTCACTGGCCAATGGCTCGCCTGTTTAACGTACGCGCCTACGCGGCATTCTTTGCAGTTAATGCGAATTTGTTTATTCGCACCATGGCGCTGATGTTCGCATTTGGCTTTGTAACTGCGATGGGCGCCCGGCTTGGCGGCGTTATTCTCGCGGCCAACGCCGTACTGATGAATCTGCAGAATCTGACCGCATTTGCTTTGGACGGCTTCGCCCATGCGGCCGAAGCGCTGGTTGGCAAAGCTGTCGGCCAGCAACGCCGGGACGTACTCGAGCGTTCGGTCAGTCTCGCGCTCAAGTGGTCGATGATCTTCGCTGTGGGATTTTGCCTGCTCTATGTCGCGGTTGGCCCGGCATTGATTCGTCTGCTCACTGACCTGCCTGATGTTCGCAGCGCTGCAATGCTGTTTCTTCCGTGGCTGATCATTTCACCGCTCATTTCCGTGTGGTCGTTTCTCTACGACGGCGTCTTCGTTGGCGCGACACGTGCGCGCGAGATGCGCGACATCATGATCATTTCGACGTTTGTGGTTTTTCTGCCGGCGTGGTTCTTGCTGCAGGGATTCGGCAATCATGGGCTCTGGTTGGCCTTTACTTTATTCATGGCAAGTCGCGGCATCGGCATGCACATCTGGTATCGCCGCCGCGTGCTGCCGCAGCTCGCCTTGAGATAACAGCCTCAGCTACGTGAACCGCGTCACAGTTCAGACCGCCGAACAAGTCAAATTGCGCGTCGTGTGATGGACTCCAATGACCTTTTTCCCGAATTCTCGCAATTTGTGGTCGTACTCAACCATTTGAATGTTGTGAGATTGCTATGTGGTTACCAACGCCAATTTATGAACGCGTACCGCAATTCTGGCTATTGCTGGGCTTGCTGTTTGTTTCATCCGGATTGTATCTGGGATTCGATTACAGACTGTCTTTCGCGTACTTGTTCGTCGGCGCACTTTGCGTTGCCTGGAGCGTTACGATTCTCATAAGGCGCTCGCATTTTCGGAGCAAGCCGTTTCAGACGATGGTCGACGAAGAAAAACAGTCGCAACAAGCCGAGCCAGTACCTACCGATCAGACGCCGAGCGGACAAGCCAGTTAGACTACTTGCCAATTATTCGCAAAGGCTGTGAATTGTGCGCTTCACCCAGCTGTAAGCGACGAAGCCCGTAATTATGTTGGCCGCCGCATAGGCTGCGAATATCCCCGCGATACCGTAGTAATGCTGCCCGACGAGCGCTAGCGGCACATACAACAGGATCGTACGCATCAAGCTGACAACGACACCCGGCATCGGTTTACCCATGCCATTGAACGCCGCATTAATTGTCATGACTAAGCCATAGCCGGCGTAGCCGAGCGGCGCAATAATCAGGAACAGTCGGGCAACACCCACAACAGAATCGTTGTCACTGAACAGTGACGGCAGTGCGCTGGATGTCGCTGCCAGAATCACGGCAATCAACAAACCCGAACCCAAGCAAAACAGCATCGACAAACGCATCGATTCCAGGATGCGGCCCTCTTTACACACCGACAGGTTCTGGCCGACGAACGGACCGATAATCCCCGACAACGCGTAGAACATGACCAGGACGAGCGATTCGATGCGGCTCGCAACACCAAAGCCGGCAACCGCCTCCGGACCGTAGCCCGCAATCATCGCCGTTATAATTGCGGTCGCGATCGGCACAATGGCATTCGTTCCCGCCGCCGGAATTCCGACATGCAGGATGTCACGCCACGACTTGCGTAATTCGTCCTTGTCCGGCTTATTGAAGCTGATCATGTTGAGTCGGCCGCGCAGCAGGTAGATAGCGCCGAGAAATATGATTCCACGTGCGATCAAAGCGGCAATAGCGGCACCGTTCAAGCCCATCCCCGGTATTGGCCCGACGCCGAAAATGAAGACCGGATCGAGAATAACGTTCAGGATAGCGCCAAGTATCATCAGCGTACTTGGTAAGCGCGTATCGCCCGTCGCACGCATGCTGGCCATGCCTACCATGCCAACAACGACGAACGGGACGCCCGAATAAAGAATCAACATGAACCCTCGAATCAGGGGAATCATGTCGGCCGGCGCACCCAGTAGATGGAACAATGGTTCAATGGTTAGTACGCCAACAACGCAAAAAGCTGCTGTTATAAGAAACGACAACATCAAGCTGTCAGTTGCAAGGCGCCGGGCGCGCCGCATGTCACGCGCGCCGATGGCGCGCGCAACCACTGATGAGGTTCCGGCACCCAGACCGATGGCAACACTGGTTACGATCATCAGGACAGGAAAACTGAAAGCATGTGCCGCGAGTGCGCGGTCACCCACCATGCCGAGAAAGTAGGCGTCGATAAACGCCTGACCCATCATGGTGGTAATACCCAGCAACATGGGCAAGGCCATGTTGAGCAGATGTTTCCCTACCGGACCCTCGGTAAGTCTGGGCTCTTCTTCCGTCATTGTCTCTCTGGGGCTCGATACACGCCGAATGCGCGATCTCAAGCTACTATGACGTAGGCTCCCAAGAAATAGAAGGCCTCAATTAGAAGAGCATTTTCGCAGTGACCACGTAACGTAGCGGTGAACCTGGATCATCTGCCTCGAACGGGTAACAGGTAACCAGACTCAGGAAGGCCTCATCGGTATCGAGTTGCAAGCTGCCGCGACGTGAATCGACGACATCCATGCCAACAACCTTATAGAGATGCTTCTCGCCATTCATGGTTTCAATGACCAGCGATTCGCCCACCTCAACGTCACGCAGAAAACTGAAATGCGTATCCCGATGCCCGGCAATCACGGTGTTGCCGATTTCGCCTGGCAATGAACTCGCACTCAACCGCCCTGGCCCAAATGCCAGTGTTCGGCCAGAGCCGCCTTCCAGCACGATGAGTTCGACATCACCCGACTTTGCGCTGAGCCGGGCGACCGGCCAGGTGTCTGCCCACGGCCAGGGCGTCGCTTCCGACTCGCCCTCCGCGCCTCTATGCCAGGCACGTTGCATCAATTCCTGTGCGATCCAGGCTTTGGCGGGGATGTAGGCACCCTGGCCTAATTGCCAGAAACCCAAACAGAGCAGGCACGCCACGAGCCAGCGCTTCCTAAGAAAATGTCTCATGCGAAATCCTCCTTCGAATCGGCGGCCCCGCCATCAGCAGTAGTGCAAGCAGCAGGCAGACCAGCCCGGTTTGTTGAAGGGATCCGGCATTTGTTGCAGTAGCCGGAAAACCGAAGATGGCCGAGCCACTCTGGCCGTACGGCATTAGGTTTGCGACCTGTTCACTGTCGAGATTTGCGCCGGCCGGGCGAACTGGTGTCTTGTCGACGGCGACCAGGCTCGTGTACTTACTCACGAGGTGATGCGCAAGCGCGGTTTCAACCACGTCTCCCCGGATTTCGTCTTCGCTTGCGCCGCGGCGCATCCGATCAAGCAAGTCCGCGATCCGGGCCCGTGCCCATAGCGCACCTACGCCGGCACTTTGCGGATGACCACCAAGTGCGAGCTCGTTGCTCCACGCACCGTCGATCGAGTCGCCGACAACACGCACCAAATCGCCGGCTCGAACTTCACCTGACGCGCGTGCCTTGACCACAACCGGTTCGCCCAAGTACAGGTCTGGAACAACACTTGGATAGCTATCAACGATCACTCCGCTCGGCCACTGCACGTCAATGTTCGTAACCTGTGGGTTCTCAAGTTTCTTGAAGAGCCGGTCCATTTTTTCACCAACTTCGTGTAGCGCGCTAATTATGGTGAAGGTGCCGCGACCCGTTTCGGCGGCTTTGCGCATAAACCAGCTGTTCGGAGCAGATCCGATACCTACGGTGAATAACCTCGCTCCACTGAGGTTCTGTTCAATCAGTGTAAAGAGACCTTCTTCATTACCGACCGCACCATCTGTAATGAAGATGATCTGCCGAAGATAGGTTTCACTGGGTGGCGTGCGCATGGCGAATGACAATGCCCCGTGCATTTCGGTGCCACCGTTGGACTGCAGATTGCGCACGAACCGCGATGCAGCTTCGACATTGGTGACCTCCGCAGGGACACTCGCAGGATAGAGAGGGTTTGTGTTGGAGTTGAACTCGATGACGTTAAACCGATCGCCCGGTCGCAACGTTTTCAGGGC
Organism: Woeseiaceae bacterium; assembly: GCA_051008055.1. Taxonomy (GTDB): domain Bacteria; phylum Pseudomonadota; class Gammaproteobacteria; order Steroidobacterales; family Woeseiaceae; genus UBA1847. The sequence goes on from JBPCXZ010000010.1 coordinate 13,151, forward strand.
GCGCAGCAAGGCTTGTTTGGCCTGAGCCAATGACACGCCATGCATCGAACCAGAGGTATCAATGATAAAGATCATTTCACGCGACATGCTTGCAGCGCCAGCAAGCTCAGATTGCGGTGGCACAACCATCAACAGGTAGTGCGGTTTTCCATCGATGGTCTCGGTAAACGTCATCGCCCGCGGCGTGGCGGACGGCACGGGTCGCCACAACAATTCAAAGTCGTGGTCCATCGGTGCACGCCCGCCGGCGAGCGTCACGGTGTATTGGCCATTCGCCTCGCCAACGTTGACCGGGTGATAGCGGCTGGCAATGATCTCTAACGGCATGCCTGCATTAATGCTCGCTTGCAGCGAGATTTTGTGGCCTTTCGAGGCCGATATCATTGGCGGTGTGATTAACGAGGCATCGGCGACTTGTGTCGTATCCGGTGACCAGCCGCTGCCCTGGCGATCGTCAAGCCCCTGGCCCGGTATATAGCGTGGCGTCAGCGTCATCGGGTAACGCATGCTGAAGACGCCTTCCTCGAACTTCAGCTCCTCCAGATATTCAATTTCGATGATGACCTTCTCGCCAGGTGCGATATTGGCCACCGAGGTTGTAAACAGATTCGCACGTTGCTGCTCAACGAGGCTGGTCTTCTTGCCCTCCGCCTTGGCCTGCTCGTACTCCTTCTTCGCCTGCTCCTTCTCCCGAATCTCGCCCTCGATGAAACGATCACCGATGTACAGACGCATACGATCTACTGCAGCCTCGTCTGGCAAAGGGAAGACGTAAATGCCTTCGACCCATTCCTGGCCGCTGTTCTCGAACTCCTGCATCACCGAGACGCGCGCGACCATGCCGTTGACGACAACATTGACGTCGGTATTCAGCAGCGTTGCGGTCACGTAGCCCTCGCTCATACGCATGAGCAGGCTGCCGGCCTGCATATCGTTCGGCGTCGGCCCTTCGTCCTGGGCGTCGGCCGGACGCAGCAACAGCAACGCCATGAATGTTATGGTCAATGTAGTGGCCCACTTTCCTGCTCGCATTTTTGGTCTCCTTGTCGCGTGACAGTAATTGCAACAAGCCAATGCGCCGCGGCGTGGACTGCGACATGGCAATACACCGATGTAATGTGGCAAATTGTGGCGAGGACAAGAGGAGTAAGACGTGGCAAAACGAATCGCCATAGTTGAAGACGAAGCAGCTATCAGGGAAAACTACGTGGCCGCGTTTCAGCGCGAAGGCTATGCCGTCGATGCGTATGACTCACGCGCACCGGCGTTGGAGGCTTTCGATGCGCGCCTGCCAGACCTGGTCGTCATCGATATCAATTTGCGCGACGACGTCGAAGGCGGTTTCGAGTTGTGTCGCGAACTGCGCTCCCGCGCCGCTGACTTGCCCATCATCTTCCTGACCGCACGCGACAGCGAATTCGACGCAGTGTCCGGACTACGCCTGGGCGCCGACGACTATCTGACCAAGGACATCAGCCTGCCGCACCTGATGGCTCGTATCGCCGCATTATTTCGTCGCATGGATGCGTTGCAACAACCGGCAGCCGCCGAGAGCAGCATTACTCGCGGCGACCTGGCTATTGATACCGATCGCATGTCGGTACTTTGGCAGGAGCAGCCGGTCGGCCTGACGTTGACCGAGTTCTGGCTGGTCCACGCGATGGCGCGTTACCCGGGGCATGTGAAAAATCGCCAGCAGCTCATGGATGCTGCACAGGCGGTGCTCGATGACAACACCATTACTTCGCACGTCAAGCGTATTCGCCGTAAGTTTGCAGCGATCGACCCGGACTTTGATTGCATCGAGACTGTCTACGGCATGGGTTATCGCTGGCTGCAATGAACCTCAGGCGGCAGTTGCTTCTGGTCAGTTTGCTAACGCTTGTACTGCCGTGGGCCGGTTGCCAGTTTGTCCGTGAGACTGAATCTGCACTGCGTGCAGGACAACAGCAGATGCTGGCAGGCACTGCCAGTGCGATCGCCGAGTCGATGGCGCAGTATGAGGATGAGTTTCCACTACCCGAGCAAGCCGCCAGTTCAGTCAATGACTCTCTTTATGGCCATCGCATTGCGACCAGGCCGAATGTAGACGGTTATTTCGATGACTGGAATCTGACGCGAGATTCGCTGCGCAACCTTGTCGGCGACGATGGTTCTGTGCAGTTTGCTGTAGGGCTGCACGAACAGTTTGTTTACCTGTACGTTGAGGCGAAGGACCAACAGGTTGTTTACTCACCACCCGGCACTGCGGCGGTGGACAACAGCTCACGACATGCGGACCGCGTAGGCCTCGTCAATACCAGTCCACCTTACCTCGATGAAACGATTGTATTCGGTGCTGAAGCGCCGGGCACCATCATTAGCTACGTACAGAACGAACTTGGCTTCGCGCCGGACCCATCGATTGTGGCGTTCTGGCAGGACACCGCACAGGGCTACCAATTGGAGGCGCGAGTACCAGCCAGTCGCTTCGGTACCCATATCGGTCTGCTGGTAGGCAATACGAGTAGTGCATCCCTGGCACCTGTAATCGGCAAGAGCTTTGCTGCGGATGAACCAGGACCGTTCGTCACGTCATCCGAAGCTTTAACCGCAATAGCCGCTGGTCGAACGCAACACGACATGCGCTTGATACTGACTGATGCTGCGGGCTGGCGAATCGCGACTGCGGGCAGCATCGTCTCTGAGGAGGTCCGCTCACAGCGGGGCGATTCTGCGTGGCTCAGAAAGATCTATGAAGCGTTGGTGGAGTCGGGCCAGGTAGCCGAACTGGCGGAGCCGAACCCAAGCGGCCTGGAGAGCCAGGCCTACGTCGCTGACGCACTGGGCGGGCAAGCCTCCGAGTCCTGGTTTCGTAGCAGCAACAGTGGGGTTGCGGTCGTCGCCGTTGCCCAGCCGATTGTCGCCGGCAACACACAGATTGGCACTCTAATTTTGCAACAGGGTACGGACGCCATTCTCAGCCTAACCAACGAACGACTGGCGCAGCTGATCTACGTAACGATTATCGCTACCGCTGTTGCCGCGTTGGCACTACTTGGCTACGCGACCTGGCTCTCGCGACGAATTCGGCGACTCAGTATCGCAGCCGAGAACGCATTGGAGAATGACGACCTTCGCAGCACCCTGCCCAGCGCGCAGTCGGGTGACGAAGTTGGCGATCTGTCACGGAGCTTTTCGCATGTGCTGCAGCAGTTGGGTGAGTACAACGAGTACTTGCGCACATTGGCATCCAAACTTTCACATGAATTGCGTACACCACTGGCCATCGTGTCCTCATCGCTCGAGAACCTGGAACACGAACCGCTCAATGAGGCGTCCGCGGAGTACGCGGCACGCGCAAAAAGTGGCGCAGACCGATTGCGACGAATTCTGACCGCGATGAGCGAAGCGAGTCGCGTCGAAGAACTGATGGAGCATGTGCAAGCAATCAACTTCGACGTGAATGCCGTATTGCAGTCTACGGTAGCCGCCTATCGCGATGCATACCCGGCACGTCAGTTTGAGTATGTGTCTGAGTTGGACGAAGGCATTGTGCGTGGTTCACCCGAGCTGGCGACGCAGATGCTGGACAAGTTGATCGATAACGCTGCGGACTTTAGTGCAGACAACGACATAATCGAGGTCGGACTGGAGCACTCGGAAACATATTTGACCATCACAGTTACCAACCCTGGTCCGGCGTTGCCGGAACAGATGCGTTCGCAACTCTTCGATTCGATGGTCAGCGTACGCAGCGGCGACAGTGACCAACACCTCGGCCTGGGCCTGTACGTTGCGAAATTAATCGCGGAGGGTCATGGCGGAAAAATCGCTGCAGTTAACGTTGAAGGTGGCGTACGATTCTCGGTGAGGTTGCCAAAAACAGGATCAAAGGAGAAAAAGGATGGCTAACGAGGGTTATCACGAGCCGGTTGAGGAACTGAGCGACGCGACTCGCGACATGCATCGGGCGATTACATCGCTGATGGAAGAACTGGAAGCTGTTGATTGGTATAACCAACGAGTCGACGCATGCAAGGACAAGGAGCTCGCAGCAATACTCGCGCACAATCGCGACGAAGAAAAAGAACACGCCGCAATGGTACTCGAGTGGATTCGCCGCCAGGATCCTACGATGGATAAGGAACTACGTGATTTCCTGTTCACCGATAAGGAAATCGCACACCCTTAGGAATCGTTTACCAGACGCTTCCAAGAGCAACCCGAATTGCCTCGCCATTAACTCCGCTGGACTCTTCAGAGGCAAGAAACGCGATTGTTTCTGCGACTTCCTCGGGCGTTACGACACGCCCGGGCGGATATAAGGCCGCTCGCTCGGCCCAAATTTCCTCCGCTGTGACTCCTTGTTCTTCGGCTTCCCTTTCGGCGTACCGGTCCGCCATAGCCGTACGCACCCAACCAGGCATTACCGCGTTGGATGTAACACCGTGAGGGCCCGCATCGAGCGATACCGAACGCATGAGTCCTAACAGGCCGCTCTTCGAACTGTTATATGCACAGGCCGACAGTTCCGCAGCGTCTGCGGCTGTTGAGCTGGTGAATACCAGCCGGCCATAACCACGCTCCGTCATGCCTTTCAGAATTATGCGTGACAGATGAAATGGGCCATCCAGATTGACGCGAATTGTTTCATCCCAAACGTCCGCAGATTGCTCCCACACGACGCGTTCGTGCGCAGAACCAATACCGTGGTTGCAAACAAGAATGTCGGCCGGACCTGCCTTTTTCTCACTTTCAGTAATGGCTTTTTCGCATCCGTCTACCGTACCCAGATCCGCTACAACGTACTCATGGCCACTGGCTTCCAGCTCTTCTTCACTACGAGCGACGCAGACTACTTTTGCGCCTCGGCTCGCTAGCAAGTTCGCTGTAGCAAGCCCAATACCACGTCCTCCGCCAGTAACTATCGCAACTCGACCTTCAACGCCTGCCATTTCGATTCCTAATAGAGACAAGACTCACGAGTATATCGAAAGTCGAACGGCCGCTTTGCTCAGAAACAAGCCGTTCGGGTGATAGAATCACCCCTTTGGTGAACGGCTGCTTTTGACCCAAAGCGGACAGTCGTCTCCTCGAGGAATTAAATCGGCGCATGCACAAAGAATCGGTCCAAGTACGCATGAAAGATGGTTCGACAGAGGCGGCTGAGATCGAGTGGTGGGTTGATGAAATACGCCAACTTGGTCAACCCAAGTCGACTGTCAAAGTCACTGTTGGCAGCCGCTCAAGAGAGAAATCAGGTTTCGATTTCTTCGAGGCCTTTCAGAAGGCTAGAAAACCGTTCGAGTCCGATGGATTCAGATTTCTGTGCTACGGAGCAAGCCTAAAGGTGTGGCCGTCAGGCATGGCCCGAGATATGGGTGGCGGGATGAAGGCATATCGTCTTTACGAAGATCGACGGCCATCAATGGATGATCTAGTTCAAATCTTTGCCTCCGGCGAGGGCGTTATTCCATCAACTGTTGAGGAACAGACCAGTTATGCGGAGGCATGGTTCGAGAAAGCAACTGGCAGGAGTCTAAATGGCTCAAAGAAGAAGTGGTGGAAGTTCTGGTAATGATATTTGAACGGCCGCTTCTGGCCGAAAGCAGCCGTTCGAGTGCTAGTATTTAGCCTTCAACGAACGGCAGCCTGTGACCCAAAGCGGTCACTCGGAAACGGTGAT
>JBPCXZ010000011.1:0-4198 GCA_051008055.1 Woeseiaceae bacterium
TGCAAACAGCACCAAAAGTTGTGTCTGGCGGGCGAGCACTAGGTAGTTCGGAAAATTTCGATCTCATTTATACGCTGGCGGACAAGATGGGCGCTGGTGTGGGTGCATCCCGGGCTGCTGTAGACGCTGGATATGTGCCAAACGAAATGCAGGTTGGCCAGACAGGCAAAATTATTGCGCCGGATTTGTACGTAGCTATAGGAATATCAGGTGCCATACAGCACCTGACAGGTATCAAAGACGCCGGCACGATCGTAGCCATCAATAAGGACGCCGAGGCGCCGATATTTGAAGTTGCCGATATCGGCCTGGTTGGAGACCTGTTTAACGTGATACCGGAGCTTACAGGCTCGCTAGAATAGCCTCAGCCTTGCTGACCTCGAATGCGCCTGGCGCTTCCACGGCGACGTGGCTCGCGGTGCCGTCATCTACGACGATGGCGAATCGCTGGCCGCGTTGGCCCATACCGTAACCACTCGCATCGAGCTCAAGACCCAACGCCGCAGTGTAATCGCCATTACCATCGGCAAGCATGACAACTTTGTCACCCACGCCGCGATCCTTGCCCCACGCGTCCATCACAAAAACGTCATTGACAGCCATACATGCGATTGTGTCGACCCCCTTGCCGCTAAGGTCATCTGCTTGAGAAATAAAACCCGGCAAGTGTCCCTTAGAACAGGTTGGGGTAAATGCACCTGGCACTGACACCAGCACAACTTTTTTCCCCGCAAAGAGGTCCTCTGTTGTCAGCTCCGCCGGTCCTTCTGCTCCCATTACCGTAAAGCTGCCGGAAGGCATCTTGTCACCTGCTGAAATCGCCATCTTTTTCTCCCCTAAAAACTTGTCAGTATTCGTTATCGGCAACGTGAATGACCATCCCATCAAGGGAGTCATTGACCTCAATCTGGCACGTTAGCCGGCTATTGTCTTTTCTTTCATACGCCGCATCCAACATGCTGTCTTCCATATCGTCCATGGGTGGGATTTTATCCAGCCACGCTTCGTCCACGTAGCTGTGGCAGGTGGCACAGGCACAGGCCCCGCCACATTCTGCGACGATACCATCGATGTCGTTGTTAATTGCGCCTTCCATGATCGAATAACCGTTCTCGACCTCAACTTCGTGGCGCTTACCGTCACCTGTGATGTAAATGATGTTTGGCATATGAGAATTCCGTTGCAGATTTGTAGACGGCGCGAACTATAAGGGCGTTGACGGTCGCCCGTCAACGCCCTCTATTCTTGTGACTGAGATTCAGTCTGGTGTGCGCTAAGCCCTGCCGCTTGCTTTCTTACGCTCTTCGATTTCAGCACGCTTCTTGCGAGCAGCCTCTTCAGCCAACCGAATTTGCTTGTTACGCTCAACATCAGCCCGGATGACGGTTATCCATTGATTCGCAACGCGGCGCGATCGCGGAGTCTTTGCAGCTTGTGTGAATGCTTCAATTCCGGCCTGGTATTTGCGTTCATTGTACAAACACATTCCGAGCGAGATCTGGGCGTTGTCAGGGCTCTTCAGGCCACCTTTACGAATGCCGGCCTCGACCGACTTTATGCACTCCCCGTAATCCCCTGTGTTCAGGAATGCATTGCCCAGACGTACATCAAGTTCGCCGTCCGTAGCCAATCGTGCAGCGGCTTGTAACGCCGGTATCGCTCGCTCGTCTTCCATAGCGAGCTGCCATGCCTGCGACAACAGGCGATAATTCTTAGCATCCTTGGAAACTCGGCCGGAAGCCATTTCGGTCTCAAGTAACTGACCAGCCTTGTACGGCACTTCGCGTTGCATGAACAACTGGGCCATCGTGACCAATTCCGATTCCTTAACTAACATTTGTTGCGTGTGGGCCGAAGCAAAGGCATTGATCAGGTTCTCATCTTCGCCGAGTTCGGTGTAGGCACCAGCCAATGAAAACCAATAGTTCTTCTTGGGCCATGATTCCAACAATGTCTTCTGGATATCCCGAACTTTTGCGTAATTCTCTTGCTGGAAGTACGCGAAGTTCAGAAGCACCCACCAGTCTTCCTTGATTTCCTTCTGCCTCTTAGTTGCGACGCGCATAGCGTTCTCAACTGGCTCGATCATGTCGTTGTAGCGTTTGACCTGGTAGAGGTTCTGCGCTTTCAAGATGAACGGATCGGGAGCCGGGTTGGTCTCCATGATGAACCATTGATCAAGTGTAGCTAGCGCCTTTTCGTAGTCTTCCTGCATGGTCTGGAGCTGCGCTACGGTATACAACGTCTGTTTTTTGAGCTGCGGTTCGAGCGTTGGTATCTGTACCATTTTCTCGTAGGTGCGCAGCGCGTTCGGCGTGTCGTCCATGTTGTAGTAAACAAAGCCGATGTAATTGAGCACATTTGCCTGCTCATACTCAGTCAACTTGTCTGGATTGTAGAGCGCATTAAGAATCTTCAGAGCGCCTGGATAATCCTTGGCGTCGACCGCTTCCTGAGCTTTGGTAATTGTGTCAAAAACAGCTTTACTGACTGCCTGCGCTTGCTTGGTTTCCTGCGACTTGGACCTGCGTTCCGCTTCTTCCTCTTCTTCATCCGTTTGGGCAAGAGCCGATCCACTCGCTAACGCACCGCAGATGATCAGAGCGCCTAATTTCAGAGGTAACCGATATTTAGTTTGCATGTCGATTTATTTCCTTTGCGATCAGTTAAATCCCGCCTGGGAATTTACTTCTCAATCCTGAACGTAATACGGGTTTTGACATTGGGTACATCGACCGGAACGCCATCAACTACACGTGGCTTGTACTTGAACTTGAGAACCGCTCGAGTCGCTGCTCGTTCAAACAGACTGCTGGTCGAGAAAATAACTACAGGGTCCATCACGGTTCCAGCCTGCGTCACGGTAAACGATAGATCGACATGTCCTTCCAGACCGCGAGAGAGAGCGCGCGCCGGGTAGACTGGCGCAACGCGTACGATCGGCAGGTAGTCGCCTTCCGCTATGTTCATACCACCGGGCCCGCCAATATCGGATGCAACATCCATGGTCGGTGCCGCGATATTGATGGTTGGCGCGTTTGGGTCCACGTTATCCATGTCCTGAGGTGGAGTCTCAGGTGGAGTCTCGGGTGGCTTCGGTGGCTTTTCGGGAGTGAAGTCCTCTGTGTTCAACGCTTCGTTGCGCTTCACACGGACGAATTCGAGATTATGCTTGGTACGTTCCTTCGAAATCGCATCCTCACCATAAAGAATCAGAAGGTGCATAACGAATAACAAACCGAGCGTAACCGCAGTGCCGATGACGATTGAAAATGCATAACGGCCTATCATGATCTGGTTCTCCTCAACGGGTTGCCCGCCAAAAACTTAAGGTTCATTAGTGGATATAGCGACATTAGAAACGCCAGCTTGCTTTGCCGCCTCCATGACCACCGTTAACGCTTCATTGGTCGAGTCTTCATCCGCCTGGATGACGATCGAGCCTTTCGGGTTTTCGGCGTGCAATCGCTCAATCTGCGCCTTGACGAATCGCGGATCGACCTGCTTCTTGTCGATCCAGATCTCGTCAGAAGGACTGATCGCGATCAAAATGTTCGCTTCGGGTATCTTGTCCAGCGTTAAAGCGTCCGGACGTGTTACGTCGATACCCGCTTCTTTAATGAAGGACGCGGTAACGATGAAAAAGATCAGCATGATAAAGACGACATCAAGCATCGGCGTCAAGTCGATACTCGCCTCTTCTTCTTCCCCGCCAAATGCTCCGTTCTTTCTAGCCATTTAATAAACTCCTGTTTACTCGGGGCTGTCCGCGATCGAGATGCTGTAAACGCCAGCTTGTCTGGATGCATCCATAATGGCTACCAGCATCTTGTTGGCCGATCGGGGACTTGGCTGAATCACCACTGAGCCTTGCGGATTCTCTGCATGCAAACGTTCGATATTTGCACGCACCGCACGCGGGTCGATCAGGCGACGGTCGATGAAAATATCGTTGTTCGCATCTACGACAATAAGGATGTTGGCGTCTTCCGGTTGCGACTCAGTTACAGGCGCATCCGGTCTGTTGACGTCCAGTCCAGCTTCCTTAATGAATGAAGCGGTCACGATAAAGAAGATGAGCATAATGAACACGACGTCCAACATCGGCGTCAGGTCAATGCTGCTCTCTTCTTCTTCACCACCCAGATTGAAATCATGTTTACGTGACATGTTCTATTCCTTAGTGGTCCATCGTGAG
>JBPCXZ010000012.1:0-25691 GCA_051008055.1 Woeseiaceae bacterium
CCTGGCGATCACGCTGAACTGGCACGCACCCGAGCACTTGAAGCAAACGAGGTTATTCGGTGACGACTTCGTCGTCCTGCATCGCAGGAACCACCCGCTGGGCGGTGACCGGATGACGATGAAGCAATATCTCAGTGCAAACCACATGATGGTATCGCCGCTCGGCCACGCGCACGGCCCGGTCGATGAAATACTGACGTCGATGGGGCGCAAACGATTTGTCAGCCTGATCGTTCCCTACTTCATGCAGGTGGCCGATGCCTTGCAAAACTCCGACCTGATCGTGACCTTACAGCGTCGCGCCTGCGTGGAGCTCATGAAGAATTTCCCGCTGAGCATTTCAGAGTTGCCAATCAAGATGCGGCCAGTCCATTACTTTATGTTCTGGCACAAACGCTACGACAAGGATTCAACGAATCGCTGGCTGCGTCAGATCTGCTGTGATGTGATGCGCGACTCAGCCGAATAAATGTTTACAGTCGCTCCGCTAGAAACTCGGCTGTCGATTCGACAACTTGCGACGCGACCTCTGGCCGGTTTGTGTAAAAACCCAGACCATGGCCGGCGCCGGGAATTTTTAGCTCACTGACTTCACTGCTATTTACGGCGGCGCTAGCGGCCGACGCGGCAATATCCGGCGCCACAGCGTCATCTGCGTCACCGTAGATCACCAGTAGCGGACCCTTGAATTTTGCCAGTGCCGATTGCGGTCTGGACTGTTCAATGTCCCGAAAATAACCCGGCCCCACCTCCAGCTGCGTTCCCCACTGCGTCGTGTAGACGGAGGACCCTTCCTGCTGCGCTCGTAGTTTGTGCATATCGTATTGGTCTGGCCCGCCGAAGGTCGTTACCATCTCGCGCTCTGACCCATCGGAAACCGCCGGCGCCCACGCAACCATCGCCTTATAACTTGGATCTATTTCGGACAACAGCGCCACGAGCCGTCCGCCCATGCTGTAGCCGAGCAGACCGGTACGATCACTGTCAATTGATGGTCGCGATGCGGCATAGGCACTCGCCGCTTGCAGGTCGATCAGCATATTGCTGAGATTATTCTCGGTAAATGACTCCGTACTGTCGCCGCATCCTGGAAAATCCATACGAATCGATGCGACTCCACGTATAGCCAGCGCTTCCGCCACCTGTGTGAATCCGCCACCCTCTTCGCGACTACCACCATGGCCGTGTGCCATCACAACTAAAGGAAATTTCTCACCTGAGCCGCCGCCTGGCGTCACCAGTGTCGCCGGAATACCTACGCCCCGCGATTGAATTTTCAATGTTGTTGAGACTACGTCGGCAACCGCTTTATTGGTCTCATTCTCATCAGCTGTGTTGTTCGTACAGGCAAACTGCAGAAAGGCGCAAGCAAGGATCAGCACATGGATAGGTCGCATATTCGTGTTTCCTCTTCATCACGGTTTATTATGCCTCTACCAGTCGAAAACAAGAACTCCACGCGGACGAATTGAAATGCGATACCTACTAACAAAACGAATTTTGCTCGGCTTGATACTCGCGATTTTTGGCACAGCCACTGTCGCGCAGGAAGACCAGCAGGACACGGTAGTCACCTTACTATTCACCAACGACATGGAAAGCGCTTACGAGCCAGTCCCCGCGTGGTGGCGCGATGATATGGAGCGCATCGGTGGCATCGCCGAGTTGACCACGCTCATCAAGTTCATGCGCAGCGTTGAGCCGAACGTATTTCTGTTCGATTCAGGCGATATTTTTACCGGCGCCTTGTCCAAGCTAACTGACGGCGCGCTGATGTTCGAATTCATGACAACGATGGGTTACGACGCAATGGCGATTGGTAATCACGAGTTCGATTACGGTCAGGAGATTCTGCTGTGGCAGAAGAACCGGGTCGCGTTTCCGGTGCTGGGCGCCAATCTGTTCTTCAAAGACACCGAGCACCCCTTCGCACAACGCCACACCGTCATTGAACGCAACGGCGTTCGTATTGGCGTCATCGGCATCCTGGGTCAGGATGCCGGCACGACCGCGGTCGCTCCAGGCTCTACGGACGACCTGGATATCACGGATCCGACGGTCGTAATTCAACGCTCTGTCGATGAGCTGCGTAACGACGTTGACCTGATCGTGGTGCTAACCCACCAGGGCCACACTGCGCCGATGCAGACTGACGCCGAAGTCGATCCGCGACTTGCACGGGATATCGACAAGGACATCACACTAGCGGACGCTGTGGAGGGCATCGACGTGCTGTTCGGTGGCCACGCCGACGCCGGCACCTGGGAGCCGGTGGTTAGCCCGGAAACCGGTACATTGATCATGCAGACTTTTGGCCAGGCGACGTATCTCGGCTATCTGCAGCTAACGCTGGACGGTGAGACTCGCGAGATAAAAACCTACGACGGTAAACTGATACCGGTAAACGCCGATCGGCTACGCCCGGATCCGGTGATCGCCGCCAAAATGGCGGCGTACCGCGCCCAGTTTCCTGAATTGACCGAGGTAGTTGGCCGCACCGAAGCGCGACTGAACCGGCGTTACTTTGATGAGTCCGATCTGGGCAACCTGCTGGCTGACATCGCGGTTGAAACCTCGGGTGCCGATATTGGCCTGATCCACGGCGGCACGATTCGTAAGGACATTCCCAAGGGCGATGTCGAGGTGGCTGATGTCCTTGATACGAACCCCTTCCTCGACCCGATAGTCGTCATGGAAGTAACGGGTGAGCAGCTATTCGCGATCATGGAGCAGTCCTTTACTCTGCTGCGCGGCCTGTTGCAGGTATCCGGGTTGGAGGTCGTTTACGACACGTCAAAACCTGAACGCCAACGGCTGGTATCGCTGCGTCACAACGGTGTCCCAGTGGCTGCTGACGACGTTTTCGAGATCGCTGTACCGCGAATCATCGCTCAAGGCGCAGATCACTTTGACGAGTTTCTCGTTACGAAATTGCTGCGCGAGACGCAACCATTGGGTGACCTGATGATCGCGTACTTCCGGAAACACGGCGATGTGCCAACACCGCAAGCAGGCCGGCAACGCGACCTCGCAATGGATCCCTAGGAGTATTACCTAGTTCTGCAGGTCGTCGCGCATGCGCGGATTGGGTGGTGGCTGATTCCAGATGTTGCGACCGCTGTGTTCAGCCGTTTCATACTGCGCGAAAAAGCGCTCCAGTTCAGTCATCAGCCGACCACGTACGGATGCCGGTGGCAGATCAGCACTGTGACGCTCGCCAAACGGATGTGTAAGGTCGTACCAGCGATCCTTTGGTGCTTCTCGGTCATTCTGAAAATACTCACGCACAAGCTTCCAGCGACCGTCGCTAACCATCCTGAGATTGCCGCGCTCGACAAACTGCACAGTGCGCCAATTGGTATTTCTTTCGCCGGCGAGTAATGGTCGAAGCGACCTGCCCGGGCCGTAAGAAACATCAGCCTCACCTGCACTTGCGAAATCCATGATCGTTGCATGTAGATCGATGAGATCGACCAACTCACCGCGTGATTGCCCGCCCCACATCAGCCCGTCCGGCGCATGTACGATGAGCGGAATGCGAATGGTATCTTCGTAGAAATTCGAAGGGTTGGTCGCATTGGACTTGCCGTACAGCCCATATTGCCCAAGCAGCAGGCCATGATCAGATGTGTAGACAACAATGGTGTTGTCCAGCAAGTCACGACCCTGCAATGCGTCCAGCACTCGTCCGACCTGCTCATCTATCAGTGACACTGCGGCCAGATATTGCGCCAGGCGCTCTGTGTGGTCTTCCGGGACTCGGTTGTGCGCGCCCCGATCTACCAGGTCCGACGCACCACCCGCCCGCACCAGCTCGGCAGCGGCCGCGCGGTAACCCGCGACGAGTCGCTCCGGCAATCCTTCAAAGGGTTCGTGGGGTTCGGCGAAATTCAGACTGACAAAAAACGGCTGGTCCGATTCTGCATCGATAAACCGAATAGCTTCTTCGGTGAGAAAGCGTGCCTGTACACCGGTGAACTCAAGTTCTGCACCGTCACTCGAAAAGCTAACGCCGCCGCTGTGCACGTACTGGTTTGCCCAGCCTGCCTTGAACGGGTTGTAACTTAGCCAGCGATCAAAGCCCGGCTGCGGTGGCTGGCTGTTGGTCGTGGCATGCCACTTGCCGATCAGCGCGGTGCGGTAACCCTGCTGTTGCAGACGTTCACCGAGAAAAATCTCTCCGGCAAGCCATTCGCCATCGTACTCAGGCGACTCGCTTAAATAATCATGTACGCCATGTTGCGATGGCAATTTGCCCGTATAGAAACTGGCGCGCGCCGGAGAACATACCGGTGCGGGTGACATCGCGTTCTGAAAAAGGACACCCTGCTCGGCGAGATAGTCGATACTAGGCGTCTTGATTTGCTCGAGTCCATAGCTGCCGAGCGCCCACTGGCCGTGATCATCGCTCATGATGACGATGATGTTGGGCTTCGAATCCGACTGCGCCTGTAACGTCGGAGACTCCAGCAGAACCGGCACCACAGCGATCCAAACAAGAAAAAGGCGCCTCCAAACGGAGGCGCCTTTCCTGGCCTTGCACTCGGCCATCATCGTCAGTTTCCGACTCTTAGAAGTCGACGCGGATACCCAACTGAACTCTGTACAGCGAGTCCCAGGAATCCGGTGTGGTGGTCGGATTCTGGAAATTCGAGTACTGGTACGTGTTGGTATCGGTATCGATATTAGCGTCAACTATGCCAACAGCAGACAGGATATCGATTGTGTTGATGTAGCTCTTCGTACCCCAGGAATCATCGATCATGTTAAGTACATTTTCGATATCCAGGTAGATCTTGCCCTTCGCATTGCCGAAGAATGGAATCTCCTGCTGAATACGAATGTCCAGATCGCTCTGCCAAGGCTCGTAGAGCTCGCCCTTCTTCGCAACCTGGCCACGCTTCAGGCCTTTCTTGTCGGCCCAAGCGAAGAAGTCATCCGCTGTACCATCGGTCCAGGTTACAAGTGGATCGTTCTGGTCGACCGGAACATAGATCAGGTGACGAGCTTCGCCGGCAGGGTCGCCGATAGCGCCATTGTATTCGTCATTGAAATACACAGGGCTAAGCGGGCCGCCTTTTCTACGCTGGAAGAAAGCCGTCATGCTGGTCTGGTTGTCGCCGAAGAAGTCCTTCGAGAACGTCATTGCCAATACGAAGTTATGTGGCGTATTACGATACGAAGGTCCTACCGGCGCCTGGCCAAGATCTCTGTTCACAACAGAACGGAAGTTACCCGATGCCGTGAATGAGTTACCTGGGTTAGCCACCTCGGACTCGTTGTACGAATAGCCTGTGCTGACATTCATATCCCAACCGCTGTCGTACTGGAACAGTTTCGAGAACTGTACTGACGCGGTAAACGTGCTACCGCCATCTCCCGGCTGATTGGTAAAGAAGATATCCGAGTTGGCACCAAGACATTCGGTGGTTACGCCGCTGAATCCTTCACCCGGGCCGTTAAAGGTCGCATTACAGCCTGGCCGGAGCGGATCGACCTGCACCATAATTGGGCGTCCGTCTGGCGTCGTCGGATTTGTCGGGTCCTGAGTCAGCGACAGATCCAGGAAGTTGACCTGATTCTTCAGGTTGCCCCAGATCAAATCGACTCGCGTATTCCAGTCTGAGAAAAAGCCATCACCACCGGAATTGTTCTCAATACCAATGCTGAATCGTTCAACCGTCGGCAGATCCAGGTTCGGGTCGGTTGCGTTAACCGCACCCAGTGTGGCATCCGCCTGATTTTCGCCAGCCGCAATTACGCATTCCGGAATACCGGTAAATGTGCCGCCATTGAGCACCTGCTCTGGATTTGCTGCCGCCTGACACTCCACGGAACCGAGGTCGCCTACACCCAGTGCGCCACCAAAGTTCTGGTAGGCGTTGGAGAACCACACCGTCGGATCGTTACCCGAGAAGACACCGAAGCCAAGCGACAGTCGGGTGTCACCAAAGTTGTCCGGCATCGTGTAGTTAAAGCCAATGCGCGGCTGCAGGGCATCCAGTCCGTCCATACCAACCTGGTTGGTAATACCGTAACGATCAACGTAGTTCTGGTTGAGAATCGGCAGGTCGCCGGACTTGTACTCGTCCAAACGCAAACCGAAGATCAATTCCATACGGTCGTTAATTGCCCAGCGGTCCTGGATAAAGTACGAATGAATGTCTCGCGTATACGCCGCGGCGGCATCGTTCGGGTCGCGGGTAAAGGAAACACCCATCTTGATGGCGTCTGCAGTACCGGCAACCATGTTATTGAAGTCCGCTACGCCGTCACCATCGGAGTCGGCAGCAAACGAAATAACGCCCGTCGCGTTGATGATGAACAGGTTGAAGACATCCAACGTCTCGTACTCGTAACCCGCTGTCAGCAGATGATCGCCCAGCTGATAGTCAAACTTCAGCTTGAACTGATCCTTGTTGGTCGCCAGCTTGTTCGCAGAACGGAAAGTACCCGGTCCACTAACAAAGTCCTGGCCCGCAAACTCAGGGATAAAGTTCAGGAAACACTGATCGAAACAAACGGCAATACGCGGTTTCGGCACAGGATCCTGAGCCTCACCACCACCTAGCGGGTTCTGCAAGTCGGTTACGTCTTGTGTGGAGTAACGAAGCTCGGTTGAAAGACGGTCGGTCCAGTCAGAGTACAAGCGAAGACCGAGTGTTTCCGATTCAGAACCACGTGCGTGGAAGTTATCCGCAAACGTATAACCACCACGACCACCGCCGATATCGTCACCGATCAGCGTGGATTCCTCGACCGTCGCGTAGGTAGCCTCAGCGCGATGACTTTCATTGATATTCCAATCAAATCGAACGAATACACGTTCTGACTCAACCGGCAGGTTCTTGATCGCAGGTCCTGGATCACGACCGTACTGATTGATCAAGATATCTTTGATCTGGCCGAGTTCCGCTGTCGTGAAGTCTGTGCCACTACGCGGGAAGCTGGGATCGTCCGCCGAACCAAAGTTGTTCACGGTCGCAGTCTCGAACTTCTCATAAGCTCCGTAGAAGAACAGTTTGTCCTTCAGGATCGGTCCACCGAAATCGAAACCGTAGTTCTCACGCTCGAATGTACCTTGATCAAACGTGTTGCCATTGATCTTGTCGGCTGTCATTCCATCGTCGTTGTACAGGTAGAACGCGCCACCGTGGAAGTCGTTTCCACCGGACTTTGTAACTACGTTTACGTTACAACCACTGAACTGGCCGTATTCCACCGATACTGGCGAGAATTCAACCGCTGCAGCACCTACCGTATCGAACGGAATCGGAAAGGTGAATCGGGACAGGTTACCGGAAAGGTTCAAACCAAATGCATCCGTGGCACGGACACCGTCAACGGTAAATGAGTTGGTACGACTTGATCCACCGAGGCAACTGATTGCACCTGACTGGTCACCGCCGCTGCCTGTTTCACCGATGCTGACGCGCGGATCCAGACGGATAACGTCGCGAATCTGGCGGGTCGTAGACGGCATGTCCGTAATTGTCTCCAAAGAGAACGAGGAGCTTGGGCCCGATGCAGTTACGATTGTTTCAATCTGCGCCGCCGTGACAACCACTTCCTCGATGCTCGAACCGCCGCTTTCCAGCGCCACGGTGAACGAAGATGTACCAGCAACGCTGGTGTACATGTCGGTAATGGTGAGATCCCGGTATCCCGAACCACTAATGTTAATGGTGTACGGGCCGCCAGGGCTCATTGAACGGAACGAGACAACGCCGCGGTTGTCGGCCCGTGCCGATTTCGAGCGACCATCTCGCGCGTCGGTTACGACTGCTGTGACTCCAGCTGCTGGCTGGCCATCAGGCGTCAGCACGGTGCCCTCAATCGATCCCGTAATTTCCTGGGCTGACACTGTGCCCGCTGCAAAAGCAATAGCAGCGACCAGAAGCATGCGCACCAGTCCGATACGATATTTTAGATGTTTCATTAAAGCTCCCCTGAGCAAAAATCGAAGGTTTCGATAAATAGACGATCTTCTTCTTATTCGCCTTGTTGTTCTGTTGAATCTAGTCAATTCCTGAGCAGTCAACAATCGCAGGAACTGCATAGTGACTATGACTGGACAGAATAAAGCTAGTAGCTGACTATACTACTAATTTCGCCGCTCACAATAGCCCTGTAGGGCATAAAGTTTCGGGTATTCCCTGCGCGCATTTGCGCAGGACTTAATTTGTTGAAAATAAAACTAATTTTTGTGTTTGCGAAGGCTTTGTCGCACAGCTGCTCAATCGATTGAGGCAATAAAAATGAGAAAACTCCTGACCATCACAGCCATCCTGTGTACCGCGAGCGCCAATGCGGACTGGTTCGAAGATCTAAAGCAATCCGGCAGCAATGAAGACCTCTATCGCGTGCTGTATCACATGCCCAAGGGTGGAGACCTGCACAACCACCTATCCGGGTCGAATTTTTCTGAGTGGATGTACGATCTCGCGCTAGCCGAACGTGAACGTGGCTATCATTACTACACCAAGGTGCGAATCGAAAACTGCGCCGAATACGGCGCCAATGAATATGGACGCGACCCGTACTTTCTGCTGTTTCGCAACATCATGGCAATCCAGTACGACGCTTTGGGTGACTGCGAAAAAAGCGAGTACAAACGGCTCGAAGACCTTGATGAGCGGGAAAAAGCCGCCTGGATGGACAGTATTCGGCTGGACCAGCCCTGGGAGGGTCGCGACGAGTTCTTCGGTACGCATTGGGGACGCATGAATGCGCTGGGCTGGAACCCCTGGTTTCAGGCCGAAACACTGTTCCTCAACATGCAGGCCTTCGGCGAAGAAGGCGTGAGCTACCTTGAAACGCAGGTATCGGTGAGTGGAATGAGGCTTCCTGACGGTACCGAGATATCTGAAGCGGAGACTATCAAGATCCTGAGTGATCGACTCAACGCGGCAGATGCCCGAAGCACAGGGGTTACTGCCCGTTTTCAGATATCCGTCCTGCGATTCCTGCCTAACGCGGAGGAAATTCTGCGACACGTCTACACCACCGTGGATAATAACGACGAACTTTTCGTCGCCGTCAATATGGTGGGCCGCGAAGACAATGACAAAGGCTACCCGCTCAGATTCCTCGATACGCTGCGTGAACTACGTCGCCAGCACAGTGGCGTAAAGCTCTCTATCCATGCCGGCGAGGTTGATGAGCCGAATTACCACGTTCGCGATACCTTGTTGCTCGGCGCCGATCGCATCGGCCATGGCAACAATCTGATCACCGACCCCGACACAATGCGCCTGATGCGCCACGGCCCCTACCTGATAGAGATCAACCTGATCAGCAACCTGCTGCTGAATTACATCAACGACTACTCGGAACACCCGTTTCCGGAGTACCTGCGGACCGGAATTCCAGTCGCACTGTCAACAGACGACCGCGGCATGTGGGACTCAACGATGACCGATGAATTCTTCGTTGCGGTAAAGGAATTCAATTTGTCCTGGCACGAGGTCAAGTTACTCAGCAGAAACTCGTTGCAGTACGCCTTCGTCCAAGACGAGGAGAAAGTCCGGTTACTGCGCGAATTCAGCGAACGTATGGCGAAGTTCGAAGCCAGCATGCAAAAGTACGGACTTGATCGGGTCGGCGATATGCCTGCGACCCGTAGCTTCGTTTGCAAGCGCTACGAGCTTTGCCAGGAGTAATCGCCTTGCGAGTTATTGCGATCTTGCTGCTGCTGGCCACGCAGCTGGCGAATGCACAGGAATTTGCCTGGCCCAATGACGACCCGGATAACTGGCTGTTGGCATTCGTCGATGTAGAAACTACCGGGCTGATTCCCGGTCATCACGAAATGATCGATATCGGCATTGTTATGACCGACCTTAAAGGCGTCGAGCTCGGCGAGCTGTTCCTGCGCATTCTGCCTGAGCATCCTGAACGCACCGCTGACGGTGCCCGTGCCGTCAATGCGTTTAGCGCTGAACGCTGGCGTGAATTGAACGCGCTATCGAAGCGGGAAGCCATCGATGCAATGCTGGCGTTTCACAACAGCATCGCAGGCGACCGCAATGTACTGATGGTTGCATTCAACTCGCACTTTGACACGGCATTCCTCGATCACCTGTTTCGCTCCCAGGACAGCAGCTGGCGAGAGCTGTATCACTATTTCGTGCTCGATATTCCGTCGATGGCCTGGAGCCTCGGTTTTCACGGACTGACAGGCTCATCGGTCTCGGGCATGTTGGGCATTGAAGATGAACCGCACGTGGCCGAATTGCATACCGGCATCACGGGTGCGCGTCTCAATGCACGAATTTATCGCGGCCTCCTCGACCGCAGCAATCAGGAAACAAACAATGACTGACAACGCCGCCGTCGAACAATCCGGTTTGACCCCGCAGGAAATCGAGCGCTTCCAGGCCGACGGGTTCCTGCTCGTTGAAGATTTCTTCACCAGTGAGGAGTTGGACGGCTTCGGCGACGCTGTTGACGCCGCGGTCGCCTATCGAACCAGTGACGACGGTCGCGAATTGGCCGATAAGAATCTCTATGAACAAACGTTCGTGCAGTGCATGCGCCTTTGGGAAGACCGACCCGACGTCAGTCCGTTCACGTTTCACCCGAAGCTGTGTGCCGCCGCAGCGGCCTTGTTGCAAACCGATAGTGTGCGCCTCTGGCACGACCAGGCACTTTACAAGGAACCCGGTGGCCGCAAGACCGACGCACATCTCGACTATCCGTTCTGGCCTGTGGTCGAACAGGACCTGGTTTCCGTCTGGATTCCCTTTCAGGACATTCACCCGAGCGGCGGCATGATGAGCTACGTGCAGGGCTCACACCGAATTGGTTACACCGAGTTCGTCGATATTGGTCAGTTGCACGGTGGCGAAGCATTCGACTTGCTGAAGGAGCCGCAGATCGCCGAATTGCCGTTGATCCCTGTTCCAGCGCGCCGCGGCGCTGCAATCTTTCATCACGCCTGCACGATTCATGCAGCCGATGCTAATGAGACAGATGCAACACGCCGCGTTTTCACAATGGCGTACATGGCCGATGGTTGCCATCGTTCCCGGGACGATGCCTACTTCGCACTTGATCGTGACGGAATAAAAACCGGCGACGTCATCGTCGGACCCGGTCACCCGATAGCGTGGCCACGTGCTGAAAATGACCTGCCGGCGCCGCCCGACGAGCGTGGCCCCAGTACCGGATTTGCTTTCTCAGATGGCGACGAGGCCAACTAGCTCCTGCAGGTTCGAAATCTCGTGATCAATCTTGTGGCTTGCATCCGCCGTGCGGCCTTGCGGGTTGTACCAACAAGTTGCGATGCCATAGTTAGCAGCACCGGAGATATCTGCGGACAGATTATCGCCGACCATTACGGCCGATTCCTGCGCCGATGCTCCGAGTGAATCGAATACGATGTCGAATATTTCGGCGTCCGGTTTAGACGCGCCTATTTCAGCAGAAATTGCGACGGCGTCGAAGAATTCGTCAAGGCCCAGCCTGGCAATTCGTGAACGCTGTACCTCACCCAGCCCGTTAGTGACCATGGCCATTGAGACATTCTTGCTCAATGCCTGCAGCACTTCGCGAGCACCATCGTACAAATCACCAAACGCGCCCAGCCCGACAACAAACTGATCGGACAGCTGTTGCGGATCCGCGTCAAGATCGAACTCCATAACCAGTCGCTCGAATCGCAGGTTACGAACCAGTTGCGGGCCCATTTCGCCACGCTCAACTGCCGCCCACAATTCAAGATTGATCCTCTGGTAAGCCTCAAGATAGCGTCCGGGCTGGTCTATTCCTCCAGCCAGCATGGTCTGCTCGAAAGCCATCACTTCGGAAGCATCCGTGTCGAACAGTGTGTGATCCAGGTCCAGCAGAAAGGTCGAATACGTCATCGTCTAGAACAACATCGCCGGCCCCCAGCTACCCATGCGGTTTCTGCTATGGTTACGAGGGATCGCATTGATTGAGATACGGAAGATAAAAATGTCGTCAAAAATTACCGGCCTCCTGGCCATTCCTTTTCTACTTTTGGCCGCAACCTGCAACGCGGCCGACGAATCACCTGCCAGTGACGAAAAGATTGTAACGCTTTTGTTCACGAATGATGTCGAAAGCGCCTACGACCCGATCCAGGCGTACTGGCTGGAAGACATCGACATGATCGGCGGCATTGCCGAGATGACCACACTCATTGAGGAGCTTCGTGCGGGCGAACCCAACGTCTTCCTGTTCGATTCCGGCGACATCTTCACCGGCGCGCTAGCAAAACTGACAGAAGGCCGCCTCGCGTTCGAGCTGATGATCACGATGGGATACGACGCCATGGCTATCGGCAACCATGAATTTGAATACGGCGTGGAAATACTCGAATGGCAAAAGAACCGCGCGCCATTCCCGGTCCTGGGCGCGAACCTGTTTTATAGAGACACCAATCATGCCTACGCTCAGGCCCATGCCATTATTGAGCGCGACGGCATTCGCATCGGTGTTATCGGCATCATGGGCCAAGACGCTGCGACCGCAATTATTCCTTCGTATATCGCGCCGCTGGACGTAATCGAACCGGCCGTAGCCGTGCGCAAGTCGGTCATGGAGTTGCGTGATCACGTCGACCTGATCGTATTGTTGACGCACCAGGGCAAGACTGCACCGATGCAGACCGACGCCGAATCTGATCCGCGCCTGAATCGTGGAGTTGCTGTCGAAATCGAACTTGCCAGCGCCGTTCCGGGAATTGATGTCCTGTTCTCGGGTCACGCCGATGCCGGCACGATCAAGCCAGTCGTAGATCCTGTGAACGGCACGCTGATCATGCAAACGCACGGCCAGGCAACCCACCTCGGCTATTTAAAAGTCGCTATTGATAAGAACGGTGACATTACGCAATACGACGGCAAGCTCATTCCCGTGGAATCTTCGAAACTTGATCCGGATCCACGTGTGATGGCCAAGTTAAATCAGTACCGGCGTCAGCACGCTGACATCTTCAGCATCGTTGGCAAAACCGAAGCGCCGATGATCCGTCGTTACATAGAAGAGTCCGACCTCGGAAACCTGTTTGCCGATATTTATGTAGACGCGAGCGGTGCCGACATGGGCTTTGTGCACGCCGGTAGTTTGCGCAAAGACCTGCCGGAGGGTGACATTCTGCTGGTCGATATTCTGGACTCCTATCCGTTCGTCGATGCCATTGACGTCAAGGAAATGAGTGGCAGTCGCATCCGCAGGGTCCTCGAACAATCGTTGACTCTGGAACGCGGGTTGTTACAGATTTCCGGAGTCGAACTGACCTACGATTTGAGTCGGCCGGAATACCAGCGGATCGTATCGTTGACCCACAATGGTCAACCGATCGTGGATAACGAGACTTATACCGTCGCGGCGTCAGGCTTCCTGGCAGAGGGCGGCGATCTGTACGACGCCTTTCCGGAATCGGAAGCTATCGCCAGCTACGGAAAAGTAGCGGACGCGATCATCGCCTACTTCCGCAAACACGACAGCATCGCGCTACCGAAACGTGGCCGGCAATGGCAGGTCACCGACTGACAATGGCCGAGTTGCAAGTGCAGGCGGCCGTCGCATTCGACAGCGACAGCCCGTTTGAAGTCAGAACGCTGCAGCTGCGTGAGCCGGCTGCACACGAAATTCGCGTGCGCATCGTAGCTACCAGCATCTGTCACACCGACATCATGACCAAGCATGAGGGGCTGTGTTCTTTTCCGATCGTTCTTGGTCACGAGGGCGCCGGCGTGGTCGACGCGATTGGCTCAGAGGTGACCGGTTTCGCTATTGGCGATCATGTCGTGCTGAGCTATGACTCCTGTGGCCATTGCGCAGCATGTAGCAACAACAAACCATCGTATTGCGAGCATCATGGCGAACTCAATTTCGCCGGCGTTCGACCGGACGGCGAAAAAACACATCGTAGTGAAGACAGTGCTACGGCAAATGTTTTCGGCTCCTTTTTTCAACAGTCGTCATTCGCAACCTACGCCCTGAGTCACGTCACCAATACCGTCAAAGTCGACAAATCCTTGCCACTGCAAAAGCTGGCGCCGCTGGGCTGCGGTGTACAGACGGGGGCTGGCACTGTGCTGAATTCCCTGCAAGTCCAACCGGACACCAGCCTCGTCATTTTCGGCTGTGGTTGCGTCGGCTTATCGGCTGTCATGGCGGCGCGGATTGCCGGAGCGAGCAACATCGTGGCTGTCGACATCAACCCGGACCGGCTCGAGGCCGCCTTGCGCCTTGGTGCAACCGCCGCCGTCGCACCGGCTGACTTCGCTGGGCCGAACGAACTAACCGATCACGTGCGCAGCATCGCTGGCGGCGGCTGTCAGTACGCCATCGATACGACAGGTGTTCCGACCGTACTGCGCCAGGCGTTTGAATGTTGCGGCCCGATGGGCGTCACCGCGATGATTGCACCGGGCGTGCCTGGTACAGAAGTCAGCATAGAGATGCTGGGTTTGCTGCCGGGCAAGTCGCTACGAGGCGTTATTCAGGGCGACTCGATATCAAAGACTTTTATTCCGCGGCTCATCGAACTATGGCAGCAGGGCCAGTTTCCGTTTGATGAATTGATCACCGAATTTCACGGCATCGACGAAGTCGAAGTCGCAGCCAACGCGATGCGAAATGGTGCAGTCATCAAACCGGTCGTAATTATCGATGAGACCGCAGCATGTTGACCGACGGCTGGATCGACGGCGCAGCGATCAAATCTGACACGCATTTTGCCGTGCGCAATCCTGCGACACGGGAAACGATCGCGACAGTTGCCGACCTTGGGGCGCCACATGCCGCGGACGCAGTTGCGGCAGCGCAGCAGGCCCTCGCGGGTTGGCGCAGTACACCGTTACAACAACGCATCGAGATCGTCGTGAATTGGGCTCAACTCATCGAGGCAAACGCCGACGAGCTCGGCCGAATTGTTTGCCTGGAGAGCGGCAAGCCGATCGAACAAGCAAAAGGTGAAGCCATGCAGTGCGCGGCCTTGTTACGCTGGTTCGCCGAACAAGCGCCTCGATTGGAGGACGCTACGCCGCCGGCAGACGCCACCGCGCAGCACAATTACACGATCCGACAACCCGTGGGTGTCGTTGCCATCATCACGCCCTGGAATTTTCCCGCGGCGGCCGTTGCCGTCAAGACCGGCGCAGCCATTGTGACCGGCTGCACCACGGTCGTGAAACCATCAGAAGAGACCCCATTGATTGCACTGGCACTGGCCAGCCTTGCGAGCGAAGCCGGCCTGCCGAATGGTGTGATCAACGTGGTGCCCTGCCAGGACCCGAGCGCTGTTGGCCAGGTGCTTTGCCAGAGTGAAGATGTTCGCATGCTGTCTTTTACCGGATCGATAAAGATCGGCCAGCAGTTGTATGCCGCTTGCGGGAGCACCGTTAAGAGAGTTGCACTTGAACTGGGCGGCAATGCCCCGTTTGTCGTTTTCGACGACGCGGATATCGACAAGGCGCTGGATGGCGCGCTGGGTGCCCGTTTTTATAACAGTGGCCAGATCTGTGTTGGCGCAAACCGATATTACATTCATACATCGATTTACGACGATTTCGCAGCTCGATTTGCTGAGCGCGTTTCCGCGATGCAGGCCGGTGACGGCTTCGACGAGAGCAGCGACGTCGGTCCATTAATTAATCGCGCGGCTGTAGATCGACTGAACAAACTTATCGACAACGCCTGCGCGGCCGGCGCCGAAGTGCTCGCAGGTGGCAGGCAGAATGATAACGAAACCTTGTTTTACGCACCGACCGTGCTGGGCAAAATGACGCCGACGATGGCGGCACGCGATGCGGAGATTTTCGGGCCAGTCGCCTGTCTTTACGCGTTCGATGACGAAGATGACGTCCTGCAGCAAGCGAATGACACGGAAGCGGGCCTATCCGCGTATGTCTACACCAAGAATCGCGACCGCCTGCTGCGTTTCGCACGCGCGATGGAGGCTGGTGTTATTGGCGCTAACTCAGCCAATATTTTTGCCAACGACCTGCCCTTCGGCGGGATCAAACAGTCCGGTATCGGCAGAGAGCACGGCGCCGACTGCCTCGACGAATACACCGAAGTCAAAAGCATCTGCCTGGGTTCATCATGAATACAGAGATTCAAAGCTGCCGTAGCGCCTGGGAGCGCATGACCGCAATCAGCAAATCTCAAGCTGTGCGCAATTTCGTGCAGTGTCTCGATATGAGTGATTTCCTGGTTGTTACGGAAGACTTCCCCGAAAAAGTGTTGCGCGCTTATACGGCATACAACATGGAAAAAAACTTGTCGCCGGAACAGCAGAGTTTTATGAATGCACATCGTGGTGGCACGCAAGGTGACTATCGCGAAGGCATGCAGCGCAAGATGGACAATGTCGTCGATTGCCTGACTCACTTCCCCAACTCAAAGCGAGCCATCATTACCGTCTGTAACGAACCCATGCCCGAACACAGCAGTGATAGCAACGCAAAATGTGTTCGTGAATTGCAGCTATATCGCGACGACGACAATAAGCTCAGCGGCACCGTATTCCTGCGCGCGCAGGCCGCATTCCTGTTTCCAAAGAATATTCACATGCTTGGTTCGATCATGACCGAAGTCGCGGCACGGCTGCCGGACAAACCGGCCCTCGGAAACTTGTTTTATCTTGCCGGCATATTAGTCGCGGACCGAAGCTAGCCATGTCGTCAGAAATCCCAGCGGTGAATCTGGCGGCCTTCCTCGACGGCGATACCCAACAGCAACAGGCGATCGCTGCAGAGGTCGATCACATCTGCCGAACACTTGGCTTCCTGATCGTTAAGCAACATGGCGTCGATCAACGACTTATCGATGCCGCGTGGAATGCGGCTCGTGACTTCTTCGACTTGCCGCTGCAGCAGAAGATGACCAGCAAATCGCCCTACCCGGGTTGCCCGCGCGGCTACTTCCCGATTGCGTCTGAAGCTTTGGCGAAGTCGCTGGGTGTCGAAACACCCCCGGATATTAAGGAGAGCCTCGGTATCGGGCCACTGCGCGTGCCGCAGCGCGATATTTCCCCTGCCGAACTTGAATTTCACTACGGCGAAAATCCCTGGCCGGCACAACCCGACGACTTACGAGCTGCGTTGACCGAGTATATGCAGGCGATGGAGTTACTTGGCAATAACCTGTTGCGCTTGTTCGCAGCAGCATTGTCTCTACCGCATGACTACTTCGTTGCATTCCATGCAGACCCTATGTGCGCATTGCGGTGTTTAAACTATCCAGCCACTGATGAACCGTTATTGGAAAACCAGCGAGGCGCCGGCGAACACGCGGACTACGGCAGCATCACGATGCTCAAGTCGGATCCCGAAGTCCCCGGACTGGAAGTCCGCCTGCCTAGCGGCGAATGGATTGCGGCACCGCTCCTGCGCGATGGCTTTATCGTCAACATTGGCGACATGATGGCGCGCTGGACAAATGATCGTTGGGTTTCGACTCTGCACCGGGTACTCAGTCCGGCCGGCGGCAGCCGCCGCCAGTCCATGGCCTATTTTTACAACACTGACTTCGATGCGGAAATCCGTTGCATACCGACTTGCACTTCCCATGACGATCCCGCCCGGTATGAGCCGATAGCTGCGGCTAATTACCTCCAACAGCGGTTTAATTCGGCCCAGGAATAGACGTGCCAGTAAGGCGGTGCATTGCCCCAAGTGCGATCGATATTGCGGAGTCTACGCTCGCCGCGTAATCCAGGATTGCCGTACTCGCTGTCGGTTTACTGATTACGGGACAGATCGTACCGACGGGACAGCCCATAAAGCCGGCCATGTGAAACAAGAGGCTCGACTCCATCTCCATATTGACCACGGTAAGTTCGTCAACGCGCAATGCAGCAAGTTTATTCTTGATGTCGGGCACTGTATTGGCAAGCCCGTCGATATACCGGCCAGAGGCCCCATAGAATCCTGGTGTCGCCGCGGTAATGCCAGTCACATAATCAACGCGTAACTCATTGGCGCTCTCAACCAACGCGGTAACCACGGCTGGCGTCGCCTTCGAGGCATAGGGATGCAGTCGACCACGGAAACGAGCAGACTCAGGCGTTGCCTGCAGCAGAATTTCATACGCGTGCTGCTCGATCCGGCCCACTGCTTCATCGGCTGCTGGATGATCGTAATACATGCCACCGTTATCGAGACCGAGGCCATGGGTCGCAATTGCCATTGTTCCTGGCTCGATATCGTCCTGTACGCCACCTGACGTGCCAATTCGAATAAATTTCAGCGGTGTCGCATCGGCGCGCCGCTCGCCGTTGTCCAGATCGAACGCATGCACGGTGTACGCCTCTACGAGTGCGATCTCAACATTGTCAACGCCGATTCCCGTACCAATAACAGAGACAGGAACGCCGGCGTGGGTGCCGGTCAGCGTTACGTACTCGCGATTGCGTACCTCATGTTTAATCTCATCGAAGCGCTTGGCGACTCGCAATGCGCGCGCCGGATCGCCAACAAGAAAAATGTTTTCCGCAAGCTGGCCAGGAGCCAGGCCGAGGTGTAAAACCCTGCCATCATTGACCACGATCTCTGATCTCATACGCGTATTCGCCTGTGAAGCAATTTGTGAGTTAATAGCAGCGAATATACCAAGTTCAGGAATCGCAATTGTCCAAAGTAAAGATTCTCGTTATTGGCGGCGCATCGCTCGACCGGCTTGCCGATGCCGAAGACCTTGTGCCTGGGGGCGCCGGCATGTACACCGCCATGTCGGCGCATCGTAGTGGCGCTGCTGTCACCTTGTATGCACCGCGCCCGGCCCCTGTCCCCGAACCGTTGCTCCCGATTAACGAACGGTTGACCTGGTTGGGACCGCAGATTACGCCCGACGAACTCGCCCATTTTGAAATTCACTATCAGGATGGTCGCGCTGACTACGTCAAAGCTGAGTTCGGCACTGAAGACACGATGTCAGTGGACGAGTTACCGGCTAATTTGACGAGCTTCGACTACGTGCATCTGATTCCCCTTGGCGATCACCGCCAGCAACTGTCGGTACTGCGAGCCTGTCGCCAGCGCGGTGCAAGGAAAGTCTCCGCTGGCACCGCACTCGATCTGATCAATGCGCACCCGGACGTTGCCAACAAGGTTCTTGAAGAGGCCGACATCCTGTTCATGAATGAAGAAGAGGCCATTCGCCTGTTCGGCGAACTGGCCGCGGTCCGATCACGTGTGGATCAGGTCATATTCGTGACGCAGGGACGCGACGGTGCGACGGTTGTCCAGGGTGATGTACAGACTGCGTTGACCACGACTCCGGCGTCGATGGTTGATCCGACCGGGGCTGGAGATACATTCTGCGGAGCGACTATCGTGGGACTCGCTGCAGGTCGACACCCGGTTTCAGCGGCAAGACTTGCAATGCCCCTCGCGGCCGCCATGACCGAACGCACGGGTCCCGCTGTATTGCTGGACGATGCGCCGGCGCCTGGGCCAGCGACAGATCAACGGGTCGTCCTGAACGTCAGGCAGATTGAAAAAGTTGCCAGCCTGATTGCGATCAGCAACGAGGCGTCGGCATACGACTTCACCGGGCCGGATCTTCCTGCAGTTGGTCACCCGGCAACCCTGGACTATTTATTTGCGACCTCGCTACAGCAATTTGGCTTCTGGACACACGCGGCGGGCCGGTATCAGCGGCCGTTATTAGCGACAATCGACGGCGAACAACGTAAAGGGGCCTTCTACCTGTTCCGCGCTTATTTGCGATGGTTGCAGGAAGCGCCGGAAATGTTGGCCCCAGAAGCACAGGCAACATTATCGGCTGCCGACCTGCTCGCAGTCCTGCGTGATGACGATGGCCACGATCCAATGCCTGCGATCGACATGCACGTGGCCGCAGCGCGCAGCTACGGCAGTGACATGCTTGCGCTCGGGCTCACGGCCGCCTCCATACTCAAAACCGCCAATGCATCGGCGGTGCCGGTCGCTAACCTGGTGCGACAGCTCGATCATGTCGGCGGTTACAAGGAAGATCCATTGCGCAAGAAATCGGCGTTACTTGCGATCATGCTGCGCCAGCGACCAGAGACCTTTCTTGTTGACCGCGGCGATGATGCGCCGCCGATCGTCGATTACCATGTCATGCGCTCCTGCTTGCGCATTGGCCTGCTCGACGTTGTGGATGATGACTTACGCGGACAACTAGAGCGGCGAGTGCTGTTATCAACAAACGATGAGTGGGCTGTCCGCTCCGCAGCCTACCGCGCCGTAGAACAGCTATTGGAAAAGTCCGGTAAAAGCCTGGGCGCAGTGGACTGGTTCCTGTTCCAGGCACGGCAGCGCTGCCCAGAAATGAGTGAACCCGATTGCACTGCCTGTGTTGTCGATCCCATTTGCCAGCACCGCAAGACGTTATTCCAACCTGTAATTCGTAGCAGCTTCTACTAGTCGGATCGACAAGCCCTAAAGAAAAATGTACTTGAGTGCGAAAATTGCGGCGATGACATAGGCCGCCAGCGAACAATCGCTCGCCTTGCCGCTCACCAACTTGATCAGGACATAGCAGATGAAGCCGAGACCAATGCCTTCAGCGATAGAGAACGACAAAGGCATCGCGAGTGCGGCAACGACCGCAGGCGCACTTTCAGATACATCGCTCCAGTCAATGTCGGCCAGGCTGCGCGCCATGATACAGGCCACAAACAGCAGCGCCGCGGCTGTTGCGTAGGCCGGCACGCTCTGTGCAAGCGGGGCAAAAAACAGACAGGCCAGAAATAACAGCCCGCACACTACGGCGGTCAGCCCAGTACGACCACCCTCTTCCACGCCGGCGGCGCTTTCGATGTAACTGGTGGTCGACGAAGTTCCGGCCACAGAACCCACGATCGTTGCTGTTGAATCCGACAGCAACGCACGCCGTAGTCGCGGCAAGTTGCCGTTCTTGTCAACGAGATTTGCTCGGTTGGCAACGCCAATCAAAGTGCCTGCCGTGTCAAACACATCCACAATCAACATGGAGAGAATGACAGTCACCATTGACCACTGAAAAGCTGCGGCGATATCCAACTGCAACAGCACCGGCGCCGGCGACGGTGGCATCGCTACAAAGCCGTTAAAGGCCACGTTGCCGCTGAGCCAGCCAACAAGTGCGGCGGCAAGAATACCGATGACCACCGCACCACGAACCTTGCGGGCAGACAGCGCGGCGATCAGGACGAACGCCGCGATACAGGCCATCGCCTCAAATTGCAGCAGATCACCGAGTGCAACCAGCGTTGCAGGATGGTCGACGACAATGCCCGCGTTCTTCAACGCGATGAAACCTAGAAACAAGCCAATGCCGGCAGCCATGCCCAGCTTCAGGTTGCGCGGGATCGCATTGATCAACCATTCACGCACAGGCAACACACTGAGCACGACGAAAATGACACCGGATATAAACACGGCACCCAAAGCAGTCTGCCAGCTGTGACCCATTCCCAGAACGACGCCGAAAGTGAAGAAGGCGTTCTGCGCCATGCCGGGCGCCTGCGCGATCGGATAATTGGCATACAGCCCCATGACGATGGTGCCAAACGCCGCTGCGATGCAGGTCGCGACAAAGACTGCTCCAAAGTCCATTCCGGCGTCAGACAAGATCGATGGATTGACCACCGTGATGTACGCCATCGCCAGAAACGTCGTTAGTCCGGACATGGACTCAACGCGCACGCTCGTGCCGTGTTCGTCCAGCCGGAACAGCTTGTTAAGCGTGTTCACTCTGCCGTCGCTTGCGGAATATTCTCTTTGTATTCGGCCCAGTTCTCGAGCAACGCCTGGACAACGGTGTTACCCACCACGAAGGCGGATTCGAAAGATGGCTTGCCGCCGTCCGGGTATGGCTGATCGCGACTCCATACAGCGGTTTTGCCTGCCGGTGGCCTCGTGAAGTTACTGGCAGTCCGCAACACAAGGACCCGATCAATATCGACCCGGCCAACCTCGCCGAGCCGCGTTAACGATGTCATCGTGCCGCTGTCTTCCATATTCGATGTCATGAAATTGGCATCTGCACCGCGGTACAACTTGATCCAGTCGTTGGCCCATTGATTCATATAGTTGCCGTGCCAGTAGGTGCTGGAGCTCATCGTGTCGCCAATCGTGACGAATGGCGGACGCTGTGCTTGTGGGAACGTTTCGTAATTCGCCCGATAAGCTGTGATGCCCGGCGCATCCTG
Source organism: Woeseiaceae bacterium (assembly GCA_051008055.1). Taxonomy (GTDB): domain Bacteria; phylum Pseudomonadota; class Gammaproteobacteria; order Steroidobacterales; family Woeseiaceae; genus UBA1847. The sequence goes on from JBPCXZ010000012.1 coordinate 22,160, forward strand.
CAGCTCGATATCTTTGGTGATCGAATACGCCCAGTCGACCAGATCCTTGTTCAACGTAAATGCGATCGTATTAGCGGGCCCACGCTCAGGCAGGTCATCCGGGTCGGTGGTCGGCCGTTTGGCACCCAGCGGTACCATGCCGTACGGCCAGTTCTCGGGAATCTCACGACCGTCAATCTCATACAGCAGGTCGCCATCAACGACATGATTAGCCCACGCAGCCGAGCCCAGCGACAAGTCGGCCGGATCGGCGCCCGCGATACCTGCTACCACCCAATAGCTCTGCGTCAGGTCGAAACGCTCATCGAGACCCAGTGCCATGACTGACGCCGTCGCGTTCGGAATGCCGCCGCCGACAAGTATTGCCATGACACCGGCATCATTCATGTAGAGCACGTCGACCCCCAACTTGAATTCGATCTCGGTATCAAGACCGAGCCGCTCAACCCATAGCTGCAATTCTCCAGCCTCGTCGCCACGAGATTCGCCGCGTTCAAACATCGCCACCACCACAACCTTGACGGTTATCGGTGCATCGGACTCCGCAGTCGTTTCGACGTCAACGGTGCAGGCCTGCATCATTGAGACAAAAATGAGCAGCAAACTTACTACTAGTAGACGGCCCAGCGGCGGGTTTGGCATGACATGCTCTCCTTTTTATTTGTGTCAGAATACGGCATGAGAAAAATCATGACAAAAGTAATTCGTGGCATAGCACTTGTTTCGCTTGCGATCGTGGCGGCTTGTGCACCCGAGGCCGATGTTTCGACGAACTTGGGTGGCGACGCGGTCGACCTTATTGTCGAGGGTCAAAGCATCGTCACGATGAATTCGACGCACACCGTCATTGAAGACGGTGCTATCGCCATCAGTGACGGCGTCATTGTTGCGGTGGGTGCGCGCGAGGAAATCGCAGCCATGTACACCGCCACGACGACCCTCGGTGGTGACGGCCGCATCGTGCTTCCCGGCCTGGTCAATGGACACTCGCATGCGGCAATGACATTGCTGCGCGGCGTTGCTGACGATTTGGCCCTGATGGATTGGCTGAACAACTACATCTTCCCGGCCGAAGTCGAATTCGTAGATGCGGATTTTGTACGCATCGGCACCGAACTTGCCTGCTGGGAAATGATTCGCGGTGGCACGACAACCTTCGTTGACATGTATTACTACGGTGACGTCGTTGCCGATACGGTCGAGCGCTGTGGCATGCGCGCGATGGTATCTGCCACCGTCATCGATCAACGCAGTCCTGATGCCGAGAACGCGGTCGACTCGATCCGCAAAGGCAAGGAATTCATTCAGCGCTGGAAGGACAAGAACAGTCGCATTACGCCGATATTCGGCCCACACGCAAACTACACGCTAAGCGCGGAGCAACTGCGCGCTACCCGCGAGGCAGCCATAGAGCTGGGCGTGCCCATCAGCATTCACATGTCTGAGTCGCCATTTGAGCTGCAGTACTCGCAGGACACGTTCGGCATGACCAGCATCGAAATGTTTGATTCTATTGGGTTTTTTGACGGTCCTACCATCGCTGCTCACGTGGTATGGCCAACCGCTGCCGAGATTCCAATACTCGCCGAGCGTAAAGTCGGGGTCATTCACAATCCGACCTCGAATATGAAAATTGCATCGGGCATCTCACCCGTCACGGAAATGCTGGCAGCAGGTGTTCGCGTCGGGCTCGGGACGGATGGCGCCGCGAGTAACAATGACCTCGATATGTGGGAGGAGATGCGACTCGCAGCCTTCCTGCAGAAAGTTGAGCAAATGAATCCCGAAGTTCTGCCTGCGCCCACAGTCCTGGCAATGGCGACCCAGGGAGGCGCACAGGCAATCGGCATGGGTGACAAGATTGGATCACTTGAAGTTGGCAAGCGCGCTGACCTCATCCAGGTTGGGTTTGACGACGTGCACCACATACCTACATTCGATGTTGTGTCACATCTTGTTTACGTTACTGACGAGCAGGATGTTGAAACAGTGATCGTCGACGGCAGGGTCCTGATGCAGGATCGCAAGATGCTGACCGTCGACACCGACAAGATCGCTACGGAAGCCCGCGATCTGGCTGCCAAAATCCAGGTGGCGCTTGCGGCAAGGAACCGCGATTAACAGGAAACTTCAGGAGAGTCATAATGCTACGTAATATTTCGGCTGGCATCGCAGGCATCGTCATTGCCATAGCCATTGTGTTTCTCGCCGATATGCTGAGCCATACGATGTATCCCATGCCTGCGGGACTGGATACCAGCGACATTGCGGCGCTAGGCGATTACATCGCAAGTATGCCCTTGGGCGCCTATTTGATGATAATTGCCGGCTGGGTAGTCGCGACTTTTGTTGGCGCGATCGTGGCCGGCAAGATCGGTACCGCGAAAGCCTGGATCTACCCGACGATTGTAGGCGGCTTCGTCTTTGCAGCGACAACAGCAAACCTGATCGCTATACCGCATCCACACTGGTTCACAGCGGTTTCCTTAACTGCGATTCTAATCAGCGCCTGGCTGGCGTGGTTCGTAGCAAAGTCAGACTAGCTGTTAAGGAAGCTTGTCCCGTAGTCCATCGGTGTGAGCTTGAAGTAGTTAGCGAGGGACTGGCCGATATCGGCAAAGGACTCGCGTTTGCCGAGCGGGCCCGCCGGGACACTTTCGCCATACACGAGCACAGGAATATGTTCGCGAGTATGGTCCGAGCCTGGCCAGGTGGGGTCGCAACCGTGATCGGCGCAGATGATTAGAACATCATCCTGCTGCATTTGTTCCAGCAACTCCGGTAGCCTCTGATCGAAATACTCCAGCGCTGCAGCATAACCAGGTACGTCGCGTCGATGGCCGAACAACATATCGAAGTCGACAAAGTTGGTAAAAACAATTGACCTGTCGTTCGCTTCCCGCAATGCGTCTAACGTCGCATCAAACAAAGCGGCGTTACCGGTAGCTTTTATTTTCTTGCTGATACCCTGGTGCGCATATATGTCGGAGATCTTGCCGACACTGATCACTTCGCCACCGTCCGCGACCAGCTTGTCCAATAGAGTGTCTGCATGCGGTGGCGTAGTAAGGTCGCGGCGATTGCCTGTGCGAACAAATGACGCCGCGTCATCGCCCGTGAACGGTCGCGCAATGATGCGGCCGATGTTGTATTCGTCAACCAGCTCTCGAGCGATATCACAGAGCTCATAGAGACGGTCGAGACCAAACGATTCTTCATGACAGGCAATCTGGAAGACGCTATCCGCCGAGGTATAAACAATCGGCTTGCCGGTTCTGACATGCTCTTCGCCAAGCTCCGCGATGATCGTCGTACCGGACGCGTGACAGTTGCCGATGACCCCGGGCAGCCCCGCCCTCTCGATCAGTTTCTCGAGTAATTCTGGCGGAAACGTATTTTCTTTTTCAGTGAAATAACCCCAGTCGAACAACACCGGAACCCCGGCTATTTCCCAGTGACCGCTGGGTGTGTCCTTGCCACTGGAAAGCTCCTCGGCAAAACCATAAGCCCCGATAATCTCGACGTTCTCGTC
>JBPCXZ010000013.1:0-5773 GCA_051008055.1 Woeseiaceae bacterium
GTCAGCGTCTGCCGCGTCGCACCGAAGCCGCCATTACTCATAAACACGACCTGATCACCGGCCATTAGCCGCGGCGCCATAGCTGCGACCAGATTGTCGTAGTCAGAGAACAACTGCAGCCGTTCGCCAAGTTTAGCGAGCGATTGCTCAAAATCGGCATCCATACCTTCCGGTCGGAACATCCACACCTGGTCTGCTTCGGACAGCGAATCGGCCAACTCGGCATTATGCACACCGAGCTTCATCGTATTGGAACGCGGCTCGATGGCCACGATGACACGTTGTCCCGGGTAACGCCGTTTGATGCCTGCGATAGTGCGTCGAATCGCGGTCGGATGATGGGCGAAGTCGTCATAAATCGCGATGTCGCCGACGGTCGCAGTTCGCTCCATGCGACGTTTTACCCCGTCAAAACGTGACATGGCTTCTACGGCCTCTTGCAACGAGACGCCAGCGGAGCGAGCCGCCGCGATCGCCGCAACAGCGTTTTCCAAGTTGTAACGGCCGCCCAATTTCCAGCGCGCCTGGTGGGTCTCGCCTTCGGGATTGGTAATGCGAATACGCCGTTCGGTGGCATCGGCGAATTCCGCTCGCCAGCCGGCCTCGCCTTCACTGGCAAATGTTTCTACCGGCGTCCAGCAACCTGCATCGAGAACTGCAGGCAGATTTGGGTCTGCCGCATTACTGATGACTCGGCCACTGCCGGGCACCGTGCGCAATAACTGGTGAAACTGCCAGTTGATCGCCTCCAGATTCGCGTATATGTCGGCGTGATCAAATTCAAGGTTGTTCAGAATGAGCGTTTGTGGACTGTAATGCACAAACTTTGCGCGCTTGTCGAAAAATGCGGTGTCATATTCGTCCGCTTCGACAACAAAATATTTTGAATCACCAAATCGTGCCGAAACGTCGAAGTTTGCCGGGATACCGCCGATCAGGAACCCTGGCGCATGGCCGGTATCCTGCAGAATCCACGCCAGCATGCTCGCCGTTGTCGTTTTGCCGTGTGTGCCAGCTACAGCAAATACATGACGGTCCTGCAACACGTTCTCTGCCAGCCAGCGCGGCCCGGACGTATAGGGTAGCCGGCGATCGAGCATTGCTTCGACGACTTCGACACCGCGACTCATGACATTGCCGACGACAACACAGTCTGGCTCGACATCGAGTTGCGCCGCATCAAAGCCTTCGTGAATATCCACGCCAAGATTTCGCAACTGCGTGCTCATTGGCGGATAAACATTGCCGTCGCAACCGGTGACCCTAAAGCCTGCGGCTCGTGCCAGCGCGGCCACGCCGCCCATAAACGTGCCACAGATTCCGAGGATATGTATGTGCATGCTAATTTTCTATCCGCCTGAAATATATGCGTGGACGACATGTTGCAAGATGAATACGAAGACCGCAATCGCCAGTCCCAGGTACCAATGGCGGCTAATCGCGCTGGCGATAATGTGCCCTTTTATCGATATTGACCACAAGACAATTGCCCAGACCATCAGGAACGTCAGCGTGTTGTTGCCAACAGCCTGCAGGACGATGTAGCCAACCGTAAATAGGATGGACAGTAGCGCACCACAGCCAAGTATTGCCGTGATGGTCTGCGTCAGACGCGCTGCCTTGCCGAAACCGATGACGACAGCCGAATAGCAAATGACGCCAACCAGCGCGCTGAATATTTCGTAGAAAAAATCGGCTTCGGCGATTCGCTCTATCATTACCATTTGAGCGAGAACGGCAAATAGCCACAGGCCGATAACAAGAATAAGCAGCACTGTCGAGCGCGGTATGTGCTCGGGCCCCTTACGCAAGCGCACGATATCAAACAATGTCTGGATAAGCGGCAGCAATAGCAAAACACCTGAGAATCGGTAGTCGCAATCATCGCATGTTAGTCTTCCGATCCGAAACCACCTGCCAACCGAATCAACAGGCACCGAATGACAGATTTTTCCATGGTCGAAGACGTCGGCACGATCGCCGCGGAACTCGGCGACTCGCAATGCATCGGGCTCGATACCGAGTTCATGCGAGAAAAGACTTTTTTTGCCGAGCTTTGTCTTGTGCAGATCTCTACCCACAAAGAGATTTATTGCATCGACCCGCTCGCTCGTACCGATATGAGTCAATTCTGGGCATCGGCCATGCAGACTCCGTGGGTCGTGCACTCCGCGCGCCAGGACATCGAAGTCATATATCAAGCGGCCGAGCAGATGCCCGTGCAGTTGTTTGATACCCAAATTGCGGCCGGCTTACTCGGTCATGCGCCACAGATGGGTTATGCAACGCTGGTCAGCGAGTTATTCGACGTCGAGATTCCGAAGTCACATACGCGCGCAGATTGGTCACGACGACCGCTGTCCGATGCGGTCATGCAATATGCGGCGGAAGACGTTGAATACCTGCTACCGGCGCGCGACATCCTTGCTGAGCAGCTCGACAAACTGAACCGCCTGCAATGGGCCGACGAAGACTCGGCAATGCTACTGGATCCGGCTCTCTATGACATCGACCCGCAAGCCGCGATCAAGCGCCTGAAAGGCGCGAGAAACATGCGTGGCCGTAAACGATCAGCAGCTGCGCGTCTGGCTGCCTGGCGAGAAAGCGAAGCGCTGCGTGCCAATCGTCCCCGCCAATGGATTGCGCGTGACTCTGCTCTGCTCGAAATTGCCTTTAGCTTGCCGACGACAAAGCAACAACTGGAGGCCATGGACGACCTGCCGGCGGGACTTGTCAGGCGATCCGGTCAACGTTTGCTCGAAGTCGTCGCCGAATCCGCAGCGGACGATCACAATCATCGACCGCCGTCTGCGCCGAACGAGGAACAGAAAGCACTGTTGAAGAAAATGCAGGCGCATGTAGCTGACTGCGCGGAAGCCCTCGGTCTCTCGGCTGAAATCATTGCGCCGAAGAAAGAACTGTCCGCCGTTATTATCGGCGGCGATCGCGACTCACGCGTATTTAGCGGCTGGCGGCGTGAATTGGTCGGCGACGATCTACTGAAGTTGCTCTAGGAATCGTCCGTAGACTTCGTCGATGGAGCCATCGGCGTCCACTGTCTTCAGCTTGCCCTGCTGCCGGTAAAACTCAACCAGAGGCTCGGTTTGCTCGCGGTAAACATTCAGGCGATTGCCGATGACCTCTTCGTTATCGTCTTCGCGTTGTTGCAGCTCGCCACCGGCATTGGTGCACGCATCCAGTTCTTCCTGCGTCGAGAAATAGACGTTTAGCAGCTTGCCAGTCAAAGAACAGGTGCGCCGACCGGTAAGACGCTTCATCAAAATTTCGAAATCAACATCCATCAGAATGGCGGCGTCCAGCGGTGTCCCCATCTGATCGAGCAGATCCGCAAGATCCAAAGCCTGCTGCTCGGTGCGCGGAAAACCGTCAAGGATAAATCCTTCGCCGGCATCCTGTTCAGACAAGCGCTCACTGATAATGCCAAGCATGATCTCGTCTGATACCAGGTTACCCGCATCCATGATGTCCTTTGCCTGCAGGCCAAAGCGTGTACCAGCGGTAACGGCGGCCCTGAGCATATCGCCGGTCGACACCTGCGGGATATTCCGCTCAGCCATCAGTTTCTTGGCCTGCGTGCCCTTGCCGGATCCCGGCGCGCCGAGTAATACAATGCGCATAATATTCTCTCGTGATTGGATGCGGCAAAGTACGCTACCGGCAATGAGGTAATTCGTCAATCAGTGCTATCCTCGCACGCTTTCAGCGAACCGGAATGGGGTTGAAACATGCCAGCAAAGAATGCCTTCTATGCGCAGTCCGGCGGCGTAACTGCCGTTATTAATGCGAGTGCCTGCGGCGTCATCGAGACCGCCCGCAAACACCGCAACAAAATCGCCAACGTCTACGCGGGGCGTAACGGCATCATCGGCGCATTGACTGAAGACATGATCGATACCAGCAAGGAATCGGCCAGCACCATTGCTGCATTGAAGACCACCCCGGGCGGTGCGTTCGGCTCAGCGCGCTACAAACTGCGCAGCCTTGAAGAGAACCAAACCGAATACGAACGGTTAATTGAGGTTTTTCGTGCGCATGACATCGGCTATTTTTTCTATAACGGTGGCAACGATTCGATGGATACCGCACACAAGGTGTCCTTGATATCGAAGCGCATGGGCTATCCGGTGACCTGTCTCGGCATCCCAAAGACCGTAGATAATGACCTGCCAATTACAGATTGTTGCCCGGGCTTCGGCTCGGTCGCCAAATACGTGGCCGTCTCGACCAAGGAAGCGGCGCTGGACGTCCTGTCGATGGCCAAGACATCGACCAAGGTATTCATTCTGGAAGTCATGGGCCGGCATGCGGGCTGGATCGCAGCCGCCGGTGGTCTTGCTGGCAACAATCCAGAGGATGCCCCGCACATCATTCTTTTCCCGGAAGTACCTTTCAGCAAACGGGCGTTTCTCAAGAAAGTTAAGGACTGCGTCAAAAAGTATGACTACTGCGTCATTGTGGTCAGCGAAGGCGCCAGCTACGCCAACGGCAAGTTTTTGGCCGAAGCCGGTACCCGGGACGCCTTCGGTCATGCCCAGTTAGGCGGTGTCGCTCCGGTTGTCGCCGGAATGGTGCGTGACAACCTCGGCTTCAAGTATCACTACGCCGTCGCCGATTACCTGCAACGCTCGGCCAGACATATTGCCTCGGCGACCGACGTCAAACAGGCCTACGCTGTGGGCAAGAAAGCCGTGGAGTACGCTCTGCAGGGCAAGACTGCGGTAATGCCGGTGATTAAGCGCGTCTCAGACAAACCCTATCGCTGGAAGATCGAGTCAGCGCCGTTGTCCCGCATTGCCAATAAAGAGAAGATGCTTCCCAAGCGCTATATCAGTGCCGACGGCTTCGGGATTACGCCGGCGGCACGCCGTTACCTGGAGCCACTGATCCGGGGTGAGGATTATCCTCCTTATATCAACGGCTTACCGAATTATGTAACCCTCAAAAATGCCTCCGTTAAGCCGCTGCTATGCACAAAATTTGTGGTATGATTCGCGCGCTTTCGAGACCGGCCTGCGGACGAAAAGCACACAAAAAGAAAGATTTCATTCGGTGAGACGATCCCGCCGGACTACAAAGACGGAGTAACAATCACTATGTCAGTTGCAATTATCCTGGCCCTGTCCCTTTTCGGACTCGCTGTGGCCTTTTACTACTCCCGCTCGGTCAGCCGCGTTGCGGTCGATATGGGCGTCGAAGACGAAGCCACGCGCGGCAAGCTGCGCAAGATTCATGCGGCCATTGCCGAAGGAGCAATGGCGTTCCTCAAGCAGGAATACAAGTTCATGGCCATCTTCATGGTCCTGTTCGGCCTCGTTATCGCGCTCCTGATCGATGATCACCACACCGAAAACGTCAATGAAGGCATCTACTCAGCCGTCGCGTTCATTTTCGGCGCGATCATCTCCATCGCCAGTGGCTACATTGGCATGAAGATCGCGACCGCGGGCAACGTTCGCACGACAGTCTCGGCCAACCAGTCGCTCTCCGGCGCGTTCAATCTCGCACTGCACTCCGGTGCCGTCATGGGCTTCGCGCTGGTCAGTCTGGCCTCGCTCGGCATGCTGGTAATCTACCTCGGCCTCAAATATGTAATGCCTGACGATGTGCCTCCGCACGTACTGATGGAAGTCATTGCCGGCTTCGGTCTCGGCGGTTCCGCCATTGCGCTGTTTGCGCGCGTGGGCGGCGGCATCTTTACGAAAGCAGCCGATGTAGGCGCCGACCTCGTCGGCAAAGTCGAAGCAGGAATTCC
>JBPCXZ010000014.1:0-10829 GCA_051008055.1 Woeseiaceae bacterium
CTGGCGGGCGCGCCAGCAATAATACACGCCGCCTTGTGCAATGTCCTGCGCATTGTTAGATTAGCGCGTTAACCATAACTTCGGGAACTTACCCGCACATGTTCAAGACCATTCTGGGTTATTTCTCCAATGACCTGTCCATCGATCTCGGTACAGCGAATACGCTGATTTACTCGCGCGGCCACGGAATCGTGCTCGACGAGCCGTCTGTAGTCGCAATTCGGGAGGACAGCGGTCGTGGCGGCCGGGTTGTAGAGGCCGTCGGCGCAGAAGCCAAGAACATGCTCGGCAGAACCCCTGGCAATATCACGGCTATTCGTCCGCTGAAAGACGGCGTGATCGCCGACTTCACGGTCACGGAAAAGATGCTGCAGCACTTCATCCGCAAGCCGAACCCATCGCGGTTCTTCCGGCCCAGCCCGCGCGTACTGATTTGTGTGCCCTATGGCTCGACCCAGGTTGAACGCCGCGCAATCCGCGAATCGGCCGAAGGCGCCGGCGCACGCAAAGTGTATTTGATCGACGAACCGATGGCGGCGGCGATCGGTGCTGGTATGCCCGTGCACGAAGCGCGCGGCTCGATGGTTCTGGATATCGGTGGTGGTACGTCGGAAGTTGCCGTCATATCGCTCAACGGCATTGTCTACGCAGCCTCAGTGCGTATCGGTGGCGACCGTTTCGACGAAGCCATCACCAACTATGTGCGTCGCAATTACGGCATCCTGATCGGTGAGGCCACGGCAGAGCGCATCAAACTCGAAATTGGCTCGGCGTTCCCGGGTCAGGAAGTGCTCGAGATCTCGGTCAAGGGTCGCAACCTGTCAGAAGGCGTGCCGCGCAGCTTCACTCTGAACAGCAACGAAATTCTCGAAGCCTTGCAGGAACCGCTGCAGGGAATTGTCGGGGCCGTCAAAGAGGCTCTCGAACAAACTCCGCCCGAACTGGGCGCCGACGTCGCGGAACGCGGCATTGTTTTAACAGGTGGCGGCGCGATGTTGCGCGACCTCGACAAGTTACTCATGGAAGAAACCGGCCTGCCGGTCGTCATAGCCGACGACCCGATGACCTGCGTCGCACGTGGCGGTGGCCGCGTCATCGAACTCATGGACGAGCATGGGCCTTCCGTATTCGGCCTGGAGTAAGTCTGATTCAGGCCTGGTTGTCGCTACTAACATTCCAGGTTAGCTCGTAATGGTGTCGTACGGCAGTAGTGATACAAATCCAGCGCGAATTCCGGCACTCGGGATTCGCGTTCTTATTTGTGTCGCGCTCAGCGTCCTGCTCATGGTTCTGGATCACCGCGCCGACCACCTCAGTACGATTCGCAAGGCCGTCGGTGTTGCTGTTTATCCTATTCAGGTCGTTGTCGATTCGCCTTTTCGACTTTGGAACTGGCTGACCGACAGCACCGCAGACCGCGACGAGTTACAACGCGAACTTTCCCGCCTCCGGGCCGAACGTGTACTGACACTTGCCGAGCTCCAGCAGCTCACCGCATTGCGCGCAGAAAACGATCGCTTGCGCGAATTGTTGGACGCCAGGCCGCGTCTGCGGGATGAAATTCGCGTCGCCGAAATTATGGCGGTGGACGCAAACCTCTATCACCACAACTTCGTTATCGACATTGGCGAATCTGACGGCGTCTATGCAGGCCAGGCAATTATTGACGCCGATGGTGTAATTGGTCAGGTGCTTGAGGTCGGACTAAACACATCGCAGGCCATATTGATCAGCGATCCGAGTCACGCGCTACCTGTCGAGGTCAGCCGCAATGGCCTGCGCACTATTGCCAAAGGCACCGGCGAGTTCGACAGACTTGATTTGCCCTTCCTGCCGAACAATGCCGATATCGTCCCGGGAGACGTGCTGGTGACATCAGGCCTTGGCGGCGCCTTCCCGTCGGGCTACCCGGTTGCGGTCGTCGCCAACGTCAATCGAATCCCACAGGCGTCGTTTGCTGATGTCACCGCAGCGCCTTCATCAGCGCTGGACCAGGTGCGCGAGGTACTGCTGATCTGGTCTACAACACCAGAAGCTGAGGAACCGGTCGCCGAGGAACCGACCGCCGACGAAGATCCGGAAGACGCCGATGAGTAATTCAACGTACTCACGACGTATTCCAGTCTTCGTGACCATTGTCATCGCACTGATGCTCAGTGTTCTGCCTCTACCTGGCTGGCTCGAAGCATTTCGACCCGACTGGATTATGATCACACTTATCTACTGGGCAATGATGCTGCCGCGAACCTGGAGCGTTGGATCAGCCTGGCTGATTGGGCTGGTACTTGATGTCGCGCAGGGAACCTTGCTCGGTCAACATGCGCTGGCGCTGTGCGTCGTCGTATTCGTCACCGTCAGAATGCACCTCCTGATGCGGGTATTCCCGACTGGCCAGCTCGTCGCCGCAGTTTTCTCTTTGCTCGCGTTATATCAGTTCATTCTTTTCTGGATTAACGGTGTTGCTGGTGTACCGGTTGAAGCCAAGCACTATTGGGGCCCGGTGATCAGCGGCGCAATCATTTGGCCCGTTGTAGTGTCATTGCTGAACAGCGTACGCCTGCGGGTCCAGTAGGTGGATCTGCTCGCGCCAATCAAGGATCACCACTCGGAAAGACGACTGTTCATTGGGCGAGTCGCCCTCGCCTCGACGGTAGCCATTTTGTTGCTCGGCGCGGTCATCGGACGACTTGTGCAGCTGCAGGTTTTTGACTACGAAACCTTTGCTGAACAGTCTCAGGGAAACCGGTTCCGCATTGAAGCGGTACCACCGACCCGCGGTCTTATTTTTGATCGCAAGGGTCGAGTCCTCGCCGAAAATTTGCCAGCCTATCAACTCGAACTGATTCCTGAGCAGGTTGACGACCTCGACGAAACGCTGACGCGGCTTGCCGAGATGGAATTGATCGCTGCAGAAGACATCGAGCGTCTCAAGGAACTGTCGAGAAGCGGCCCGGGCTTCAAGCCAGTCGCACTGAACCTGCGCCTGAGTGACGAAGAGATTGCCAATTTCGCTTTGCAACGGCCTAGATTTCCCGGGGTCGATTTTCAGCCGCGCCTGATCAGGCACTACCCTTACGGCGAAGCCACTGCTCACGCTATCGGTTACGTCGGTGCATTGTCGAAGAATGATTTGCAGCGCCTCGAGCAATCTGAATACGCCGGCACCGCACATACCGGCAAGACCGGTGTGGAGAGCCGTTACGAATCGGATTTGCACGGTGATGTTGGTTACAACAATGTCGTCACCAATGCGCTGGGCCGCGAGGTCCCTGCTGACTCCCGCGACGTCGTGGACGCTTTGCCGGATAACGAGTCGCCTGCTCCGGGCAATGATGTCTATCTGAGCCTGGATCTCGACCTGCAGTTGGCAGCAACTGAAGCTTTGCAGGGTCAACGCGGTTCAGTGGTCGCCATCGATCCCAATACTGGGGAAATTCTCGCCCTCGTCAGCGCCCCGTCATTCGACCCTAATAAATTTGCCGTCGGCATGACGACGTCGGAATACAGCGAGCTGCAAAATGATGTGGCGCAACCGCTTTTCAACCGCGCCATTCGCGGTGCCTATCCACCAGGCTCAACGATCAAGCCGATGTTGTCGATCTCTGCACTGGACGTTGGCGCGACTAATCTGACGCATACGACGATGTGTATCGGTTATTTCTCTTTACCGAATTCGACGCACCGCTACCGTGACTGGAAACCCGAAGGTCACGGCAAGATGGATATGCTCGGTGCAATCTCGCAGTCCTGTGACGTCTATTTTTACGAAATAAGCCTCGAACTCGGCATCGACAACATACACAGGTACCTCGACATGTTTGGGCTGGGCCATAGTACCGGCGTCGACATCCAGGGCGAGCACCGCGGCCTGGTGCCTTCGCGCGACTGGAAGCAGCGCAACTTCACTGGCTACGATCAGCGCTGGTACAACGGCGAGACAGTTATCGCGTCAATTGGGCAAGGTTATATGCTGGCAACACCATTGCAGCTTGCTAATGCAGTCGCGGCAGTTGCGACCAAGGGCAAGCGATACCGACCTCATCTCGTCGCTGCGACACAAAATACGATGAACGGCGACCGTCAGTTGTTTGACCCGGAACGCCTCGCTGATATCGAATTGAAAGATGAGAGTCACTGGGATGCGGTCATCGCCTCAATGCGCGAAGTGATGCATGGCGTGCACGGCACCGCCCGAGCTGCCGCTGCCAATGCCGAGTACGAAATGGCCGGCAAAAGCGGTACGGCGCAAGTATTCTCTGTCGCCCAGGAAGAAGAGTACGACGAAGAAGAAATTGAAGAACGGTTGCGCGATCACGCGTTGTTCGTGTCGTTTGCACCTGTTGAAAATCCGCGAATCGCGGTTGCTGTGATCGTCGAGAATGGATCCAGCGGCAGTCGGGTCGCAGCGCCGATCGCTCGAAAGATAATGGACGAATTTCTCGGATACGGTGACGATGGCAGCGACTGACGCACGACTGTTGGACACCAACCGGGCCGCTCCGCTTAGCGAATTCGGTCGCCTGCTGCGGCGCTTCAATCTCGATGGACCACTGCTTGGCGGACTGCTATTGATCTGTGCGCTCGGCCTGATCGTTCTGTACAGCGCGGTTGGCGAGAATATGCGCTTGCTCGTAAATCAACTGGTTCGTCTTGGCGTCGCCATCGTCGCAATGCTTGTCATGGCGCAGTTCCCACCGGACTTCCTGCGTCGCTGGACACCCTGGGGATTTGCAGCAGGCCTGGTACTTCTCGTCCTGGTTCTGACGACCGGCGAAGTTGGCCAGGGCGCACGCCGTTGGCTCGACCTGGGCGTGAGATTCCAGCCCTCCGAAGCCATGAAGCTCGCGGTACCCATGATGGCAGCCTGGTATTTGCACAGCCGACCCATCCCGCCGAGGTTTGGTCAGTTGCTGGTGATGACCATCATGATCGTGGTGCCAACCATCCTTATCGCGCGCCAACCCGACCTCGGCACCGCGTTGTTGGTCGCCGCGTCCGGCCTGATCGTCATCGTGCTTGCCGGCCTGCCGGTGCGATTTATGGTGTCACTGGCAATCCTTTCGGTACCGGGTGCCTACGGCTTGTGGCAGTTTATGGAGGACTACCAGAAACAACGCGTCCTCACGTTGATCGACCCGAATAGCGATCCATTGGGCGCGGGCTACAACATTATCCAGTCCAAGATAGCGATTGGTTCGGGCGGTTTGTTTGGCAAGGGCTGGACCAATGGTTCGCAAGCGCACCTCGAATACCTGCCGGAACGAGACACCGATTTTATTTTTGCCGTCATTGGCGAGGAAATGGGTTTGCTCGGCGTCCTGACCTTGCTATGTCTGTATGTCTTCGTCGTGGCACGAGGTCTGTACATTGCGATCCAAGCCCCGGATACTTATTCAAGATTGCTTGCCGGCTCGATCAGCCTGACGTTTTTCGTTTACGTTTTCGTCAACACGGCGATGGTGACCGGCTTGTTACCCGTTGTCGGCGTACCATTGCCTTTGGTCAGTTTCGGCGGAACCTCGATGGTGACGCTGATGGCCGGTTTCGGTATTCTGATGTCAATTCACTCGCACCGGAAACTCCTCCCACACTAATGACACTCAGACTCCTCGCCGGCATCGCGTTATTCGTTGCCACCAGTAACAATGTTTTCGCAGTCGACATCGAAGAGAACAACATCGATGCGTTTATCAACAAGATGGTAAGCGAACACGATTACGATCGTGCCACACTCGAAAATATTCTCGGCGAAGCCGTTTTCCAGGAAAAGATTATCGAGCAGATTTCAAAACCTGCGGAGAGAACCCTGACCTGGGCCGACTATCGTCCCATTTTCATGACCAAAGAACGCGTCAACGCGGGGGCCGAATTCTGGCGCGAACACCGTGAGTCCTTGCAAAAAGTTAGCAATGACACTGGAGTGTCGGTCGAGATGATCGTCGGCATCATTGGCGTCGAGACCTATTACGGGCGGATCACCGGCGGCCACAGGGTACTCGACGCATTAACAACGCTTGCCTTTTACTACCCGCCACGGCAAAAATTCTTCCGTCGCGAACTCGAACAGTTTTTGTTGCTTGTCCGCGAGGAAGACATGCAGGCTGAAGATGCATTCGGCTCGTATGCGGGCGCAATGGGCCGACCGCAATTCATGCCATCGAGTTACCGGGCCTACGCGGTCGACTCAACCGGCGATAACAAGCGCGACATCTGGAACAATTGGACCGACGTCGCTGGCAGTATCGCTAACTACTTTGTTGCTCACGGCTGGAAGTCCGGTGAGGAAATTACCTCACAGGCAACCCTCAGCGAACGCTTCGAAGGGCCGCCACCGAAAAACCAGTTAAAGGCAGACGGATCCGTCGCGTCATTAAGCGAATCCGGCGTTGTGTTTTCCACCTCCCTGGCGAACGACGCAGCCGCGCAGCTGCTCACGCTCGAAGGCAAGGAAGGCACCGAGCACTGGGTGGGCTTTCACAATTTCTTCGTCATCACGAAGTACAACCGTAGCGTCATGTACGGCTTGGCCGTATTTCAACTCGGCCAGGAAATAGCACTCGAAGTTGCTAAAGATGGGTCGTAGCCTGACCCGTCTACTGGTCACACTGGCCATCGCGTCGCTGGTCACTGCATGCGGGTCAAACCCGCCCAGTGCTGGTAGTGATGGTCCGCCGTCGAGCAGTGGATCAGTCGGCCGCCTGCCCGATGACCCGATTCCGCGACCGGAAGCAAAAAGCCGTTATGGCAACGGTCCCAACTACGAAGTATTTGGCAAGCCCTACACGGTCATGCCGAGCGCTGTCGGTTACAGGGAGCGAGGCGTTGCTTCGTGGTACGGCAAGAAATTTCACGGCAACCTGACCTCAAATCGCGAGGTCTACGACATGCATCAGATGACGGCAGCGCACAAGACGCTGCCGCTTCCGACGTACGTGCGCGTCCGCAACTTGAGCAACAACCGAACAATCGTGGTTCGGGTCAATGACCGCGGCCCGTTCGTGCACAATCGCATCATCGACTTGTCGTACGCTGCCGCGCAGAAGCTCGACATCGTCACCAATGGAACAGGACTGGTTGAAGTCGAAGCAATCACTTTCGAGTCCGGCGGAAGCGCGCAACCGACCCGCCAGGCAGCCGCGCCGGCACCAACATCAACGCCGGTAGAACCGCGTCCTGTGGCCAAGCCAAACCAAATCTACGTGCAAATTGGGGCATTCGGCAGCAAGGCGAACGCTGACCGGCGGCTCGAACTGCTGCGAAGCGGCGGCATTGGTGCCGCGGCCGTAAATATCGACAACTCCGTCAGCCCGCCGCTGTACCGGGTCCGCATGGGACCTGTCCAGGGCGTTGACCAATATGACCTGTTAGTCGAGGAGCTAGCCAAGCTTGGCATCGTCGATCCCATCATCGTTACAGACTGATTTTTGTAATTAACTTTTCCGGGTAGAATACGCGCCCGAACCCCCATGCCAGAGAATTCATGAAAGCTCGTTTATCTTTATTAGTCCTGATTTTTGTCGCCAGCCTGAGCCTTGCCCAGCAACCGCCACGCCCACAACCGGCACCGCCCATTATCGGTGCAAGCAGCTACCTGGTAATTGACAGCACGACCGGTCACGAGCTCGCGTCGCTCGAGCCCGACAATGCCGTGCCGCCGGCTAGTCTGACCAAACTCATGACCGCATACGTTGTTTTCTATGCGCTGCAGCAAGGACAGATCAGCGTCGAGGATGAAGTGACAGTCAGTGAGAAAGCCTGGCGCACACAAGGCTCGAGAATGTTTATCGAGGTTGGCACGCGCGTGTCGGTCGAAGACCTGTTGCGCGGTATGATCGTGCAATCTGGCAACGACGCCAGTGTCGCATTAGCCGAGTACATCGCGGGGACCGAGGCCGTATTTGCCGAGATGATGAATCAGCAGGCATCACTACTGGGCATGCACTCCAGTCATTTCATGAATGCCACCGGCTTGCCGAATGAGAATCATTATTCGACGGCACGCGATCTGTCCACGCTGGCACGCGCAATCATCGAACAGTTCCCAGAGTACTACCGCTGGTATTCGATGAAGAAATTTACCTTTAACGAGATCTCTCAGCCAAATCGCAACAACCTGCTGTGGCGTGACGATTCAGTTGACGGCATGAAAACCGGCTATACCGAGGCTGCAGGCTATTGTCTCGTTTCGTCAGCGCAGCGAGACGACATGCGCATCATTGCGGTCGTCCTCGGTACCTCCAGTGCGAAGGCACGCATCGATGGCAGCCAGGCCTTGCTGAACTACGGGTTTCGTTTCTTTGAAACCCGCAAGCTGTACAGCGCTGGCGACGAAGTCACGACCACGCGGGTTTGGAAATCTGCTAACGAATACAGTGCGCTCGGGGTTATCGAAGACTGGTATATCACTGTACCGCGCGGCTCCTACGATTCACTGGTTTCCACGTTGAACATACCTGCAATCATTGAGGCGCCTGTCGCTCAAAGCCAGCCAATCGCGGAGATGTCGATTGCGCTGGGCGAAGAACAGCTCCTGCAGATCCCACTTCGCGCTCTGGCCGATAACCCATCCGGTTCCCTCTGGCAACGTACCGTTGACGGCGTGAGTCTCTGGTTCGAGTGAGTACTCATGAGCGACGAAACCCTTCTTGAGTTTCCCTGTGATTTTCCCATCAAAATCATGGGCCGGGAGTCTGCCGAGTTTCAAACGCTGGCACGTAGCCTGGTAGAAAAACATACGGGGCCTCTGACCGACGACGCTGTTGTCAGCTCACTGAGCCGTAATGGCACGTTCGTTTCTGTAACTGTCACCGTTGTAGCGCAGAGCCAGGAGCAGTTGGACAACATTTACCGGGAGCTGACTTCCAACGACGAAGTTTTGATGGCGCTATGAGTGACATCGTCGTACGCAATGTTGTTACCCGAAATCTGGGCTTGCAGAGTTATGAGCCAATTTGGCGGAGGATGCAGGACTTTACGGATTCACGCGACGCCTCGACTCCCGATGAAATCTGGTTTTGCCAACACAAGCCTGTATTTACGCTGGGATTGAATTCCGCACCCGAGCACCTGCTCGCAACCGGCGACATCCCAGTGGTACAAATCGACCGCGGCGGCCAGGTCACTTATCACGGCCCCGGTCAGCTGATGATCTACCCGCTCATTGACATTCGCCGCGCAGATATTGGCGTTCGCGAACTCGTGACAGCGCTGGAACAATGCGTCGTCGATCTTGCCGCCGAGTACGGCATCGAAGCCGCCAGCCGCTGCGATGCGCCGGGTGTTTATGTCGAAGGCGTCAAGCTGGCCAGCATTGGCCTGCGCATTCGGCGCGGCGCGAGTTTTCACGGCATGGCGCTGAATGTCGACGTCGATCTCGAACCATTTTCGAGAATTAACCCCTGCGGCTTGCAGGGGCTGGAAGTCACAGACCTTGGCAAGCTCGGTGCCGAAAAAAATCTGGATGCTGTACGCGACAAGCTATTGCCGCACTTGTTGCGACACCTGCGTCTGGGTGACGCGATCTTACTGCCGGTTGAGGGATTCGAGTCGCTCGACCGTGCCGACGTCCGTCCAGCTACCTGAATACACGTCCGCGGCGAGTTGATCAGCATCCGCTGCTGCCCGCAGCATTGAAACGATAGAAAATCTTCCAGGCGTGCAGTCGGCAAAGAATTCGGGGCGATAGACTGCGACACCACTGAATGTGTATGGCCGTTCCGGCCCGTTCCGCAAGCGACCGTCGACGGCATCGAAATCACCCTTTGCTTTGTCGTCAGGCGTTGGGATTAGCATCAAACTGCCCATGTCCTGCGCGTTCAGCTCAAATGCGGGCATAGGCATGTCGGTGAAGATGTCGGCATTGACCACAATGAAGGGATCCGTGCCGAGCAACGGTAGTGCGTGATGAATGCCACCACCCGTCTCCAGGATTTCCTCATCTTCAGGGCTGTAAACAACGTTCAGCCCATAGGCGGCACCGGAGCCGACGCGATCTGCTATCTGCTCTCCTAGCCAGCCGAGGTTAATTACAACCGTCTCGACGCCAGCTTCCTTTAGCGACTGCAAGTGGCGCTCAAGCAGGCTCTGGCCATGGACTTCCGTCAGTGCTTTAGGGACGCTGTCTGTTAGCGGGCGCAGCCGTTCGCCACGTCCCGCAGCCAGAATCATCGCGATCACGTGCCACTCTCCAGCGCCGGCAGGCATCGCTCTACGATCAGTTCAGTCAAAAACTCAAGTTCAGGGTATCGCGGGCCGAGCTCAACAATGTAGTTCAAGGTTCGCGGAATATCCGCCATGTATCCCGGCTTGCCATCACGAAGATTCAGGCGTGCGAATATGCCAGCCGCTTTGAGGTGGCGCTGCACGCCCATTAACTCGAAATGTCGCAGAAACGTATCGGCATCGGAATGCTGACGAGCTTCGTCGTCCAGTCGCTCATAAAAAGACAATGCCCACTCGCGGACTTGCTCGGCTGGCCAACTCACGTAACAGTCTTTCAGCAGGGATACCAGATCATACGTGTAGGGGCCCTCAACAGCGTCCTGAAAGTCGAGGATGCCGGGGTTATTTGCCTCGGTTTGCATGAGGTTGCGCGAGTGGTAATCGCGGTGCACGAAGACCTGTGGCTGATCGATGGCGTTCGCAACCAGCAAGTCGCAGGTGGCCTGCCACTGCGCCTCGTCAGCATCCGAAAACTCAATTCCGAGGTACTTTTCGCACAACCAGTCGTGAAATAACGAAGCTTCAAAACGCAACATAGCTTCGTCGTACGGCGGCAGTGTCGTCTGGTAGGCAGTACCAAGTTGCTGAATAATTAGCAAAGCGCCCAT
>JBPCXZ010000015.1:0-4713 GCA_051008055.1 Woeseiaceae bacterium
GTAGTCTGCCAGATCGCCTACGATGAGCTTCTCCCTGCAGCACGCAGCGAACTCGATCGATTGATCGCGCTGGATCGGGACTTCGACAGTTTTGCAGAGTCTTGTTTGTTCGCTGATTCGCCAGAGCGAATTCGCTGGCGCGATCATTTCATCAATATATCGCGGTCGGCGCGTGCGATTACAACGCTCGACTGCCCGTTGGCGGATACATGTGTCTTACCGGCGATTCGTAGTGATTTCCTGATCCTGCTGGACCCGGAGTCAACCGACACAGAGAAGTTGCTGGCGCTAAAACTATTGGGCCATTGGGTTGGTGATGTACATCAACCGATGCACGTGTCATTTCAGGACGACCGAGGCGCCAACAGTAATATTGTCGAAACCGATTTCGCGACAGATCTTGAAGACATGAACCTGCACGGAGTCTGGGACTACCTGATCATTTCCAAAACTATGGGCGATGATCACTCCGCGATAGCGATGAGCTTGCGGGAGTCCCTTACCGCGCGACAGCGAGAGGACTGGCGTTACGATTCACCCATAGAGTGGGCCAACGAGTCGTATCAGATTACGATTTCTGCTGAAGCGGCCTATTGCGTCCAGCAGCAGGGTGCCTGCTGGTATAGCGGCAATAATATGATGCTGGATCCGAATGAGGCGTGGCATACTACGCGGATCAGCATGAATTACCTGCAATACCATGCGCCACTGGTCAGAACACGACTACAACAGGCCGGCGTGAGGCTTGCAGAACTGCTTAATCAATCACTAGTGAATGGAATAAATAATGAATAAAATCAAATCTTTACCGTTGGTTTGCCTCGTGTTTGCCGCTGTTGCATGGGCGGGCGAGGAAACAGCAGAAATGGAACGGCCATCAATGTATGTAAGCCAGACCGTCATGGTCACAGCGGTCGTTACAGCAATCGATCATGAAACGCGCGTCGTTACGGTACAAAAAGAAGACGGTGAATCAGTAACGTTTACAGCCAGCGAAGAAGCACGCAATCTGCCGCAAGTTCAAGTCGGCGATATGCTGACAGCCGAATACGAAGAGACGCTGTCAATCCAGGTCATGGCGAATGAAGGTCACGAACCGGGCGTCATGGCGGCGGATGTCGTTGCACGGTCTGAAGAAGGTGAGATGCCGGCTGGAGCCGCGATGGAAACCATGGTCATCACAGCTACGGTGGAAGATATCAACATCGAAGCGAATACCTTTCAGTTGCGATTTGCTGATGACACCGTCAACGAGTACGTGGCGCGTAATCCGGAAAACCTGAAGCGCTCCAAAGTAGGTGACCTGGTCGTCATCACTTCGACCACGGCGGTTGCAATCGTTGTTGAACATCAGGACGCAGCAGAATAAGACGCGATGACGACGGAAATTCCAGTCAGCATCGCGCCGATGATGGACTGGACTGACCGTCATTGTCGCTACTTCCTGCGTTTATTGACACCCAATGCGCGGCTGTACACCGAAATGGTGACAGCCGCTGCCATTGTGCACGGCGACTCCAACCGATTCTTACGCTATGACCCGGCAGAACATCCGGTAGCCTTGCAGTTGGGCGGTAGCGACGTTGCCTGGATGACATCCGCTGCATCTACTGCAGCGCAATATTCCTACGACGAAATCAATATTAACGTCGGGTGTCCGAGCGATCGAGTGCAGAGCGGGCAGTTCGGTGCCTGTCTGATGGCGGTGCCGGAAACTGTTGCTGCCTGTTTTGTGTCGATGTCCGAAAAAGTAGACACGCCGGTTACCGTCAAGACTCGCATCGGCATCGACGATCAGGACAGTTACGATTTTCTGCGGCGATTCGTCGATACGCTGGTTGATGCAGGCTGCAAGACCTTTGTCGTGCATGCGAGAAAAGCTATTCTCGAGGGGTTGAGCCCGAAGGAAAATAGAACCATTCCTCCGCTCAATCATGAGCGGGTATTCCAGCTAAAGCGCGACTACCCTGAATTGTGCATCGTGTTGAACGGCGGTATCAAATCGATTACCGACGTCGATGCGGCTCTGACCCAGGTCGACGGTGTAATGATTGGTCGCGAGGCCTATCAGAATCCGTTTATCCTGGCCGAGTTAGAAGAGCATTTGCGGCACGACTGGAGCAAACCAACGCGTCACGAGGTCGTGGAACAGATGCTCCCGTATGTAGAACGGGAACTTGCCGCCGGAGAGCGCCTGTCCAGGATTACCCGCCACATGAGCGGGCTTTTCCTCGGCAGACCCGGTGCGCGGGCATGGCGCCGCTATCTGTCGGAAAATGCCTATAAGGAAGAGGCAGATACTGACGTTATCATCAATGCGTTAAAAGCGATGCCGATGGCGGCATAGGACTTCCCCCGCTACAATATCCAATCCATTTACCCACCAACCAGAGCGATTCGATATACATGACTGCAAAGATTGCCAATAAAGGCGGCCACCAAACCATGGCTGAGAAAGCCGACATTCACGAGTTGTACGAGGAGTCAGTACAGAATGTCGAGAACGAGGTCGTTTTCTTGAAGAGCACGTTTGCCGAACGAACGGGTCGGACCGCGTATACGCTGCGCGAGGACTTCTGTGGAACCGCGAGTCTTGCCTGCGAATGGGTTAAACAGGGAGCAGACTATTCGGCGGTTGGGGTCGATATCGAACCGGACGTGCTCGAATGGGGCCGACAAAATCGGATCAGTCGCCTGCAAACAGAAGATCAGGCTCGTGTCCGGCTGATCGAATCAGATGTGCAGACAGTTGATACGCCCCAGGTGGATATTCTGGTTGCGTTTAATTTCAGCTACTGGATCTTCGACGAACGTGCGCAGATGTTGAATTATTTCAAGCGCTGCCGCGAATCGGTCGGTGACGGCGGGCTGATGTTCCTGGATATGTTCGGTGGGCCGGAATCCATGGAGGAAACCAAAGAAAAGACCAAGCACGGTAAGTTCACTTACATCTGGCATCAGGCCAAATTTCATCCGGTCACCAATCATCTGAAATGCCATATCCACTTCAAATTTAAAGACGGATCGAAGATTAAGAAGGCGTTTACCTACTCCTGGCGTCTGTGGACGGCACCTGAAATACGTGACCTGCTACTGGAAGCTGGCTTCTCCAATGTGACAGTCTACTGGGAAGGCGAGGACGAGGACGGTGAGGGCAATGGTGTCTTTACCCCCGATGATCGTGGTGAGGCGGATCTGGCATGGGTAGCCTATCTCGTCGCCGAAAAATAACTAAATAAATCAATAAGTTGTAACGGTATATGGCGAAAGATCTTGAAGTAGCGATTTTGTTTGCTGACGTAGTCGGCAGCACGCAGCTTTATGACAAATTCGGCGATACCAAGGCGAGTGAGACCGTTGCTGCCTGCCTCGAGGTAATGAAAGAGGCGACCCAACAATTCAATGGCACCGTGATTAAGACGATCGGCGATGAGGTCATGGCGACGTTTCCAACCGTCGACGAGTCCATGAGTGCAGCAATCGCGATGCAGGGAAAGATCACGGCCGACAACAAACAGGAAGGACGCATTGCGGTTTCGATTCGCATCGGTTGCCATTTCGGCCCCGTCGTGCAGGAGCAGAATGATATATTCGGCGCGGCCGTGCACACAGCCAATCGGATGACGTCGCAGGCCAAGGCCCGGCAGATAGTCATCTCCGGTGAAACCGTCAAGAAAATGAGCGAAAAGCTACGTGAACAGACGCGTCAGATCGATGTCGCCACTGTTCGCGGCAAGATCGACGAAGTAGCTCTCTATGAGTTGCTGTGGAATCCGGATGAAGCCACCAGCATGTTGCCGACAATCGAGCTGGCAGGGAACGATCGCAAGAATTTGAAAGTCGAGCTTAGTTTTCGCGATCAGAAAATTGAAGTCAGCGACCAACGCAAGAGTGCAACCCTTGGCAGGGCGGAAGATAACGACCTGGTCATCAAGGGCAACCTGATTTCACGGATCCATGCCAAGGTAGAATTACGTCGCGGCAAGGTTATCGTCGTCGATCAAAGTACTAACGGTACCTTTCTTCTGAACTTACAGGGTGAAGAGACATTTATTCGTCGCGACAGCGCACAGCTGACTGGCGAAGGAACAATCGGGCTCGGCCGATCGGAAGAACCCGGCGCGTCGTTAGCGATTTATTACAAGACGATCGTTTAGGAAGCTTTCTCCAGCGCACTAGCCTTCAGATCAGTACTGACCTTGCGCTGCTCATCCAATAGAGCCTCTGGCAGCCGATCCCCGTAACTTTCGAGGTACTCACCGATCGCGTCCATTTCAGCCAGCCACTGCAGAGTGTCAATGCTGGTCAGCGTGTGTAGATCATTGTCGCTGACGTCCAGGCCATCAATATCAATGTCATCTGCATACGGCAGGTAGCCGATCGGTGTCTCTAGTGCACCCAAGCGGCCTTCACAACGTTCGATAATCCATTGCAGTACCCGCAGGTTCTCGCCAAACCCGGGCCAAAGGAACTTGCCGTCCTGGTCCTGCCGGAACCAGTTGACGTGAAAGATGCCCGGCAGAGTTTCAGTACGTTCAGTGAAGGACAGCCAGTGTTGCCAGTAGTCCGCAAAGTTATAGCCACAGAATGGCTTCATCGCCATTGGGTCGCGACGTACGACACCGACCTCGCCGATATTAGCGGAGGTGGTTTCTGACGCGACGCCAGCGCCTACCAGAACGCCGTGTTGCCAGCTCTTGGCCTGGTACACCA
>JBPCXZ010000016.1:0-10083 GCA_051008055.1 Woeseiaceae bacterium
CGTCGCGACTCTTGCCAATAACCATTTCAGTTAACAGCGAAGCGGATGCTACGGATATTGCGCAGCCCGTACCTTCAAACGCGGCATCAGCCACAGTGTCGTCGCCGTCGAGTCGTAAATACAGTCGAAGTTTGTCACCGCAGAGCGGGTTAATACCGTCAGCGACATGGGTCGCATCGCTAAGTTTGCCGAAGTGGCGCGGGCTGCGTGAATGATCAAGGATCAGTTCGCGATACAGGTCTTTCAGTTCATCGCTATTCTTGATCTCGGCAACATTCATGCAAACAACTGCCTGGCTTTCTCGATTGCCAATACGAGCTTGTCGATGTCCTCGTTGTTGTTGTACAGAGCCAGTGATGCTCTTGCAGTCCCAGGTACGCCAAAAAACTGCATTACCGGCATGGCACAGTGATGCCCTGTGCGGACCGCCACGCCCTGATGGTCGAGAATAGTGCCCAGGTCGTGCGGGTGAACATCACCCAGTGCAAACGATTGCACGCTGGTCTTGCGTTGCGCCGTCCCAATGAGTCGTATTCCGTCAATATCGCTGAGTTTTTCAGTCATATAATCCAGAAGCCGTGCCTCATGAGCGGCAATGTTCTCCATCCCGATCGATGTCAAATAATCGATGGCCGCACCCAGGCCGACAACCCCTGAGATATTCGGTGTGCCGGCTTCGAACTTGTAGGGGAGTTCGTTATAGGTCGTATTCTCGAAAGACACCTCCAAAATCATGTCGCCACCGCCCTTATAAGGTGGCATTTTTTCGAGAAGTTTCTCCCGACCAAACAATACACCCACGCCGGTTGGGCCAACCATTTTATGTGCGGAAAAGGCATAGAAATCACAACCCAGTTTCTGCACGTCAACGTTCATATGCGGGACGCCCTGAGCTCCGTCGAGCAGCACAGGCACATTAAGAGATTTACAGCGTGCAATGATTTCCTCGACCGGGTTAATGCTGCCCAACGCGTTGGAAACGTGCGAGAGTGCGACAAAGCGCACGTTCTCGTCGAGCAGATCGAAAAACTTGTCCAGCTCAAGTTCACCGGCATCATTGATTGGCGCTACGATCAACTCGGCGCCGGTTTGTTCGCAGACCATTTGCCACGGAACAATATTCGAATGGTGCTCCATGTGAGTAATCAACACTTTGTCAGTCACACCCAGTATTGGTCGGCAGTAGCTTTGTGCGACCAGGTTGATGGCTTCCGTGGTGCCGCTGGTTAGAACGATTTCACTGCGACTGGCTGCATTGATGAATCGCTGCACTTTGTCGCGTGCGCCTTCATAAGCATCGGTCGCGCGATGGCTTAGTGTATGTACCCCACGATGAACATTCGCGTGATCGTTACTCTGGTAGGCGGCGATGCTGTCAATAACAGTCTGCGGAACCTGCGATGACGCAGCGCTGTCGAGATACACCAAGTCATGTTGGTTGACTTTCTGCTGTAGGGCGGGAAAGTCATTGCGGCAATTTTCGACCTCGGCGGGTGATTCTGCCTTCGGTTGCAATCGTGTCATTGCGAGCCTCCTTCGATCATCTGTTCAAGTTTGTTCGCTACGAGTTCGCCAATTAACGCTTCCGCAGAGCCAATTGGCGTCATTGCGACTATCGATTGAGCGAATGCCCGTGTCAGTAAATGGCGTGCGCTGGCGTCATCGATACCGCGGGTCCTTAGATAGAACAGGGCGGTCTGGTCCAGTTGCCCGACCGTGGTGCCGTGACTGCATTTGACGTCGTCGGCATAAATCTCAAGCTCGGGTTTGGCATCAATTTCAGATCGTTCGGACAGCAACAGGTTATGGTTGGCCTGATTAGCGTCAGTGCCGTCAGCCCCGGCGTGGACGATTGCTTTACCGTTCCAGATACAGCGCGCGGAATCGGCAAGGATGCCGCGATACTCTTGCTCTGAACGGGCAGGTCCTACTTTGTGATCTACACGCGTGTGGTTGTCGATGTGTTGTGTGCTGTTCGCCAGGTACAAACCACAAAACGATGCAAGCGTATCAGGGCCGAGAATCTGCACATCCAGGTCATTGCGTACAAGATTGCCGCCGAAATCGAAAGCGGCATGATGAAATGCACTTCGCTCGGCCAGGCTGGCGCGCATAAACCCGGTTTGGCTGTGATTTTCATCGCGGTCCTGAATGCGAACAAATTGTGCTGTGGCTGCAACCCCCAGCTTGCAATCGACAAGACTGTTGGCGTAATGCGCAACATCGCCTGCCGACGCGTGATACTCGACGAAACTTGCGCTGCTGCTGTCGTCAACTTCGATTAGCACGCGAGTATGACTGGCGCCTACGTTGTCAGCTGCGCTGTCGATAAACAGCAATCCAACAGGTCGCTCGCTGTCAAATTCCTTGCTGATCGCGATCGATAGGCCATCGCTTAACAAAGCAGCGTTCCAGTCTGCAAGCGGAGCTTGCAGAACGGGGAGGGCAGATTCTTCTGACAGCAAACGAGCCGTGATTCCGGGCCGATCAAGCTTGGCCAGTGTCGCCGGATCAATATTGCCATTACGAAAAACCAGCCAGTCGACATCAAGTCGGTCGGTGATTGCCGTAATCGACTCGTTAGCGACGCCTGTGCTGTTCCCACCGGCAGCCGCCCATGCATTGCTGATGTCGATGACGGTTGACAGGTCCGTGTACTTCCAGTCCTCGTCTTTTCTACCTGGCAGGCCTGCAGCGCTGAGCTGAGCGAGGGCGGCGCGTCGCATTTCAGCGAGACTTGCATTGGGCAGCGACGCGGCAAGCGCTCGCATGGCATCTAGTTCGAGTTGCGCTGTCATCCGGTCGCGGCCTCTTTGAGCCAATCATAGCCCTTATCTTCGAGTTCCAATGCTAGTGACTTGCCACCGGACTTGACGATACGGCCCCCAGACAGGACGTGCACGTGATCTGGCTCGATGTAGTCGAGCAGCCGCTGATAATGCGTTACGAGCACAATGGCGCGATCCGGATGGCGCAGGGCATTGACGCCTTCGGCCACTGATTTCAGCGCATCAATATCCAGGCCAGAGTCGGTCTCATCGAGTACGGCAAGTTTGGGCTCCAGCACGGCCATTTGCAGGATTTCGTTGCGCTTCTTTTCACCGCCTGAGAAACCTTCATTCACACCACGATTGAGAAACTTTGGATCCATGTCGAGCAACGCCATCTTTTCTTTGGCCAGCTGCAAAAATTCGAACGCGTCGATCTCGCCGAGACCTTCGTGGGCTCGTTTCGCATTCAGTGCTGCTTTCAGCAAATAGGCATTATTCACGCCAGGGATTTCGACCGGATACTGGAAGCCGAGGAAAATTCCGCGTCGTGCGCGTTCTTCCGGTTCCAGCTCCAGCAAATCCTGTCCGTCGAATTGCACCGTACCGCCGGTCACCTCGTACGCGTCATTGCCTGCAATGACCTGTGCCAGGGTGCTTTTGCCCGAGCCGTTCGGCCCCATGATGGCGTGTACCTCGCCCGGACCGACCTGCAATGACAATCCACGCAGGATTTCATTGCCGCCAACGGTGGTTTGCAGTTCACTTACTTCTAACATTTCCTGATCCTTATCCAACTGCGCCTTCGAGGCTGACATTGAGTAGCGCCTGTGCCTCGACTGCGAATTCCATGGGTAGTTCTTTGAAGACTTCCTTGCAGAAGCCGTTAACGATCAAGTTGACCGCATCTTCTTCTGAGATGCCGCGCTGCCGGCAATAAAACAACTGATCGGCTGAAATCTTCGAGGTGGTTGCCTCGTGCTCAATCCGTGCGCCGGGGTGCTTAATTTCCATGTACGGGAACGTGTGCGCACCGCAGTTCTTGCCGATTAACAACGAGTCGCACTGCGTATGGTTGCGGGCGCCCTCGGCCTGAGGCATGACCTTGACTAGACCGCGGTAGGCATTCTGGGCATTGCCTGCCGATATGCCTTTCGAAACGATCGTGCTGCGCGAGTTTCGGCCGATATGAATCATCTTGGTGCCGGTATCGGCCTGTTGGTAGTTGTTCGCTACCGCGACTGAGTAAAACTCACCGACGGAGTTTTCGCCGCGCAGGATGCAGATTGGGTATTTCCAGGTGATTGCGGAGCCGGTTTCAACCTGGGTCCAGGATATTTTCGAATTGGCACCGCGGCAGTCGCCACGCTTCGTCACAAAGTTGTAGATGCCGCCAACGCCGTTCTCGTCACCGGGGTACCAGTTCTGCACCGTCGAATACTTAATCTCGGCGTCCTTCAAAGCGACCAGCTCGACTACGGCGGCGTGCAGTTGGTTCTCGTCTCGCATCGGTGCCGTGCAGCCTTCCAGATAGCTTACGTAGCTGCCCTCGTCGGCGATAATGAGTGTGCGCTCAAACTGCCCGGTATTGGCCGCATTGATACGGAAGTAGGTCGATAATTCCATCGGGCAGCGGACACCCTTCGGTATGTAGACAAACGAGCCGTCACTGAATACCGCGGAATTCAATGAGGCGTAAAAGTTGTCGCGTTGTGGCACGACACTGCCGAGATATTTTTGCACCAGCTCTGGGTGTTTCTGCACGGCCTCGGAGAATGGGCAGAAGATAACTCCAGCTTCAGACAGTTTTTCCTTGAACGTTGTGGCGACGGACACGCTGTCAAACACCGCATCAACGGCAACGCCAGCAAGCCGCGCACGCTCGTGCAGCGGAATGCCGAGCTTGTCGTAGGTTTCCAGCAGCTTCGGATCGACCTCGTCGAGACTCTTCGGTCGGTCCTTGTCAGACTTGGGCGCGGCAAAATACGAGATCTGCTCAAAATCAATCGGTGCGTAATCAACATGAGCCCAAGTCGGCTCGACCATTTCACGCCATTGCCGATAAGCCTTGAGTCGCCATTCGAGCATGAACTCTGGTTCATTCTTGCGAGCGGATATGGCCCGTACGACATCTTCGTCAAGACCCGGCGGCAGGCTTTCGGTTTCAATATCGGTGACAAAGCCGTGCTCGTAACGGCGATTGACCAGGTCTTCCAGATTTTCAGGGTCGGTCGACATAATTTACTTCAATCCTTAAGATTTTCTTCTTCGACGATGATTGGGGCGCCGCCGAACTGAAATCGCGGCAGCGGTCGATTTGCCTTCAGTAGATCGACCAGGCTGACGTCGTCGAGCGCGTGTCGAATAGCAACATTGATCCTGCGCCACGCGGTGCCAACGTTACAGACCTGTTCAAAGTCGCAATGGCTGTCATCGGCGCTGCATTCGGTAATCGACACGGGGCCCTCCAGCGCGTCTATAACGTCGGCAGCAGTTATGTCATTCGGCTCGCGAGCCAGCTGATAGCCGCCGTTGGCACCTCGTGTCGAACTTACAAGACCGGCCCGCGCCAGTGACTTCAGGAGCTTGCTCACTGTCGGCGGGGCGATTCCGGTCGCTGCCGAAACGTCCGCAGCGCTGCAGACGGCGTCCGGTTCACCCGCAAGGTGGGCCAGCACTACTGTGCCGTAGTCGGTCAACCTACTGATTCTGAGCACGGTCCATCTCCGCTGCATATCGATAAAGGACTATTTTAGTCCTATTTATTCGCATTGGCTAGGCCTGTACACTCCGCACAGCAATAATCAATGGAGCTACCCCCTGTCTGATGCACTAATAGAAGTTCGCGATCTCGATTTCAGTCGAGGCGACCGTGTGATTTTCAAAAATTTGAATATCACAATCGCCCGCGGCGACGTGACTGCCCTGATGGGTCCCAGCGGCACGGGCAAGACGACGCTGTTGCAGTTGATCGCACGCCAGTTGGAACCTGATCGTGGGCGGATTCTGATTGATGGCGTCGATATTTCGACGCTGAGCCAGGCCGAGCTATACGAGTTACGCAAGCGCTTCGGCATGCTGTTTCAAAACGGTGCGTTGCTCACCGATATGAACGTGTTTGAGAATGTTGCGTTCCCTTTGCGCGAGCACACGCAGTTAGGTGAACGCCTGATCCGACTGGTCGTGTTGACCAAATTGCATGCGGTAGGTTTGCGTGGCGCTGCGCAACTCATGCCGTCTGAATTGTCAGGCGGGATGGCCAGACGGGTTGCACTGGCGCGCGCCATGGTCATGGATCCCGACATACTGATCTATGATGAACCGTTCGTCGGTCTTGACCCAATATCGATGGGCGTCATCGCACGCCTGGTACGGCGAATGAACGACACGCTGGGAATCTCGAGTATTGTCGTTAGCCACGATATCGATGAGCTTGCCGCTGTGTCGGATCGTAGCTATCTGATAGCAGATGGCTGCGTCGCGGCGTCGGGTGTGCCATCTGATTTGAACAATGATGAATCAGAACAGGTCAAACAATTTATGCATGGACTACCCGACGGACCTGTAGCGTTTCACTACGATGCGCCCGACTATGAGAAACAGTTGCTTGGAGAGGCTGAGTGAATCGTTTGCTTCGGGAGATTCTGGATCCCGCCCTGGAGTTCATCCGCAACTTCGGCGCGATGGCGCTTTTTTTCGCACAGCTGTTGCGGCACACGCCCTGGACGATCTCGCACCGTTTCAATCTGGTGGTCGGGCAGGTCTACAACGTGGGCGCCATGTCAATCGTTATTATTTCCGTTTGTGGCCTCTTTATTGGTGGCGTGCTGGGACTATTGACGTATCACAATCTTGAACGATTTAACGCCGAGGAAGCGACCGGAGTATTGGTCGCGTTCGCAATGGTCAAAGAAATCGGACCAGTGATTACTGCTTTGTTATTTGCAGGACGGGCGGGCACTTCATTGGCTTCTGAAATCGGTCTGATGAAGGCGACCGATCAGTTGTCGGCTATGGAGATGATGGCGGTCAATCCGATGCATCGGGTGCTTGTGCCGCGTTTCCTGGGTGGCGTGATTTCGATGCCGTTGTTGACTGCGGTATTCACCATGATTGCGTTATTTGGCGCGCACATGATTGTTGTCGAACAGTACGGTGTCGATGTCGGAACCTATTGGCAGCAAGTGCAGCAAACGATGGGCAGTGAGGACGTCAATGAAGGAATCTTCAAGAGCGTTGTGTACGGCGTCGTAGCCAGTCTGTTTGCGGTCTGGGAGGGGTACAGCGCCGCGCCCACGGCTGAGGGGGTAGGTCGTGCGACCACTCGCACCGTAGTCGCAACCGCGATTGCAGTATTGATATTAAATTTCATGATTACAGCAGCTTTTATTTGAGGAAGAACCATGCGACAGAATCGCGCAGTTGAAATAGGAACCGGCTTGTTCGTGCTACTGGGAATTGGGGCGTTGTTTTTTCTGACCACGCAAACGACCGGGCGTAATGATTTTGCGAACACAGCTACCTATACGGTTGAGGCACGCTTTGAAAATATAGGCAGTTTGCGCACCAGAGCGCCGGTCGCAATGTCAGGTGTGACCATCGGTCGAGTGACGGACATTGCGTTTGACGGGCAATCACTGGAGGCCGTCGTGACAATGGTCATCGATAGTCGTTTCGGTCAGATTCCCGACGACACCGACGCAAGTATTCTCACAGCCGGCTTGCTGGGTAGCCAGTACATCGGCCTGCAGGCAGGTGGCTCGGAGCTCTTCCTGGAGGACGGAAGTGAGATCCTGTTCACGCAATCGGCAATAGTTCTTGAGAACCTTATAGGTAAGTTTCTTGTCAAAAGTGGTTCGGACGACTAAGTCCGGCAACACGGAGTCAGTAGATTGAACGGAATCAGGACATTTCTCGCCTCAGTCGCCCTGGTATTGCTTGCGGTACCAGCTGAGGCTGAAACACCCGATGAGTTTGTTACGGATGCTGTCGACGTATTGGCGGCGCAACTGGATGGCCGACGCAGCGAGTTAGCCGACGACCAGCAAGCGCTGTACGCTTTGGTCGACGATCTGTTATTGCCTCGTTTTGATCGAAAAACAGCCGCTCAACAGGTTCTTGCGCGGCACTGGCGTGGCGCAAGTGATGAACAAAAAACTCGTTTCATCGAGTCGTTCTATAGCATTCTGGTACAACGGTACGCCGACGGTGTTCTTGAATTTGAGCCAGATCGAATCAAGGTACTGCCGTTTCGCGGTGACGCAACGAAGAGAACGGCAACCGTAAAAACAACCGTCGATCTTGAAGACGGCACGAACATCAGCGTGAATTACACGCTACTGAACAAGAAACCCGGCTGGATGATGTTCGACGTAACGATCGAAGGCGTATCTTATATTCGGAATTTTCGTACTGAATTTGATGCGGAGATCAAGTCCAGCAGCCTCGAAGACGTCATAGTCAGGTTGGAGAAGGAAGCGGCAGGCGAAATCGAAATCGAAGGCGAGAGCGAGAACAATGAGTAACTTCAAGTTGTCCGATCTCGGCGAGGGTCGCTTTGATTTGAGTGGTGACGTGTCGTTTAAAACCGCCGAGGCAATCTTGCGCGAAAGCGAAAAGTGTTTTGCGCCGCACGACGCGATCGAGGTCGATTTATCGGCGATTCAGAACACGGACTCCGCTGGCCTCGCGCTGTTACTGGAGTGGGTCAGCCAGGCCGCGAGACAGGGCCGGGAAATTCGCTTCGCGCAGATTCCTGAGAAAATCCAGGCGATTGCGGTGACGGCAGAAATCGACGATCTCCTGCAGCGCAGCTATTCTTCTTCGGATTCTTCTGCAAATTCGTCTTCGTCTTCGAAGAAGTAGAAGTCATCATCCACCGGCGGGTCGCCGTCGTGAATTCTGAACTGTCGGTTCTGCAAGTACGCTTCACGAAAAGCGATGTAGGGATCCTTGGACTTATTCAGGATTTCTTCGGTCGTTAATAGCCGCGACCGGGTGTCTATCAGGCGCAGAATATAGAGCTTGTCCCGCAGCCCGGTGTTGGGAATGTAGCGTTGCAAGTCGGTGACGAAGTTCACCGGAATCGCCGCGGTACTTAGCACTGTTCGCGGACCCCAGATTGGAATTACGAGGTACGGTCCTTCGGGCGCTCCCCAGACGGCCAGTGTTTGTGAGAAATCCTCGTCGTAACGCTCCATACCACCTTTGGCGGCGATATCGAACAGTCCGCCCAGTCCAATCGTGGTGTTGAAGAGAAAGCGCCCGATCTCATTAAAACCACGTTTCGGTTTGCCTTGCAGGAAGTTATTCAGGGCTGACGTTGGCGTGGTCAGATTGTCGAAAAAGTTGTTGACGCCCTTGCGAGCGAAGCTGGGGATGACCGCCTTGTAGGCTTTGCCAAACGGCTTGTAGATAATTTTGTCGCCGAAGCGATTGACCTCAAACATTGACCGATTGAATTTCTCATACGGGTCTACTTCCGGATCTATCTCACCGGTTGAGGCGCACGCCGAAAGACACGTGGCGAGAATCAGTACCCAAGCGCGTTTCATGACTGGCTGCGTTCACCGTGTGATACCGGACGGACTTTCTGCAGCTGTTTCAGTTGTTCTTCGGTCATGTATTCGCGAATGAAGTCAATTCTTGCTTCGAATCTTATGCGTTGTATTTCCTGCAATTCAGGAAGGGCCAGTGCTTCACGAAGGAAGCCAACACCACCAACCAAGTCGCCAGTCATGAGTCGAAACTCGGACATGTAATACATGGCCTCCGCGACATCGCCGGCTTCATTCGCAGCTTTTGCAATGAGCCTTACTTGTGTCGGAGTGGGCGGGACATTGTTCAGCAGGTCCAGCAGAATTCGGTGCGCCTCTTTGGCATTGCCTGTTTGCAACAGTGCTTCTGCGTAGTGAATCACCAGCGGAACATTGCGTGGGAACAGTTCAATTGCGCGATCAAATGAGGCCTGGCTGGCCGCATAGTCCTCCATGGCCAGCTGCGTTTGAGCAAGGCCAATATGATAGGCAATGACTTTCTGGTCTTTTTTGATCAGGTCATCGAAAATTTTGTTGGCGTCCGAGTGACGATCATCGCGTTGATAGGCAATCGCACGACCGTAGCGCTCAATATCTGTTTGTCTGGCGTACGACTCGCGCTCAAAATGTTCGACCGCTTTTTTAGCCGTGTCAAAACGTTGCACGATGATTCGTGATCGGGCTATGCCATAGCTTGCGGAATCTTCACTGACAATTCGTTCGTAGTCCTTAGCTCGCGCACGCGCTTCGGAGATGCGTTCTGTCGAAACCGGGTGGGT
>JBPCXZ010000017.1:0-9468 GCA_051008055.1 Woeseiaceae bacterium
AAAGCCGACCACATCAGGTACACCGTCGCCGGTGATGTCGGTCAGGAACCTGGGGTGCTCGTCGAGGAGCCAACCGTCGTCATAGCCAAATTCAGTCGAAACGACATAGTCAGTACTCTCGAATCTACCGTTGACGGAGCGATTCGCGACCGTCAGCCCGTTTGCGAACGCAACAATATCAGCCGTCTTGTCGTTTTCGCCGGTGATGTTCGCCATTGTTCGAATGTGACGATCAACGTCATAGCCTTGCTCGACCGAGAATCGTCTTAGAAAAAACGGTGAGTCGCCGTCCTCGAAACCGCCGTTTGTGTTATTCAAACTCACATGAACGTAGGAGGACGTGAAATTGACGATGTCCGGGTAATCATCGCCATTTACGTCTGCGAGCATGCTCGGCTCCTGGCGAGTCTTCGGGCTTGAGATAGCGCCCTGCGGTACTTCCCCTCCATCCGTAAAACCAACGCCGTGTGAAAAAGCGAGTCGCAACCCATTCGGAGCGAACGCCACTATGTCGTCGAAACCGTCCGAGTTGATGTCGCCGAGTAAGCGTTGATTCGCCTCAACGTCGGGGTACTCATCGGCACCAAAATCCTCAATCCAGGGTTCTGGCGGAGAGAATAGTCCTGACGAATTCAACGCAACCTTGACAGCCTCGTCATGAAACACGACGACTTCCGGTTCGGGTCCGCCGCCAACATTGGCGAGAGCGTGAATGTGATTGGAAAAGTTCGTATCCAGATCACTCCCAAACTCATTGACGACAAGTCTCGCCTGTTCGAAGTTGGTACCGGCATTCTGTGCAAGCGACATCCATACGCCATCCGGGCCAAACCCGACCAGATCCGCCAGGCCGTCACCGTTGACGTCCTGTACAAACCGCTTGTGCGTACCTTCATCCCATCCGTCAGCTGCAGTCATGCCATCGATGTCTTTACGCAGAGTTGGCAATAGCGACAAGCGATAATCGGCGAAGGGATCGGCACCAAACGGCCTGTCGGCCGTCACGCGCACATCGTATACACCCTTTTCGACGTAAATATGACTTGTCTCAATTCGGTCGAAGTTGGCATCGATAACTTGTGGCGCAGTGCCGTCGCCCCAGTCGATAATGACAGCGACCATCGCCTCATCGCTGCTTACGCTGCCAGATACTTTTATAAAGTTTCCCGGACCAACGAAGTCAAGGGCGAACAAGCTGCCGGAGTCTCCACCCGTTGGGTCCTTGTCGTCGAGATCTGATATGCCGTCGCCATCCGTGTCCGCCAGGTTCGGATCGGTGAATTTCAGCCGTTCCAGCTCATCGGGCAGTCCGTCACCGTCAGCGTCAGCACTCAATGGGTCCGGGAAGACGGGGTAGTCGTTAAAGCCATTCCTCGCTCGCCAGCCGACTTTGACTTCAAACTCGTCATCGAGGTTGTCACTGTCGGTATCGGCCCGATTAGCGTTTGTGCCACGCAGGTGCTCCTCGCGGTTGAACAGGCCGTCGCGGTCCGCATCGGCCAGATAGACCAGCGTGATCGAATTATCATCAGTAAGGACAATGTCCTCGAAGTTCGCCGCCGGGTCGTCCAGAGTGTCGCTGTCCGAGAACACGTACCAGAACCCGCTTTCGATAGTGTCGCTCGCGACACCCTGAACTGCGCTTAGCACCTGGCGCTGTTGACCGGTTGCCTGACCGTCCTTGATGACGTCAGCCATGCTGGTCTGGTAGTCGATACCCAGTATGTTTCGCATGACGGTCCCCATATTCACGCCAAGCGGCGCGAGCGTTTCGGGGTTGCGGGCGACGTTGGTGGCCACCAGGTAAGTCTGAACCGACCTCCGCGATGCTCCTTGAGCGTTGCCGAAATCAATCGCAACGCGTGCTGTTTGATTGAATACGCTTTGACTCACCTCGGCGAAGTCGCGATTCGGATCGCCGCCGCTCAGGTCCTCTATCGCGATGCTGCCGATTGTGAACAGTAAACTTCTTGGGTTACGCATAAGTTGCTTGAGCTTGGGTACTGACGTTCCGCGGCCGACGATGAACTGCTCGATGCTTGCGCCAGGAACCAGAACACGTCCTTCTTCGGGTGCAAAGCTCAGTTCGTCCAGCGACTCCAGCGATCGCCCATCTAACGAGTGGTTTTTGGCGATCACATCAATGCTCTCGACTCGAAACGAGCGAGCGGATGTATTCACAATGCGCAAGGTCGTCGACAATGAACCGGACTCGGAAACGACTTTTTCATTCTGCGTGTTATTCACATAGCGTGAGTACTCCTGGCGAGAGTCCTGCGCTGCTGCGGAGGTAACGGTTGTTGACGTTTCGCGCGTCTCTGTCGCAGTGGTCGAAAGTTCCGAACCGACCTTCGAGGAGCCACCAATGTTTGTCAGGCTGGCGGACGCTTCGATCTCTGCGCTGACAGTGGCAGATTGTTCGATGGTGTTTGCCGTTGAAACACTGTCGGAGCGACTGTAGCTGGTCTGCTGCCCCTGAGAGAACGACGCACCATAGTCGACGCCGCTCTCGCTGCCGTTCTCAATTTTGCTATTAATCTGCACGGTGGGTGCGCCAATAACCTCAACCGACAAACTGGGGACATCGGCTATCAACGGATGCGTACCGCCATTCGTGACCTCATCGTTGTCGTCAAAACCATCACCATCGGTGTCGGCCATGAGTGGAGAAGTGCCGAGAACAGCTTCTCTCTCGTCAGTCAGACCATCACCATCTGTATCGAGTTGCCCCGCAACTGGTGGCGGGTTGGTGCCTTCAGTCGCTTCTTCGGTGATGTTCTCAATCGTGCAGCCGCCAAAGGCAATGCCAAGTGCCAGCAGCGTCGTGACGTGAAAAGTATGCCGAGTATTCATGTCAGTTGTACTCAAAGAACAGCGGAGCGTTGGTCATCGCCGGGGTGATCTCACGCCGGTCATTGCCGTTCGGCTGGCTGACGTAAAGCTTGTTGGGCACCGGGCCGCGCCCTTCGGGTCCGGTACTGAACGCGATTCGTTGGCTGTCGTCGGACCAGTCTAAGTCGGTAACTTCCTCGCCGTTGAGGCCCATCGAAATTGATACGTTGCTGCTACCGGTTGCACTGCTGACATACAGGTCGATGAAAGTATCCGTGTCCTGGTCGGCTAGGTAGGCGATTGAATTGCCATTGGGCGACCACGCGAAATCGAATACATCGCCCGTTGTTATGAGAGGGCCGCTGATCTTGACAGGGCTTCCCGAGCCATCCGAGTTAATCACGTAAAGCTCTCGGATATTCGAAGTGTCCAGATCGGCGGTGAAAGCGATTCTCGAGCCGTCAGGCGACCAGGCATAGTCGTATACTTTTTTGCCGTCGGGTGTGACGGAAGCCAGGACGGTATCGGGTGAGCCGGGGCTTGCACCGCTGACAACCAGGTCACCCGGAAATGGTTGGGATGGATGATCAAGGTAGGCCAGCGTGGAGCCATCCGGTGACCACCGCGAATCACTGTTGAAGTCGCCGTTGTCTGAAACTTTCGTCATCTGTGTACCAAACGGCTCTGACGTAAAGACGTGGTACCGACTGGTGCTGAGTAAGTTTGCCGAGAAACTGAGGCGATCCGACATTGGCGACCAATGCACATTGCGCAGAGCGCTGTAAGCAGTAACGATACGGACGCTGCTGAAGCCGCCCACCGTCGTATCGTGGATGTTCAGTGCATTAGCTACACTGCTGGCGCCACTTGATGAGTTGAACGCAGCGACCTCTTGAAGAATGTAGCGACCATCCGGTGACCACTGCGGGTTGCGAACCTCAACGACCGCCGGGCTGCCGATCGAACCGTTGATCTTGGTATCGTTGCTACCATCGCGGTTGACCACAAATACTTCGTTCGTCGCCATGTCGGTCAAGCGGTTGTGACCAACGTTCGCGGCATATACCAGCTGCGAACTGTCTGGCGACCATTCAAAGCTTTGAATCCTGCCGCCCAAAATAGGCTTGGTGCGACTGACTCGAACCGGCGTTCCACCGTTGATTGAGTTTACATACAGGTCCGTTTCGCCAGGGCTGCGAATGTTCGATACATAGGCAACCCACTGGCCGTCCGGTGAAACAGCGAGGTCCTGGATTGATGTGGTGTCGAGCGCTGTGTCAGCGCTCAACATCGTTCGACCATTGCCGTCATCATCGATCGAGTACAGTTCGGTGACGCCATTCGTCGAGACGCCGTCGCCGACAGAGTAAACGATAGCCTGAGCGTTTCGCGACGGAGGTGGGTTGCCGCCACCGCCATTACCACCACCGCCACCGCCGCCACCACTACACGCGGTGAGAGCTGTTACCGAAACTAGTGTGATTCCGAGCCGAACAATTGCGCTGATCATGATCTTTCCTCAGGTTTGTCTTGTGTCTACCCGGGAAAGCAGGAACCGCTCGGCATTTTGCCCAAAATCAAGCGACAAACGAGTGCTACCATCGATCAATGGCCGGCAACCCTGAAATAACGCAACTGTTAAATGAGTGGGCTGAAGGCGACAAATCTGCCGAAGCTGCACTGACCCCGTTGGTCTACGACGAGTTGCAGCTAATGGCGCACCGGCTGTTTCGCTCCGAGCAGAACGCCCACACTCTGCAACCGACTGCGCTGGTTCACGAAGCGTTCGTCAAGCTGATCGATGTAGAAGTCACCTGGCAGGATCGAGCCCATTTCTACGCTTTGGCGGCAAGAATGATGCGTCGCCTGCTGGTCAACCATGCCAACTCGCGCAATGCGGCCAAGCGCGGTGGCGACGCGGTGAAAGTCACTCTGAACGAAGCAGTGATTGCGGGCAGTTCGACTGACGCCGATCTGCTGGACCTGGAGGAGGCAATGCAATCGCTGGCCGAGCTGGACAGCCGCAAGGCACAGCTAATTGAGCTGCAGTACTTCGGCGGCTTGTCATTCAAAGAGATGGAGGCAGTGACCGGTCTTTCCAGCAGCACGCTCGATCGCGAGCTAAGAATGGCGCGGGCCTGGCTAAAGGATCAGCTGGCCAAAAAATAATGGGCAATTCTCGATGTGTTCTGTGCTGTAAGGGATATGGCACAAACAGTCGGAGTACCCAGCATGAAAACTTTCCTTGTACGCTTCTCCCGAGTCACGGTGCGCACCGCAGTCGTGCTGACCATGGTGATAACACTATCCGCATTTCGCTCAACAGACGTTGAGGGCTATACGGACCCGGACTTCATTGGCTACAAATTCGACACGATTGTTCTGCAGCTGCCGAACGCCTCAATCGATTTCAAGCAGCACATCGTCAAACGCCTTAGTAAGGATCTTAAGAAAAATGGTGTTCGGGTCTTGCTGCATGAAGATCTGTTCACGCCAACGCGCGAATGGGATCAGCAGTCTAGCGCTGAGGTCTACGCGCGGCATTCAGTAGATGCAGGCATCGTGGTGACCATCGGGTCTGCAGGTAGCGACAGTACGCCCGGCATGGTGATGTACAACCAGACGACCGTCGGTGGCACAACGACCGGTTACGTGACCCAGACCTCGGTCGCGCGTGATCATGTGGACTTTGAGATCGCGATCGTCGACGCAACCTCAATGCGTACCGTCTGGCTTGGCAACCTGAGTACCCGTGGCGCCGGCTTGTTATTTGTTGGACCCAAAGACACGGCCAAAAGCCTGTCGAAGAACCTGATCAAGGAATGGAAGCGAGCTGGGCACCTGCACGACTAGCCGGAAGACCCCTGCTATGCTGTTCAAGCGATGATGACAGACGACAACTGGGAAGTCCTGAACACCGCGTTTGCAGAAGCAATCCAATTGCAGGGCAATGCTCGTGCCGAGATGCTGGCGAAATTTGCGAGCGAACATCCGCAGCTGGAACAACAACTGCTGGACCTGCTGGCGGCAGACTCTGAGCACGATGAGCACCTGCAAAACGTTGTAGCCGATTCGGCGAGAACGCTGGCCGAGTCCGCTGACGATCCATGGATAAATCGCACGGTTGGCTCGTGGACCATCAGGAGCCGCATCGCGGCAGGCGGCATGGGTGTGGTGTTTCTGGCGGAACGTTCTGATGACGAGTATCAGCACACTGCTGCGCTAAAAATAATGACAGCGCAGCTGTTGGCCAAGGACGCTGTGACACGATTTCGTGCGGAACGTCAGATCCTCGCCAGCCTGAACCATCCCAATATTGCCAAGCTCCTGGATGGCGGCTCGACGGAAGAGAACCTTCCGTACCTGGTACTTGAATACATCGATGGACTGCCAATCGATAAGTATTGCGACGAGAACAGACTCGATATCCGGCAGAGGCTGCAGCTGTTTCGTAACGTGTGCGCGGCGGTCGATTATGCCCACCGCAACCTGGTTGTACATCGCGACCTGAAGCCCAGCAATATTCTCGTGGATGTTGATGGCACGCCCAAATTACTCGACTTCGGTATCGCAAAGTTGCTGGAGGATGGGCAGCACAATCAGACGATCGCCGTGACGCGCCAGGGTATGCGCGCCATGACACCGGAGTACGCGAGCCCGGAACAGGTTCGCGGTGAACCAATCTCCGTCGCTACCGACGTTTATGCACTTGGCGTCCTGATGTATCGGTTGCTAACGGGCCAGTCACCGTACGGATCGACCCTGCCTTCGGCCAGCGAATATGAGAAGGCGATTGTTGATACCGATCCGCCCAAACCCAGCACTGTCGTAACGCAGGCGCAACCTGGGGAAGTTGGCGAACAGCGTAGTACATCCATCGATAAGCTACGACGCCGCTTGCAGGGTGATCTCGACAACATTGTTCTAATGGCGCTGCAGAAAGAACCGGAACGTCGATATGCATCCGCGGCCGATTTTTCAGCTGATATCAATCGTTACCTGCTGGATGAACCGGTGCATGCGCGTGGTGACCATTGGCTGTACAAGAGCCGCAAATTTGTCGTGCGAAATACCAAGGGGCTACTCCTGACCGCCGCGGTGTTTGTCGGTGTCGTTTCGCTCGTCACCTTCTATACGTTCAAACTTGCGGACGAACGCGATAAAGCCAATCTTGCCGCCGCTGAGTCCGAACAGGTAGCCGAGTTTCTGTCGAACTTGTTCGCTAGTGCTTCGCCACACTTGGCGAAAGGCGAGGCCATCACTGCCATCGATATTCTCGAACAAGGTGGTGAGCAGATTGATGCGCTTGATGATCAGCCGCAATTGCAGGCGCGGCTATACCAAAGAATGGCTTCGAGCTATACGGCGCTGGGTGAGACTGGACGGTCGATCCCGATGTTGCGCAAATCTATCGATGCGCAGGAGCAGATGCAGCCGCGCGATGAGGCCGCCATTGCCAATGCGCTGCACGATCTCGCGGAAGCCTATCGACAGAGCGGTCAACTGCAGCTTGCCGAGGAAAAAATGCGGCAGGCATTGCAGTACCGCATCAATCACTACGGCCCGGAGCATGGTCTAATCGGGTACACCTACGCCCGGCTCGGCGTTATTCTGGATGACGATCGAAGATTCGAAGAGGCACTGGCGCTGCAACGTCAGGGCCTGCAGATCATGATCGATTTCGGCGATGGCGAACACCGCGCCGCGATTGATATTCGCGGCAACATGGTCAACGCTCTCGGCAGTCTCGGACAGTATGAAGAGGCGTTGCCGTTGATGCGAGAAGTTGTTGCGCTGTCCAGGCAAGCCATCGG
This sequence comes from Woeseiaceae bacterium, assembly GCA_051008055.1. GTDB lineage: Bacteria > Pseudomonadota > Gammaproteobacteria > Steroidobacterales > Woeseiaceae > UBA1847. The sequence continues at coordinate 7,647 of JBPCXZ010000017.1, forward strand.
CGACATGGCGCCGAACACGGTCATTCGAAGCAGTGGGCTGGCAAGAGATCTGACCATACTCGGTGAGTACGAAGAAGCTGTCGAAATCTTGCTTGATGGTATTGAGCGTAGTGCGGCTATCTGGCCCGAAAATTACTACATCACCGAATCAATGCATGCGCGGCTCGCCACGACCTACAGGCGGATGGGTCGCCTGGACGATGCGTTACTGACGGCTGAAACAGCAGCGAGCATGGCGCGCGCTCGAGAAGGCGAGGACAGCCTGGCGTATGCAAGCCGTCTGCGTGGCCTCGGCATCGTGTACTCGGACCTTGCTCGAGATGAGGAAGCGGAAAGCGCACTCATGAGTAGCCTGGCGCTGGCAATAAAACTGGACAGTGAGAAAGCCTACCAAGCCACGCGTACACGATCTGCGCTCGCTAAGCACTACAACAAACAGGGCCGCGCTGATGAAGCCGAGACATTGTTGCGCCAGGCGGTGCTCGCTCAAAGCTCATTGAGCGCACTACAAAAGGCCGATACACATCAAACGCTGGGTGAGTCGCTAAGCCTGCAAGGACAATACAAAGAGGCAGAAAAATTGCTGCTTGCTACGCTGGCTCAAAGAGAGGAAATGACCGGATTCCGTCCGGTAACCCTGCAGCCGGTTCTCGCTGCACTGACCGAGCATTATCGACGGGCTGGTGACTTGGCGCAGTCACAAATCTACAGCGAGAGAATGCTCGAGTCCGAATAAGACCTTCCGCTAAAAGTCGGTTTGTTCCTTGAGCTGCGTTGCATGTTCGAGCTCGTCGCTGAGACGCTGAGTCTCGGCAACGCGCGCCTTGGCGAAGCCTGCGAGGGCCTGGTACATCAGCGGTGTGAGGTAGAGCGTGAACACGGCGGCCATGGCCAGTCCGCCGAACACGACCCAGCCAATGGCATTGCGCCCTTCAGCGCCGGCGCCACTGCTTAGAATAAGCGGCAATGCACCGAGTACTGTTGAGACCAGGGTCATCATGACCGGTCGTAAACGGCGTTCGGCGCTGCTTTTGATCGCGTCGCTGACACTCTGCCCCTTGTCGCGTTGCTGATCGGCAAACTCCACCACCAATACGCTGTTCTTGGCCATGAGCCCGATCAGTAACACCAGTCCGATCTGGGAATAGAGATTTAACGACGTACCGGTGAGTAGCAATGCGAAGATTGCTGCCGCGACACCGAAAGGCACGATCAGTGTCACCACCAACGCACTGGTAAAGCCTTCGAACTGCGCCGCGAGTACCAGGAAGATCACGACGATGGCGATCAGGAAGGTCGTAGCCACCTCGTTCGATGTTTCTTCGAGCGTCGCTGCCTCACCCTGGAAGGTCAGCGTGATGTCTTCGGGCAAGACGTCGGCGGCGACAAGCTTCAGCTGATCGACGGCCGTTTGCAGCGGGAACGTTTCATCGCGTTCGATGCTGATATCAATGGACCGGCGCTGCGAGCGACGGTTGAGTTCGGTCGCCACTCCCTCTTCACGCAAGGTGACCAAGCTGGATAACGGCACCAGGTCGCCTCTGTCAGAGCGCACGTAGAGATTAACGAGATCCGATGGGTCGTTGATGTCCCCGGAAGCAGACTCAAGCAGAATGGGCACCGCTTCATCGTCGATGTTGATATCGATGAGTTCATCGCCACCAATCATCGCGCGCAGTGTCGTGGAGAGTTCGCCGAGGTCTACGCCCAGGTCGGCCGCTCGGCGGCGATCAATATCCACTGAGAGTTGCGGTTGGGTCGGGTCAAATGAAATGCGCGGTCGCGTCAGCTCGGGTAGCTGTTCTTCGATGGCAATGACAAA
>JBPCXZ010000018.1:0-3582 GCA_051008055.1 Woeseiaceae bacterium
CGATTCAGTATTACCGGTATTAATCGTTGCCGAGAAATCCACGTGGCTTTCCCAGTCAAATGCCTCCGCAGGCTCGTCGAGCTCAAGGATATCGACCAGATCAACGGACATCGTCTCGTCACCGAGGATCACCAACTGCTGCTTGTCCTCGCCGGCGCCGTTTAGCCTGACTGTCGCCTCACGACCGTCCCAAAGCTCCACTTCGAATTCACGCTCCGACTCGATGTAATCGACAACCTCGAGGTCGACGTCGAACTCGTCAGCGTACTCTGGTTCGATGGACACTTCGCCATCCCAGATCGCTTTGATCGTGCCGGTGATTCGGTCACCGTTGTTTAAGACAAGTACGTCTGCGTGCACAGAATTGAACAAGAGGCAGACAGATGCCAATAGCAGCAAGCGAGCTACGGCTGAAGTCGGGTATTGCATGTTACTCCCCAGATGGAATAGTTAGGTGGGCTCGCTTATAGGCGATGTAATAACGGTAAATGTTGCTGACGTAGTTGATAGGCTCACGCCCCACATCCGCCGCAACGATCAATTCGACGTTATTAAACCAGACATTTGGATCGAGTCCACGTGACTCTGCTTTGCGCCGTAGCCGGTTAATGCGATTGGGACCGGCATTGTAGCCCGCCATTGTGAAAAGCATCTGCTCCGTAGGGACCAGTTCTTCGTCCGAAAAGTAGTGACTGCGCAGCAGCGAAAGGTACTTCGTACCTGCATGCACATTATTTTCAACCTCATGGATGTTGTCGATTCCCACCCGACGGTCGGCCGCGGTACTGGGGAGCACCTGCATTACACCAATAGCTCCCACAGGACTGCGCGCATCCTGATCGAAGCCAGATTCCTGATAGGCGAAACTCGCCAGCATCAGCCAGTCGATGTCGTATTGTGCACCGAAAGTACGGAATAGGCCTGCCAGCTGTTCAAATCGGCGAAACGGATTACGTTCCAGCGCCGGCTTGACCCAGCCGACATAGTCAGTGAACTGGGTAATCAGCATGTTAGCTATCAGGGTACCAACCTTGTTTTCCCGAACAAATCCATCGAGCAGTTCTTTGAGTTGCGGTGACCCTTTGCGCATCGCGAGCGCAACTTTGGCGTTCTCCCGAAACACGATATTCTCATGAACTTCTACGTTTTCAAATACCCGGGACCAGACCTTCATGCGATGGCTATCTGCCACCGTCATCGGCAACAAGCCCGAATTCATCATCTCAATAATGTCTTCGATCTCTAGGCGCGGATCCGAGATCGTGATACGGATCGGCTGCAGACCTCTCTGAATGAGACCCTGGTTGGTCGCAACGAGACTCTCGAAATAGCTCGATGCTGCAGGTACAACGACTTCCTTTCCAGCAAGGTCATCGATAGATGTGACATCCGGCTGACCCGGCGCCGTCACCAGGAACTCTGTTACTTTGTCGGTAAAAGGGTAGGAAAAATCGACAATTTGGCTGCGACCTTTTGTCACCGTCAAATTTGCAAACGCAACATCTCCATGGCCTGCGACCAAGTGTGGCAAAAGCTGGTCGCGCCGGACAGGAATAATGGTGACTTTGAAGTGCCGGCCTTCCACGCCAATCTTGTCGCGGACGTACTTCTCCAGGATGCGCGACATCTCGTAGACCGTGCCGCGCTGTTTGCCCTTGTCGATGAAATATGAGCCAAGCGTAAATGAAGTGAGCACGCGGATTTCTCCGCGTGCCACCATTTCATCGAAGTCGCCCAGCTTGGGCTCGGATAGCGCTGGCCAGACATCGTCCAGCGGCGCCTCGGCCAGGTCGCTAAGGCCGACCTCCTGGGCTGACGATACGGCCGCGACCAGAAGCGCCGTCGCGACGATCGCCGCTATGCGCGAAGAGGTCAGGCGCATTTTCTTACTTTGTTTCGACCTTGAACTTCTGCCCACCAACGGCCGCTTCGTACATCAAACCACCTTTAGCTTGCGTGAAGATCGCCATGCCGCCATTGAAAGCAGCATCAGCAGATGCACCAGCAGTGACTGCTACCGCCGACGCCTGAGCGTTGAGCTCAAAGTTGCCTTGCTTGAAATTCTCCAATGTCGCCGCATCTTCAAAGAATATGAACTCACTGTAGGCCTGCCCACCCCACTGAAAACCGAAGCTAAGTTGAGTAAGTGTCACCACGGCTGTGGGTACGCCGCCTTCGTATAGAATACCTTTGCCGCGAGCACCACCGATTCCGATGCCGCCTTTGCCGACAGTCGGAATTACGACATAGCCTGGCGCTGCATCAAAAAATCGTTGAATTGTCGAATCTTTTTCTTTGAATGTTGCGATCGCTTCTTGTGACTTCGCGTCGTATTCCTTGACCTCATCGGGGTCCCACTTCGCGACTGCGGTCGCCGATACAATTACTAACGCCATTGACGTCATAAATGTCAGTGCTTTCTTCACTTTTATCTCCTGAATCGTTGTGCGTCACGGTGACGCTAGTCTTTCTTGGAATCGTTACAGTTTAACAGTTCAAAGCAGATTTCGTCGCCATTTGCCGGAATATGTCCGGTCTTGTCGAGAATCCCCGACATCAATAGATTCGCTATGTCCACACCGTCATTGTCCACGGTAACCAAGGTCACGTGATCCATGGATCGACCGTTATCAGGCAGGAATACACCGCCCGTCGTCGCGAGTCTAATATAGTCGCGCCCAAAGCGCTCCAGGTATTCATAGGCATGCTTGTGGCCATGAAACACTGTATACGGTTGCTCTTTCAAAGCCGTCTCAATCCGAACAAAACCTGAATCCTCACCTCTTTCCCACGCTGCTTTATGCATGAATAAGAACGTCCAACGAACGGCTGCATTTTGAGCGATTATGTTCTCGAAATACTCGGCCTGAGCATCACCAATATTGCCCCCTGCATTTTCCGGAATATTCGCGTACTCGGTTTTCGCAAACGCGTCCCAACCTTCGGTCTCTGCGACCTCTATCGCCGCATTTCGCAGCTCAAATATCTCCTCGGAGCGCTCGGGCGTGTTGTCCTCGGTATCCAGCACCAGAAACAGCACATTTTTATAGACGAAATGATAATAGCGTTTGCCAAGACGATCGTCCCAGACACCCTGCAAAAATTCACCGGACAGATCGTGATTGCCGCCCACATAGAAAACCGGCGCTAATGCCTTGCCAGCGCGAGCGTCAAACGAGTCCCATTGCGCATCGATTTCCTGCAGGTCGACTGACTCACCCTCGATCAAATCACCGACATTGACGATGAGTTCAGGTCGCAGCAGGTTTAGCTGCTCGACCGCAACTTCAAACACGCCTTCACGTTCACCCCCGGTCAAATCCGAAAAGACCGCGAACGTGAATTTGTCCGGATTGTTATCGAAGTTTTCATGCCTCCAGGGTCGAACATCGCCTGCTACGGCGTGCTCGAAATGCGACGGCTTATCCGGCGTCGCACAAGCCGCCAGACAAAAGAACGCAACTACTAGAAGCTGTGATCGAATCTCAGGCAATCAAGTTCACTACATGATGTCCTTGTAGATCACACCGTCCTTCATGACGAGTGACAATTTGCTCTCGTCAAGAATCAGGTCGATATCTT
>JBPCXZ010000019.1:0-18906 GCA_051008055.1 Woeseiaceae bacterium
TCCGTTATCGAAAAATTGATGCGCGGGTCTTCCAGCATCCACTTCGCGTAGTCGTCTTTTTCGACGGTCGGTTCGATAGCAAATAGCGTGTTGTAAAAATCGACCGACTTTCTCAAGTCAGACACTGTGAGATTCACGTGGAATCGTTTCATAAGCAATTCTCCTCAACATTTGATCGATGCGGCCACCGGTGCACAAACTTCTGCCGACCCGCCACAACAATCGTCCATTAAATAAACAATCAGGCCACTCAGTGACTCGAAATTCACGCTGTAAATAATGCGGCGCCCTTCCCGGCGATTAGCAATAAGTCCGGCACGTTCCAGCTTGTGCAGATGACTGGACATCGTGTTTTGTAATGCGCTGAGGCGCTCCGCGATATCGCCTGCCGAGAGCCCGTCCGGACCGGCTTGCACAAGCAGCCGAAATACGCCCAAGCGTGTTTCGTGTGCTAATGAATCAAGTGTCGTGACAGCATCTTTAATATCCATATATCGAGAATAGTCGATATATTATTAACTGTCAACGTATGAGTGTGAATATTTTGCTTATCAGGATGCGGTCGCGGCTTCGATGTAGGCCGAGCGATCGTTGGCTGCTTCATCCGGGGATATTGATTTTGCGTTGTACATCGCTTCGTCCGCAACGCTTATCAGGTGCCAGAGTTCTTCACCGTGTTTCGGCATCAGGGAGATACCAACACTGGCCGTGCACTTAATCTCTTCACCCTGGATGATATAGGCCTCGGAAGCTGCCACTACCAGTCGCTCAGCGACGTGTTTCGCGTCTTCAATATTGACGCCTGGTAGTACAATCGCAAACTCGTCACCACCCAGCCTGCCCAGGATATCTTCCGGCCGCAGGCAAAATTCCAGGCGATGGCCAAACGCCTTTAAGAGCGCATCGCCAGCCTGGTGACCAAAACGGTCATTGATACTCTTGAACTGATTCAGGTCCAGGTACAGCACGGCACCGCACTCAAAATTGCGTACCGATTTGACGCCCTCTTTCTCGAAGCCACGCCGATTCAATACGCCAGTCAGTGGATCACGCAAGGCATCGGCGAGCATTTTGTCTTCACTATGCTTGCGCTGCGTAATGTCACTCAGGGTCACAGAGAAATCATCGCCGATGGGCTCGCCAGATATACGTAACCAAATTCGACCTGTGCCTGATTCTGCAGCGATTTCGTAGGTCTTGGTCGTACTGTTGATGGATTCATCGTTAAAGTGATCGATCAATGACTTCGGGCTAAGCTGTTCAAGTTTGTCCAGCGGCATACCAACCATTGTGCCAATCCCGGTGCCGAGAAAATTTTCCGCCGCACGATTTGCGTACACGCAGCGAAACCGACGATTCTCATCACCATTGTCGCGAGCGAAGCGCAACATGCCATTGGATGAGGTTTCGATGAGTGTCCGAATGAGATGTTCGTTGTCTGCCAATTTGTCCAGGGCATTGCGCCGTTGAGTCACATCCCGGCACACCACCACCATCCCCAAGTTCTGCCCTCTTCGGCCGACCAGCGGTCTGGCACTCAGTTCATAGACGTGGTCGTTGTCCATTCTCAAAGTTTGCGTCAGGTCGAGTTCGTTGGCCTTCTTAAGCAAATCTCGCGCCTTGGAGAAATTCTCCCACAACTTCTTGCCCAGCAATTCAGATTCAGGTTTGCCAAGAAATTCCTGTGCACTCTTGTTCAGACAGACAATCGAGTCGTCTTTATCAAGAACGATAATCGGATCCCTGACATGGTGAAAAAGTGTTTCGTATGCCAACGGACTAAAGTCGAAAAATTTCAGCGTAATACTGGCATACGAGTAAACGGGCAGTAACACCACCATTGTCAGCGATGTCAGTGGAAACTCAGGCGAGCCCAGACCAAGGAAGTTATTGCTCACGCTGACCGCGAACGGCAATACGGCACAGACAATCAGAACAACAATAGTCTTGCGGTGCGCCGGAGCTATGCTTGGCAAACGACTGGCGAACGAGATCACGGTGTACACGAATAGTCCATACATAAACGGTGCGTGCACATGCGTAAACCAGTAGTGCGTTGTCAAATCTGAAAACTGGATGCCTTCCGGAGTAACGACAAAAGACCAGATGACATTGTGAACGGAGTTGGTTAACGCCAGCGCGGTCGTGGCAATCGGTATTACGGAAAGCATCGCGATGATCAGTGGTCCTGGTGCACCGACGGTGTATTCCCGATAGACAACGTAGAAGGCAATCGGCAGGAAGCCCGATGCAAAAAATGACAGTACTCGCCCAATGCCATAGATATTCGGGTCTTGCGTGCCGAACGAAAAGGCGGTCCCAGATACCAACACGCCAATCAGAAACAAGAAGAACGCAATAACGCTATTTGCATTCACCGATGACGAACGCGCCACATAGATGGCCAGCCCCAAATACAGGACTGCCGCGAGCGCAAAAACTGGACGTAGGAATAGCTCGATATTCTCTACCATGAGTTCGGCACACGCGTAGTTGTGTCAAAATTACACTGCATTCCGCCATGCTATCGGCCAGCGCCGCGGCATAATGCGGCACAGGTCGCATTATGGTGAATATGAAGGGCTACAGGCCCTCTGCGGTGTCCGAAATCAGCGTATCCACGACATTCTTGAGCGCTTCTTCCGGGCTGGCTCCGGCAGCCTCTGCCAGCTTGTAGGTATTGATTTGACGGTGCGCGCTTGTGCCGCGTTCCAAAATGGTACGGACATGGGCGACTTCTTCTACACAGTTCAGTGCCTCTGCGTCCTCGGCAATAAGGTCCAGCATCTCATCCAGAAGTACGGCGAACGGAACAACATCGCCTCTGGCTAGATCTATCAACCCTTCGTCGTAGCTGTAGCGCATCGCTCGCCAACGATTCTCACGAATCAGCATCGGCGTATAAATTCGCCAGCGCTGGTTGCGACTGCGCAGCCGCAGCAACATTCGCATGTGGCAAACCAGCATCGCTGCAAGCGCGACGGAATCGTCAAGCCGAGTGCAGACATCCATGACGCGCGTTTCCAACGTCGGGTAGCGAGCGCTTGGCCTTAGATCCCACCAAATACGCGTCGAATCTTCGATGAGCCCTGCATCGACGAGAATTCGTACGTGACGTTCGTATTCTGCGTAGCTCGCGAAGCGCTCCGGGATACCGGTTCGCGGCAAAGCGTCAAACACAGTCAAACGATAACTTTTTAGTCCAGTGTCCAGACCTTCCCAGAACGGTGATGAACAGGACAGCGCCAGCAGGTGAGGCAGGAAATACGACATCTGATTCATAAGGTCGATGCGTAACTCGTCATCGTCAACACCGACGTGTACGTGCATTCCGCAGATAAGCAGGCGGCGCGCTGCGGCCTGCATCTCGTGCGTTAACGATTCGTAACGATCCTTTGGAGTCTGTTTTTGGTCCAACCAGCTGCTAAATGGGTGAGTCGACGCAGCGATAGGCGCGTAACCGTGGTCATTCGCAACATCAATTACTATCTTGCGCAAGCGACGCAGATCCTCGCGCGCTTCCTGTACGTTGTTGCAGACTTTTGTACCGATTTCGATTTGTGACCGCAGCAGTTCGGAGGCGACCTGGTCACCCAGTTTCTCTTCACAGGCTTGCATCAGGCTGTCGGGCGGATCAACGACCAACGCACCGGTTTCGCGATCGACGAGAAGATATTCTTCCTCGACACCCATGGTGAATTTATCCGGTACTTTTATCACTAGGCGCTCTCTCTGGCATTCGTCAAACCGATTCGTTCGGGAATAGCTGCAATGATCCGGTGCATAACGGCGGCAATTTTTTCGACGCCCGCCATGTTATCGATCAGGTCCTGGCGGATCTCGATACCGACATGCGGCAAACCGATCGATTCGGCGTGGTGATCGATAGTGTAATCCTGCGGCGCCCTGCCCGAATACGGCTCGTTATCACCGGTCACGTATCCAGCAGCACGAAATTCTTCGAGAAATATGTCCGGCAGTCGCGCGTCGGTGTCCCACAGAACCCCGATCTGCCACGGCCTCGATTCGCCATTCAAGACTGGCGTAAAACTGTGTATGGATATGAATGCCGGTGGTGGGCCGATCGACATCAGGCGTTTGATCTGTTGATCAATCGCATTGTGATAGGGCTTGTAGATAGCTTCGGCTCGCGCATCCTTGCCTGCCTGCGACAAACCACGGTTGCCTGGCACCAGAATGCCGTCGCCGTATTCCAGGAACGCGCCGGGGTCGAGCAGCTCGCGATTGCAGTCCATAACAAGCCGGGAGTATTGAGCCAGGACAGCCGTGACACCCAGGCTATCGGACAGTCCTTCGGTTAGCGCGCCTGCGCCAATATCAATCGCCAGGTGACAACGCCGAGCGAATGGGTCGAGCCCCATGTCACCCAGCGACTCGGGGAATCGGCAGCTGGCGTGATCGCAGACCAACAAGACCGGCGCCTCCGACACAGCATTCTGGATAAAGAATGGAGAAGGTTCCGCAGGTGACAGCAGTGAATTCTTATTGTCAGGCGAGCCATCAGGCATGTGGCTCAGTATACCTTCAGGCGCTATGTACCGTGAACCGATTGTTGCCCCAGGGAGCAAATGACGCGACGGATGTAGGTCGGGCGATGTAGTAGCCCTGGGCGAACTCAATACCCAGCGAGCCCAATTTTTCCAATACTTGCTTGGTTTCCACCCGCTCGGCAATGGTTTCAATACCCATTGCATGACCGACCTCGCTGATCGCTTTGACCATGCTTTCGTCGACCGAATCTTCTGCAACATTTCGAATAAACTGGCCATCAATCTTAAGATAGTCGACTGGCAGATTCTTCAGGTAGGTAAATGACGATAGTCCGCTGCCAAAATCATCCAGCGAGAACTTACAGCCAAGGGCCTTGAGCGACTGCATGAAGTGTATGACACGCGCCAGATTCGAAATCGCCGCGGTTTCGGTGATCTCAAAACATATTGCGCCAGCTGGCAATTTTTGTTTCTGCAACTCCGCGATGACATCGTCAAGGAAGCGATCTTCGCTGAGGGACGTGCCGGATAGATTTATCGCAATCGTGTAACGCGCGGTAGCGTCGCTACTGCGATCCGCCAGCTTGGCAAGTGCTTCTCGAATGACCCACCTGTCCAGTGTCGACATTAGATTGTATCGTTCCGCCGCCGGAATAAACTGATCGGGACTTACGAGACCGCCATCTTCGTCACGCATGCGTAGCAACAACTCATAGTGGCCCTGCCGCTCACCGTTACTTTGTCCGATACCGATAATCGGCTGGAAGAACAGCTCGAGCCGATCGTCTTCTACCGCACTGCTGATCCGCGACACCCACTTCATTTCTTCATGGCGCAGCGATGCATCGCTGTCTTTGAAAAGGTGGACCTGGTTGCGGCCCTTGTCCTTGGCTGAATAGCACGAGACATCAGCCGAACTCATCAACGTGGCTACATCATCGACTTCGTTTGTGACCATGACAACACCGATCGAACAACGGATTGACGTTAGTGATTCCTTCCACTCGAACCGAAGATCTTCGATTTCTCGGCGAATGGCCTCTGCCACCTCCAACGCGCGAGACTCAGAACACCTCTCCAGCAGAATACCGAATTCGTCACCGCCTAGCCGTGCCAGCACATCGGTTGACCGGATTTTAGTATGAATCAATTCGGCAATGCGCTTAAGCAACGCGTCGCCTGCGATATGACCGAAGGTGTCATTGACTACCTTGAACTGATCAAGATCGAGGTAGAGCAATGCGTGCGTCTGTTCCGAATCAGACCGCAATGCCTGCCTCGCGGTAATGAGTCGGTTCTCGAACTCGCGACGGTTGATCAGGTCAGTCAACGAGTCGTGGGACGCCTGATAACTCAATTGACGGAACAGTCGAGTTTCCTTGCTCACATCATGAAACACCATTACCGAGCCAATGACATTACCGATGCGATCACGAATCGGCGCCGCCGAATTTTGAATCGGAATCTCCTCACTGTTCTTGTTAATCAGTACAGAATGTTCTTCAAGCGTGATGACGCGCTCTTCTTGCAGGCAGCGCATCACTGGATTTTCGATAGTAGCGCGCGTGTGTTGATTGACGATTGTCATGATTTCGGTCACCGGGCGATCTTTGACACTGCGCATATCAAAACCGGTCAAATCCTGGGCCACTGGATTGCTGTAGTCGACCCGGCCCTCGGCGTCTGTTGTTATGACGCCGTCACCAATTGACTGCAGCGTGACCTGCGCTCGCTCTTTCTCTTCGAAGACCCTCGTCTCGGCCCGTTTGCGTTCCGTGATGTCAGTGATTGTTCCTTCATGCGCCACGATCACGCCATCGTCGTCATAAACAGCGCGCGCGTTCTCGAGTACGACTATTTCTCGGCCGTCTTTGCGGCGCAAGCGATACTCGAAATTTTTAACAATGCCCTCTGCTTCCAGGCGAGCGAACACGCGTTCCCGGTCGATCGGGTTTACGTACAGCGCCGTCGTATTGCCAACGCTCTTCATGTCTTCCGTACTATCAAAACCAAGCATTTCGACCAGCGCCGGGTTTGCCGCGATCAATTCGCCGCCACGTGATGCGATGTAGACGCCGTCAACTACATTTTCGAACAGTCCGCGGTAGCGCAGTTCGGAATTCTTCAACTTGCTCTCGTCGACCTGTCGCTTGATCGCGATTCCGGCCAGCTTGGCCATGCGACTAAGCTTGTCGATTTCATCTATTGACGGCTCGCGCGCGTCCTTAACGTAAATATCCAGCGTTCCAAGTACACGCTCACTCGGGCCAAGCAGCAGGAAAGACCAGGCGGCACCGACTTCATGTTCGGCAGCTTTCCTGGCCAACGGCTGCCAGCCAGGCTCCGTCGCGATATTCGGTGTAACTTGATCCTCTCCAAGCCGTACGGCCGTAGCACAGGTCAGCTCGCTGTCGGTAACACTGATGGTATCGAATGCCAATTTTAAGGGCGCCGGAAGACTCGGCGCCTGCGCCAGCGATAATCTCTTGGCTTGTGGGCCCAACTGCATGACTGCAGCACGGAAGTTGTCGTTGATTCTCTCGACACAACGACAGATGGCACGCAAGGTGCGTTCATACGGTGTGCTGGCCGCAATCATTTCCAGAATCTTGTTCTGCGCGAATGCTATCGACTCGTTGCGCTTGCGATCTTCGATGTTGGTAATCGACGCACGAATCAGCCGGGACTCGGCTGACGGCAAGCGGCTGAAGCGAACTTCGCAGGGAATTTCTTTGCCGCATGAATCCTGATGCAGCCATTCAAAAGTTGGGTGACCGCCTGCAAGCGCTTCCTCGACGTAGCCGCGTTCTACACCAAACGACGGCAGGCCATCGGGCTGCATCTCGGGGCTGATCTCAGCCGGTCCAATTGAAAGCAAGCGTTTGCGCGACAGGTTAAACAGCGCACAAGCGTTCTCATTCGCATCAACCAGTTTGTTCTTGTCGATATCAAACACCACGATGGACTCTGGCGCGTTCTCGACCAGCGCGCGGTAGCGCTCTTCATTCACTTTGAGCGCTTCTTCCTCGCGCTGGCGCCCGGTCACGTCACGCAGGCTAAGCACATATATCCTGCTATCGCCTGCCGCAAGCTGACTGGCGGCCAGCTCCGCAACAAAGTTTTCGCCATTGGCGCGGCTGGCTTCAACCTGCCCTCCCTCAATACTCGGTTGGGTATCGTCAAGATTGGAGAGGAATGGCGCCAGGAATTTCTCGAGTGGCTGGTTTTTCGCCGCTGGCAAAATGTGCTCGAGCTTCGAGCCGATGAGTTGATCCTTGGTAAGACCAAAAAAGCTTGAGCAGATCTTGTTGCAGTTGCAAACAATGCCGCTCTCACTGACCGAAAGCAGTGCTTCAGCAACACTGTCAAAAATTGCTTCAATGGGCGTCGTGGTGGTCAGCGACTGGGTGATGGTCGCTTCCATTTTGTCGTAGTGCGCGTCGATCAGACCTAACAGCTCGACGAAGTCCGGCTTTTCGATCCCCGACTCCTCCGTAGCTTGTTTTATCTTGTCGCGCAGATCCTTGTGCATCGGGTGACCCGTACAGTCCATTGAAAGCAATAGCAGCCTCTCACTCTAGGGGCTATTCGCAGGACGATCTGTGAACTAAATTCAATTCTGAAACTTTTTCTGGGAAATATTTCCCTTTTTTATTCAATGACTTATGACAAAAACCTTATGTACTCTCATCTCGCGGCCGATTGGCCACCAGGCGATGAACATAATCAGTCTTCGGTGGCAGGAAGGCTGCGGATGCGATTGCCTGCCTCGTCGGTGATGACCTTGCCGTTTTCGGTGACTTGACGGGGTGCGGCGGGACCCACCTGGATCGGAACGGCTGTGACCGTCTGCATGGAACCTGCTTCGGTTTCAACGACGGCTGCAACATTGAGGTACAGGCGGCCTTCGCGAAGCGGAATTACCGTGACCTGCTGCGCAACTATCTCATTAGCCGTCGACGGTGATATGGATACGGAATCCGACTGCCCTTCCGGAAGTTGCAGCGCCGTAGCATCATTTACCCGATACGTAACTTTGTAAGGCGTGTTGCCCAACGTGGATCGGAACTTAAGATCCAGCGCGACCGGCGAACCGATGATGGGCGTACCGATAACGCGGTAGGTAATCTCTACCGGGCTTTGCAGTTCCGAACTTCTGACAGTCAATGCCGCTTGCTTTTGTTCGCCTTGGGATAGCGTCGCTTCTTCGCTGCTTTCACTGCCACACCCGGCAAGCAGAGTCAGCGCCGTCATCGGAATCAAAATCGCTCGTTTCATAGTAGTCACCAAGGTTCGCCCTAAGGCGTCGGAATAAACTGCACGTTGAAGCAGACTTCAGAAGGATACCCCACCGCAATGTCCGGGTCAGCGTAGCGCCAGTCGCGCAGATCGGCGATATAAGTACCCGCCGGCATGAAAATCGGACCGCTCTCTACCCAGGGGTAGTTGGCTCTGGACGGGTCCAGGGAAAGGTCAGTTGTCTCAAGGTTTGCGGTAGCGCTGGTCAAATTGCCAAGTGAAAAAGACACGCCGTTCTGTTGAATGAACATGTCCGGGTCACTGGAATCGTTCGCTCCCGTATCCGGCGTCGGTGTCGTTGATCGAATCACGACGTGATATTCGTCGTCTATTGGCACATCGAGCCGGATATAGCGAAACTCAGACAACTTGTTGCCATCCATTGTTGACGAGATATCGAACTGGGCATTCGAGCAGATGTTAGCGGCTACACCATCGGCGACCATATCGACATAGATAGGCAGAACTTCGTCGCTGTTATTCGCGCCGGCGTCATTCACCTCGTTCGTGCCCCACTCGTCGATCTGAGCACTGAGCACGGTTTGCTCGTCCCCCAGCTGCGAGTCGAGTAACGCCAGACCGTTTGCATCGAGCATAGGTATGAGTTCGTTTGCGAATGTGAAGATGTTGGTCCAGCCTGCGGTACTGCGCTGTCCGTTGCGCATGACCTGGTAAATCGGAGTGAACCCGATCGAGCCTTCATCCGTACCGTCACTGCCCGGCGCATCGGTATCCCAAAGGTCATAGATAAAGCGAATTATACCAACCTCGTCGAACCAGCCCTGACCACCGAAGAAACCGGCTTCGGCGTTGATCTCGAATCCGCCGTTGGTACCTGGAATGCCCGATTCACAGTAAGCCGGGTCATCAAGGATCATTGCAGCCAGCGCTGTCGGCCAGGCTTCACCAAAGGCCAGTCGGGAGTCTAACTTGTCACCCAGGCGATGCGTGCCACCAGGACTGTCGGAGCGGAAGATATTGTCATCCAGGTAATGACCCCACTCGTGGGCCACGATGTGCGCATCGAATTCGTCGGTATCACCGTTCGCGTCGCCGGTTATAAACAGAAAATTGGTGCCGAACAGGTAGAAGGAACCGCCCAGTTCACCGGCATCAATTGCATCTAGCAACGGCAGGCTACTTGGATTTGCAGTGTTGTTGACGCTCCAGAAAACCTCGAGCGACGTGAAGAAGATGTCCGGATCCTCGGCGATAATGTATTGCATGCCAGAATAAATCGTGTCGAGGATCGCAAACGGCGCTGCAACTCGCGCACCCGTGTAGCTGTTGCTCCCCTGGTTCCAACCGGTTGCAGCGAGCAGATCGCGCGTAATATCAGCTGAACCCGTGTCGAATATGCCGCTATCCATGCTATACAGCGGCCGAGTTTCCAACGGCGGCGGCGCGACGTCAGCGTCAAAATTATCTCGTATTTCAACATCCCAGCTCGCCGTACCGGCCACCCTGGACGCAGCCAGCACCCGAATCTGCACAGACGTATTGGCGGCGACATTGGCAAAGGAATACGCGCCAGTGTCGCTGGACGTCATACGCGCCATTTCGTTGCCCGAATTGTTCAGCAGGACAACGGTCGCCGCCCGAATCGGGCGCACAACGGTGCCTGCAAAATTCAATCCGCTGCAGCCGGCATTTGGTGGGACGAACTCGTAACTGAGAGTGCCGGATATTGTCACCTGGCTGCTCGGCGGCGGCGGTATGATTCCGCCACCACCATTGTCGCCATTCCCACCGCCACCACCACAGGCGCCGAGCGTCAATGCGAGCATTGACAGGAGAAATGACCGATTTGCAAGGATTCCAGGCACTTAAGCTCCGTTGTCACATAACATATTGCGATGTAAGTCCGAATTCGATCGCACAGTATTGATAAACTTTGTCTTTGGAACGAGCGCAAGGTTCACAATTCAGCGCTAAATAGTCGAGATTTTTTGGCATGACAAATAAGAGCATACTTGTCACCGGCGGTGCAGGTTATATAGGTAGTCACGTAGTTAAGCAACTGGGTGCTGCCGGCGAAGATGTCGTCACCCTGGACAATCTGTGCACCGGTTTTGAAGCTGCCGTTACGGCAGGCAAGCTGGTCATTGGCGATACCGGTGATGCCGCGTTGCTGGATCGGATCTTTAGCGAGCACGATATCGACACAGTGATGCACTTTGCGGCCCACACGATCGTGCCGGAATCCGTGTCAGACCCCCTCAAATACTACCGAAATAACACGGCCAACAGCCGGACCTTGCTCGAGCGCGCCCACGCCCATGGCGTAAAAAATGTCGTGTTTTCGTCGACGGCGGCAGTTTATGGCGTGCCGAAAGAAGCCAAGTGCAGCGAAACGACACCAACCAAGCCAATTAATGCTTACGGCAGCTCCAAGCTCATGACCGAATGGATGCTGCGCGATCTTGCTAACGCGGGCGGCCCGAGCTACGTCGCCTTACGCTACTTCAATGTTGCCGGCTGTGACCCTGCCGGAGCTATTGGCCAGTCAACGCCGAAGGCGACCTTGCTGGTCAAAGTGGCCTGCGAAGCCGCTGTCGGCAAGCGCCCTGGCGTCTCCATTTTTGGTACTGATTACCCCACTCCGGACGGCACCGGAATTCGCGACTATATCCATGTCGAGGACCTCGCTTCGGCACACCTCGACGCGCTTTCCTATCTGCGCCGCGGCGGCAAGTCTTCCACAATGAACTGTGGCTATGGCCACGGCTACAGTGTCCGCGAAGTTCTCGAAGCCGTCAGTCGCATCAACCGCGAGGCGCTGAACATTGCCGAAGAACCAAGACGCGCCGGCGATCCGCCGGAATTGATTGCCGCCACCGAAAAAATTCACCAGATCCTGGGCTGGATGCCCAAATACGATGACCTCGACATAATTGTGCAAACCAGTCTGGACTGGGAACGCAAAATAGCAGCGCGGGATCCGAACGCGTATTGGCCCGCATAAGCTAAACTGCCGTCATGCAATTTCGTCGCCCTCAATCGCTCAATGGCCTAATCCTAGTCGGCTTCGGGCTGGTCGGATTGCCGCTGCTGATTGCGGTTGTCTGGGCGCTGCTCAATCTCGATCGCCTGGCTGATCAAAGCGAAAAACTTGTGTTTACCGGTGTCGCTGCGGCTGAAAATAACCGGCGACTCACGGAACAGGTGCTTACGCTGCAGCGCGTTACCAGTCATCATCAGGTTCTGCTAAATGCGGACAGCCTGCAGTTGATGCATCAGGATCTGGCCACTTTTCAAGCCACGCTCGATGAGATGCGGCCGTTGACTGAACTGGCCGGCGCAACACCGTTACTGCAGTCGATTGCCTCATCATCACGGCGAATAATCGTCACCGTTGGCTCGCCGGAATCGAGCAGTGCTGAAGTTCAGGAGGCGATGGACCGCTTCGCGCCACTACGCGTCCGTATAACCGAGTTGACTACTGTGCTTACCGCGCATGTGGACAACATGGTGGCCGAACTGCAGGAAAGTACCCGCAAAGCTCAGCAGGTCTCTGCATGGACGGTCGCTGCATTGATTCCGGGCACCGTTATATTGGTGTTGTTCTTCACTTTGCTGGTGGCGCGGCCGATCCGACAACTCGACTCAGCAATCAATCAGCTCGGCCAAAGTGGCTTCGCGAAACCGATTGAAGTTAACGGTCCGACTGACCTCAAGCGGCTTGGGCGGCAGCTGGAATGGTTGCGCGTGCGCCTGCTTGAACTGGCACAGGAGAAGAATCGATTCCTGCGCCACATGTCACACGAGCTCAAGACACCGCTGGCCAACATACGCGAAGGTACGGAGCTGTTGCTCGACGGCACGGTTGGTGAGCTGGACAAACCGCAACGGGAAGTGACCGATATTCTGCGCACCAACGGTTTGAAACTGCAGCAACTTATCGAAAACCTGCTCAGCTTCAGCGCATGGCAGACCAAAACGGAAGTCCTGACACTGAGTGATTTCCCGATGCGCCCGCTCGTCATTTCGGTGGCCAAAGCACAGCGACTGGCCCTAAAAGCCGCAAATATCCAGCTAAAGCTCGAAGTCGATGACATAACTGTGAACGCGGATCGCGAAAAACTTCGAACTGTGCTGGATAATCTTTTATCGAATGCCATAAAGTTCACGCCTCGCAGCGGCTTTATCACCATTCGGGCAAGCCGAACACGCGCAAGCTTCGTGCTGGAATTCGGCGATACAGGGCCGGGAATACCCGTCGAAGAGAGTCCGCGAATTTTCGAGGCATTCTTCCAGGGCCGGCGCGAACAAGGTGGCCAGGTTGCCGGTACGGGAATCGGGCTATCGGTAGTACTGGAATGCATTCAGGCACACGAAGGAACGGTGGAGCTTGTAGATTCGGGAGAATTTACCGGTGCGCATTTCCGCATCGCGATCCCGCAAAAACATGTGGTGCAACAACAGAAACTGGCGGCAAATGCTTAGACAACTCGTAACAGGCAGGTACGGAAAAATCGCGGCGACGATGTTGCTCGTCAGCCTGCTCAGTGCCTGCGCGCAAACCAAACATGTCATGGCATCGATGGGCCGGTCGTCCGAACCCTCTGACGACGCAGTCGTACTCGGCGCACCCGATGCCGAACAATACTTAAACGAGCTGTACGCCTTCGCGAACGGCAATCCGAGGGCCCAACAGGAAATTTACGAAGACGCACAGTCGGAATCGACCCTGACGCCGGGGCCACAAACCAATCTACGCTACGCCATGATCCTGGCCACGCCCGGACATGCCGGATTTGACCCCGAAATGGCCCAAACCATGCTGCGCAACGTGCTGCAGCAGGAATCGATACTGACAGCCTCCGAGGTCTCGCTGGCGACCATCCATCTAAAATCTGTGGAACGACAGATCGCGCTCAGTTCCGAGGCACGGCGCGCTATTGCCACGAGCTCACGCGCTGCAACGAGTGAAGAAGAAGCCAATCGCCAGCGGGTTGCGGCTGTGGAAGCCGAAAATCGCCGTTTGCAAGAAGAACTCGCCGACGCGGAAGAGAAACTTGATGCCATCACGTCAATCGAACGCTCGATTCGTGAGCAGGATCAATAGACCGGTGCCTTGCCGGCCCCGCCAAATCACTCTAACCTTGCTTCATGGCCGCAAATAAAACTCCATCTAACGGCAAGATTCTGCTGGTCGACGACGATCCGGGGCTCCTTAGGCTCCTGAGTATTCGCTTACGCGCCGAGGGCTATGACGTCGAGGCTGTTGAAAGCGCCCACAAAGCGCTGGCAATCCTGAATCGCTTCAGTCCGGACCTCGTCATAACCGACCTGCGCATGGACAAGATGGATGGCATCGGCCTGCTTAAAGAATTGCAGACTCGCTCCCCTGGCCTGCGCGTCGTGATCATTACGGCGCACGGCACCATCCCGGACGCGGTTGTCGCTACGCAAAGCGGCGCATTCGGTTTTTTGACCAAGCCGATCGACAAAGACGAACTCATGGTAACGGTAGAGAAGGCACTGAAAGTGTCTGGCTCAGCCGAAGTCGAAGAAGACTGGGCGTCAGAAATCATCACCCGCAACCAGGGGATGAAGGAAATCCTGCAACAGGCAAAAATGGTTGCGGCAACGGATGCGCGAGTCCTGATTACAGGCGAAAGCGGCACCGGCAAGGAGTTGCTGGCGCAGGCCATTCACTCTGCAAGCCAGCGGCATGATCAACCATTTGTTGCGATCAATTGCAGCGCCATGGCTGAAAATCTGCTTGAGTCTGAATTGTTCGGGCACGAGAAAGGCGCGTTTACCGGCGCGACTCGCAGCCACAGCGGTCTGTTCCAGTCTGCCGAAGGCGGCACCCTGATGCTGGACGAAATCGGCGACATGCCGATGCGACTGCAGGTCAAGTTGTTGCGTGTGTTGCAGGAGAACCAGGTTCGACCGGTGGGCAGCAACGAAGCATTGCAGGTGGACGTTCGCGTAATCTCAGCGACGCACCGAGATCTGCAGGAGCTGATGCGCGAAGGTCGCTTTCGAGAGGACCTCTACTATCGACTGAACGTCGTCAACATCAAGCTGCCAACACTGGACGAACGTCGCGAAGACATCCCTCTGCTGGTTGCTAATTTTCTGCAGCTGATTTCCAGGGAGGCTGATCAGGAACGCAAGGTTTATGCACCTGAGGCCGTAGAAATGCTGGTTACGGCCGAGTGGCCAGGCAATATTCGCCAGCTGTACAACGTAGTCCGCCAGAACGTGGCATTGTCGCGCTCACCTGTCATCAGCGGCGAGTTGGTACAACAGTCGTTAGGTGAACACGGCGGCAAGCTCGCATCATTCAGCGATGCGCGCGACGAGTTCACGCGTAATTACCTGTCGCAGATTCTGCAGATTACAGTGGGCAATGTGAGCCAGGCGGCGCGCCTTGCCAAACGCAATCGCACCGATTTCTACAAGCTACTCTCTCGCTACGACCTGAACCCGGATCAGTTCAAAAATCGCTAGGACTTCGCTGCTCGCTTCGAGTAGCTCTCGGCCGACAAACCGTATTTGCTCAACAGATCGTAAAGCGTAGGTCGCGTAACTCCCAACATCTCAGCCGCTTTCGAAATATTCCCGTAGCTTTTGGTTAGCGCTACGCGAATCGCGCGGGTTTCTGATTGTTGCCGCACCTCACGAAGATTCAGCGACAGTCCTTCTTCATCGTCCACGGAAATTCCAAGATCATCAGCGGTGACAAACTTGCCATCGGCCATGATGACCGCGCCCTTGATCTTGTTCTCCAGCTCACGGACGTTGCCGGGCCAGGCATAGCTTTCGATAGCCTGCACGGCATCTTCAGAGAATCCATTCAACGCGCGGCCCTGTTGCTTGCTGTGCCTTAAGAGCAATGTTCTGGCGAGAATTAAGCGACCTTCTTCGCGCTCCCGAAACGGCGGAATGTTAATCGTAATTTCGCTGACACGGTAATACAGGTCTTCGCGAAACAGGTTTTCCTTAATCAGGTCTGCCGGGTTCTGATTGGTCGCGCAGACCACACGCACATCGACAGAAATTTCTTCGCGGCCGCCGACCCGTTCAATGACACGTTCCTGCAAAAAACGTAGCAACTTCGCCTGCAACGCGATTGGCATATCACCAATCTCATCGAGGAATAACGTGCCGTTCTCGGCAAGTTCGACTTTACCGATCGTTTGCTTGTGGGCACCGGTAAATGCGCCTTTCTCATGTCCGAATAATTCGGACTCGAGCAGGTTCTCAGGTATAGCGGCGCAGTTGATCGCAACGAAGTTCTGTTCGCCGCGAGGGCTGAGCCGATGGATCGCCCGCGCCAGCAATTCCTTGCCGGTACCGCTCTCGCCGAGCAGCAGCGCAGTAACGTCGGTTGGTGCAATTTTCTCGATCATGCGGCAGACGGCAAGCATGCCCTCGCTCGCCGCGACAATACCGTCCAGTGGTGATTCGTTGACCTGGCTTTGTAGCTTGCGATTCTCGCGCTCCAAGGCGGACATATTGAATGCCCGATCAACCAGTAACTTGAGCGTGTCGGTATCGACAGGCTTCTCGTAAAAGTCGTAGGCGCCCTGCGCGACCGAAGTCAACGCGTTCTCCTGGTCGCCATTGCCGGTAACAACAATAACCTTGGTGTGCGGTGCCAGCTTCAGGATCTCCCGTAAAGTCGCCAGCCCCTCTTCCACACCTTCCGGGTTCGGCGGTAATCCCAGGTCCTGCAGCACCACCGCGGGCTCATGCCGGCGCAACTCCGTAATCGCAGACTTGCGATCACCTGCAGTGAACACGTCGTAATCCTCGAAACACCATTCAAGCTGTTTCAGGAGTCCGGGATCGTCCTCGACAATCAATAATTTGCGGCTGTCTTCGCTCATCAATTCCTACAGAAATGTCTTGTCTGGCAATAGATTGGCAATGGTGCCACGTTGCTTGAGCCCTGTGGAGGCCCTGGTTCACACTGGCCATTGTCGACTGATTCGATGCTTGCCGTTCTTTACATAATGTCCAGTTAAACTTGTTGCGAATCATTCTCATTTGCATTAATATTTGGACAGCTATAAAAGGATATGCAGGACGCATTGATGAACACCACCCGTACTGGCCACATCGTATTGCTCGCGGCCGCCACAACTCTGTCGCCGTTGGCGCTTGGCCAGGAAACAACGCCGATCGACAATGTCACGATCATTGGTCACCGTGGCGATGTTGCCGACGTGCCCGGCTCGGCACACGTCATCGACAGTGAAGCACTGGAAGTGTTTATCGAGAACGACATCATGCGCGTTCTGCGCGCGGTGCCTGGCGTTTACTTGCAGGAAGAAGAAGGCTTTGGACTGCGGCCGAATATTGGCATTCGCGGCTCTGGTCTCGACCGCAGTGCACGCATTGCATTGCTCGAAGATGGCGTACTAATTGCACCGGCGCCCTACTCTGCGCCCTCGGCCTATTATTTCCCCACGCAACGTCGCATGCACTCGCTCGAAGTGCTGAAAGGGCCCGCATCGGTTGTCGTAGGACCGCGCACTACCGGTGGCGCGATAAACATGATCTCTACGCCTATTCCGGAGACTACCGGCGGCATGATTGACCTGCGGGTTGGTGAATACAACACGAATGATGCTCACCTTACATTCGGCGGCAACGGCGAGAATGTTTCCTGGCTGCTGGAAACCGTGCAAAGCAAAAGCGACGGCTTTAAGGACATCGACGGACCGGTCGGTGGCGATACCGGCTACGTGCTGCAAGACTACATGGCCAAACTTAACGTCGGTGGATTCCGCTTCAAGCTGGGTTACACAGAACAAACATCCGATGAGACCTACCTTGGCTTGACGGATATTGATTTCGCTGCCGACCCGAATCGCCGTTATGCCGCTTCGGCAGGCGACGTCTTCGATAGCGAGCACGAGCAATACCAGGTCGGCTATGTCTTCGAACTGTCGGATGCCTGGCGCGGTGAAGTCACCGCCTATCGCAACAACTTTCATCGCAACTGGTACAAGCTGCAGTCTGTCGATGGCACCAGTATCAGCGACGTGGTCGCCGATCCTGCTTACGCAACTGAATTGAGCTACCTCAAAGGCGCAACGAGTCCTGACGACTCGATCACCAAGCGCGCCAATAATCGCGACTACTATTCGCAGGGCGTGCAGGCACAGGTGGAATGGGATCTGGGCTTTGCGAATACCGATGTGGCGCTGACCGGCGGCATTCGAATTCACGAAGACGAGGAAGATCGTTTTCAGCACGAGAATGATTACCGCATGGAAGATGGCGCGTTGCTGCTAACCACAGCGGGCGCCGCCGGCTCTAAAACGAATCGCGTATCCAGCGCGGACGTCCAGGCGATTTTTGTCGATGCTGAGATTCGTTCCGGCAAGTGGATCCTGACACCGGGGCTGCGTTTCGAAAACGTCGACATGCAGCGTCTTGATTACTCGACGGCGGACCCGGGTCGCGAAGATGGCCCGGCTCGAGTTCGCGAAAACTCTGTGTCGACAGTTATTCCCGGCATCGGCGCCTTGTATCGCATTAATGAACAATGGCGGTTGCTGGCGGGTATCCACGAGGGTTTTAATCCACCGGCACCTGGCAGCACGGCCGATGAAGAAAGCAGCCTGAATATCGAGTTTGGTGCGCGCTTTGATAACGGCCCGTTGCGCTTTGAGTCCATCTACTTCATCAATGACTACGACAACCTGGTTGGCACGGTAACTGATTCCACCGGTGGTGGCGGTGAAATTGGCGATCAGTATGACGGCGGCGAGGTTCTGGTCAGTGGCCTGGAGCTCAGCGCAGGCTACGACTGGCAGGCGGGCTCCTTGAGTGTGCCCTTGAACATCGAATACACGTGGACCGGCACAGCCGAGTTTGAGAGCGCGTTCGACAGTAATTTCGGTCCCTGGGGCGACGTGCAGGTTGGCGATGAACTGCCGTACATTCCGGAGCATCAGCTGCGCCTGAGCGGCGGCCTGGTTGGCCAGCAGTGGCGTTTTAATGTCAGTGCCAGCTACATCGGTGACATTCGCACAAGTGCCGGCCAAGGCGCGTTGATTGACGCTGAGTCGATTGAGTCACGCGTCGTCTGGGATATGGTTGCGGCCTGGGATATAACGTCGAAGTT
>JBPCXZ010000020.1:0-19644 GCA_051008055.1 Woeseiaceae bacterium
GGATTCACGAGGTCTGAAACTCGATCGTGCTTTGATTCCAGGCGTCACCCTGGGCGACGAACAAATCCACAGCCTGGTACGGGAGGGACTAAACGTATTCGCACCGGGCCCAGCCGGCGCAGCGCAGTTGCGCGGGTCTGTAACCTTGAGCCGCGGCAGTGATAGTCAGCGACAATTCAGCAGCTTGCCAGTACGGCGCTCCTGCCTGCAGATTCTGAGTACCATCGAAGAAGCTACGCGTTGGGCGGTTTTTGAACCGGGCAATGCACAGCTTGCGAAGCGCGTGCGCGCCCAGGTGTCAGCATACCTGTCCTGCCTTGCCGATCTGGGTGCATTTGCAGAAGAGCACTTCATCGTCGAATGTGACGCCGGGCTGCGCAAAGCAGACGCAGATGCCGAGCAGGGATTTGCGATTTTCGTTGCATTACACCTGCTGGGCGCCTCGGAACCGATGTCGTTTACGCTGCACCAGTCGGTAGCAGGCTGTCGCGTTGCCAGCACGGCGTTCGCGCCCGCTGATCCAGGGATGCTCACCAAGTCGATCTGATATCCTTTCCCGTAACACAGGATTGGAGATTTCCAGATGAAATTTTTCTTGGCTTCGATGCTGATCGCATCGTTGTTGTTTGTCGGGTGCGGCAGCGAACAGCCAGCGGTTGAAGACGCCGCCCAAGACGTATCGGCAGAGTTTGCGGGAATGCTGGATGAGTACTTCGAGCGCAGCCTGGAACTCGACCCGGTGACAGCGACATCGATTGGGGTGCCAGGTTATGACGACAAGTACACCTATTCGGCGAACAACTCCAATCAGGTCATGCCGGAACATCGCGAGCTGAGTCAGGCGCTGGATACTGAATTCCTGGCGCGCCTCACGGAGGTCGATCGCGACGCGCTCAGTGCGCAGGAGCAACTCAGCTACGACATCTTCAAGATTCAGCGCGAAATGTCGCTGGAACAAGCGCAGTTTCCATCGCATCTCGCACCGATGAACCAGTTCCGCTCAGCGACGAGCAATTTCGTCACGCTGGGCAGTGGCAGCGGGCTGCATCCGTTCGGGACTGTGCAAAATTACGATGATTTTCTAGGTCGCATCGACAGTTTCGTTGCGTTCGCCGATCAGTCGATTGAAAACATGCGCGAGGGTGCACGGCGGGGCGTTACCCAGCCGCGCATTCTGATGGAAAAGGCGCTGGCTCAGGTTGAGTCACAGCTGGTCGAAACAGCGGAGGAAAGCGGCTTCTACACGCCGGTCACCAATATGCCGGAAACATTTGATGATGCCGACAAGGAGCGCCTGACGGCAGCGTACAAGGCTGCAATCGAAGAAAAAATCCTGCCGACGTACGCACGTATGGCGAATTTCATGCGTGACGAGTACCTCGCCGCGTCGCGTGAATCCGTTGGACTATTGGATTTGCCGAACGGCGACGAGTGGTATGCACATAACGTTCGCGCGATTACAACGACGGATCTGACGCCAGACGAGATTCATCAGATTGGATTGGATGAAGTGGCGCGCATTCACGGTGAGATGCGCGGCGTCATGGAGGAAGTCGGTTTCGACGGCACGTTGGAAGAATTCTTTGAGTTCGTTTATGCAGATCCGCAGTTTTTCTTCGATGAGCCTGAACAACTGATCGGGCGCTATCGCGACATGTCAGCGGAAATTGATCAGCTCGCACCCCGGTTATTCGAGACGTATCCGAACACCGCGTTCGAGGTGCGCCGCGTTGAACCATTCAGAGAGGCGTCGGCGAGCAAGGGCTCGTATCAGGCGGGTGCACCCGATGGTTCGCGTCCGGGCGTGTTCTATGCAAATGCCTACAACGTCGGTGTACGTCCCAAGTGGGACATGCAGTCGCTTTATTTGCATGAAGCTATACCGGGGCACCACTACCAGATCATGCTGCAGTACGAGAACGAGGAATTGCCGCAGTTCCGAAGATTCAAATATTTCACAGCATACGTGGAAGGGTGGGGCTTGTACGCGGAGTCATTAGGCAAGGAACTTGGTGTTTACACGGACCCCATGGACTACTTCGGCTCGTTGAACGCGGAGCTATGGCGCTCGATACGCCTTGTTGTTGATACGGGAATTCACGCGAAGGGCTGGACGCGGCAACAGGTGCTCGACTACATGTACGCGAACTCCGCCGTCTCAGAGACTCGAGCCGTTTCAGAAGCAGAGCGCTTTATGGCCATACCTGGACAGGCGCTGGCGTACAAAATCGGCATGCTGAAGATTCGCGAAATTCGCGCCAATGCCGAAGCGGCCCTTGGCGACAAGTTCGATGTTCGTGCGTTTCATACCCAGATTCTGGAGGATGGATCGCTGCCACTGTCGATGCTGGAAGACAAGATTGAAGGGTGGGTCAACTCACAGCTCTAGATGGACAGAATTGCTCGCATGCACCGAATCTGGGACACGATCTGTGACATCCCACAGGGCAAGGTTGCGAGTTACGGTCAGATAGCAGAGGTGGCGGGCATTCCACGAGGCGCCCGGCAAGTCGGTTACGCGCTACGACATCTGCCAAAGGGCTCAGATGTGCCCTGGCATCGTGTTATCCAGGCGTCGGGCAAGATCGCTTTCGATAAAGACACGCCACAACACGAGGAACAGAAAAAGCGACTTCAGCAAGACGATGTTGCGGTCGTCGCAGGTCGAATCGATATGCAGAAGTATCGATGGCAGCCAGATCTCGACGAATTGCTGTGGAAGCCTGCCCTTGCCTGGGACGACGAATGAGTCTGGGCGGCAAGTTGCGTTCCAGCCTTATTGCGACACTGTTCGGCGCGCGTGCTCAGGCCGGCAGGCGACGTTGGGCAGAGCTGCGGCGCAAACTCTCGGGTAAGTCGCACACCGTTCATGCGTTTCTCGAACTCGACGATCCATATTCTTATTTGCTCAGTCTTTACTTACGCGACCTGCAGGATCGTTACGACATAGACCTGCAGATTCACCTGACGCAGGCGCTCGGCGAAGAATTTCGTCCACACGCCGACTTGCAAACGGTTCATGCACAGCAAGATTGCCAACGGCTCGCGGGTGAGCTGGGCGTGCCGTTCCTCGATCAGGGCACTGCACCTCCTGTCGAGTACAGACTTGCATTGATCGAGACGCTGGGCGCCGTAAGTGGCGACGAGTTTGAGGGTGAAGTGTTAGAGGCGATTGGTTTGTACTGGCGCGGTGATGCGCAGGCTGTCAGACGCCGCCTGCCGGCCAACATGGCTGTAGGCATGGGAGATGCAATGCTCTCAAAGGGCCAGGCGCTGCTTAAAAAGCTCGGCCATTACAACTCTGCAATGCTTTATTACGGCGGCGAATGGTATTGGGGTGTGGATCGTTTGCACTACCTGACCGAACGGCTCGACGAAATGGAGTTGCGCAAACAGGAAGAGCCGAAACGGCAATTGCCGGATTTGCGGCAGCTTGAGCAAGTCGCATTGCCAGTTTCGCCGCCGAGCAGCGCACAGGACCTGCCGCCGCTGGAGTTCTTCTTTTCGTTTCGGAGCCCGTATTCGTATCTGGCAATACAACGTGTCTTCGACATTGCCGATGCATTCGATTTGACACTGAACATTCGCCCTGTGTTGCCGATGGTCATGCGAGGCCTTCCTGTTCCCGATGCAAAAAAGCGTTACATCATTACGGACACGGTCCGTGAGGCGCAGCGTCGCGACATTACGTACGGCAAGTTCGTCGATCCGCTTGGTTCTGGTGTAGAACGTTGTCTCGCAGTGTTCTTCTATGCGTTAGGGGAGAAAAAAGAGCGAGCGTTTCTGCTCAATGCAGCGCGGGGAATCTGGTCTGAAGGAATCGATGTTGCGACGGACAAAGGCTTGCGTAGAATCACCGGCCGCACCGGGCTTTTCTGGCCCGATGTAAAAGCCACAATAGAGTCGTCCGATTGGCGCATCGTGGTGGAGGAGAACCGGTCTGAACTGACGGACGCTGGATTCTGGGGTGTACCTACCTTGCGGTTAGGTGACTTTGCGGTCTGGGGTCAGGACCGGTTGTGGCTGTTAATTCGAGAAATTGAAGAGAAGTGCGACACCGGCGAGGGGATATTGATATGACGACAGTGGTTTTTTCGCATGGACAGGAGTCCGGTCCGTGGGGTTCCAAGATTCGTGCGATGGCGGAACTTGCGAAGAGCGTGGGTTGCCGAGTCGAAAGTATCGACTACCAGGGCATCGCTGACCCAACTGAGCGTGTCAACAAACTGATCGCCGAGTGCGCCGATATGGATGGCCCGCTTGTCCTCGTTGGTTCGAGCATGGGTGGGCATGTCGCCACCGCGGCCGCCGTTGCGGTGAATGCGCGTGGGTTGTTCGTATTAGCGCCGGCTTATTTTATGGAAGGGTTCGAAGCGTTAACACCGGAGCCGCCGCAAATTCCAATCAGTATTGTGCACGGCTGGAACGACGATATTGTGCCGGTAGAAAACAGCATCCGCTTTGCATCCGCCTGCCAGGCGGAGCTGCATATCCTGGATAGCGGTCATCGTTTGACCGAAAAAATCGACGAAATCAACTACTATCTGAAGAGATTTATTGAGACTCTCTCGAACTGAGCTCAAAATGCCCGCGGACAACAGGAGGCAGTTAATGAGGTTTTTACTAAGTCTAATCGTAATCGCTCTCGCCGCCTGCGGTGGCCCGCCACAGGACAAGACTGAAACTGCAGCTGATGACGCTCAGGAATCGATTAACTCGTCACTTGAGAAGGCCGAAGCCGTCGAAGATGTACTGCAGGATGCGGCGGATTCGCGTGACGCCGCCATCGAAGAATCCACTGACAATAACTAATTTGTGGGAGCGGTTTTAGCCGCGATTTTCTATTGTGAATCTATTGGTCAGACCGCTTTACTGGCTCGCCGGCAAGATATTCTCGGTGTGGGCCCGTCCTGCCATTCAGCCGGATATTCCTGCCGAGTTGATTGGCGACGGTGCGACTGTTTGCTACGTTCTCGAAAACGGTGGCCTTGCCGACTTGCTCGCTCTGGAACGCGCCTGTGAGCTAAGTGATCTACCATCTCCCAGCCAGTCATTCACGTACTGTGGGAAAAAGATTTCCCGCCGTTTCATCGTCTTGCGGCCACTGAGAGGATTGCTGTTCCGGCGGCCGCGTCCGGAAGGGTCGCGACGATTGCGGCAAATCATCGACGCCGCGAACGGCAGAGATGATGAGCTGTTGCTGATTCCCGTCGCAATTTATTGGGGCCGGTCTCCCGACAAGGAGCGCTCGTTCTTCAAGCTGATGTTTTCAGAGAACTGGAATGTTGTTGGGCGGACCCGAAAGTTTTTTGCAACTCTGCTGCACGGTCGCAACACTTTGCTGCGCTATAGCCATGCTTTGCCGCTGACATCGATTAACAAGGACGATATCGAAGCGACAATCGCGTTCCGTAAAGTATCGCGGATTCTGCGTGTGCACTTTCGACAACGTCGAGCTGCGACAGTCGGGCCCGATCTTTCGCACCGCAGGACTATGGTTAACCAGGTGATACACATGCCGGCCGTGCGCAAGGCAATTCGGGCGGAAGCCGGCGACGATCCGGGCAAACAAGAGGCTACGCGAGAGAAAGCCAGAGCCTACGCCACAGAGATTGCGGCCGATATTTCCTATTCGACGATTCGGATGATTCTGCTGGTCTTGCGCTGGCTCTGGAATCAGATTTATGACGGCATCGAGTTGCGTCACGTCGAGCGTCTGCAAGAGGCGGCAAAAGACAAAGTAGTTATCTACACGCCATGTCATCGCAGCCATTTTGACTACCTGTTGTTCAGCTATATCGCCTACGTAGAGGGCCTTCATTTGCCGTACATCGCAGCCGGCATCAATCTGAACATGCCGATTGTTGGCCCTATCTTGCGTCGCGGTGGCGCTTTTTTCCTGCGCCGTAGTTTTCGCGGCAATCGCCTGTACGCTGCGGTATTCGATGCTTACTTGTTCCAGCTAATCAATCGCGGCCATTTCATTGAGTATTTCGTTGAAGGCGGGCGCAGTCGCACTGGCCGTCTGCTGGATCCAAAAGGTGGCATGCTCGCGATGACCGTGCGTTCGTATATCAAGGACCCGAAACGGCCGCTGGTATTCGCACCTATCTATTTCGGATACGAGAAGCTGATCGAGGGCGACTCTTTTATCAGCGAACTTGGCGGCGGCGAAAAGAAGTCGGAGTCATTGTTAGGTCTGCTGCGGTCAATAAAGGGACTGCGTGAAGACTTTGGCAGCGTCTATGTCAATATTGGCGAGCCGGTCGATCTGGAATCTATTCTCGACCGGGTGGAGCCACGCTGGCGTGAGCTGGCAAACAGCGATGAACGACCCAAGTGGCTCAATGAAGTAGTCGACCTGATTGGCCAGGAAATCATGATGGGTATTAACTCGGCCGCCGCCGTGACTCCGATTTCTCTGCTTGCCTATGTTTTGCTCGCGACACCAAAACAAAAAATCGGTGCTGCCGAACTCGAATCACAATTACAACTCAGCATCGACCTGATGAAGCGGTTTAAGTATTCCGAGTCTGTCACCATCCCCGACAAAACACCGCAGCAGATTGTTTCGCACGGCGAAAAACTCGACGTCGTTACCCGTCAATCGCACCCAATGGGCGATGTTATCGACATGGCGGAGGAAACAGCCGTGCTGATGACGTACTTCCGCAATAACATCCTGCATTTGCTGGCGATACCGGCGTCGGTTGCAAGCTGTTTCATTCAGGGCCGGCGGCTTGCGATGTCAGAAGTGCATCGCCTGATACGCCTGATCTACCCTTTCATGGCTAAGGAGTTGACTCTGAAGTGGAAAATCGAGGAGATCGTTGCGGTCACCGAGGAGGCCGTAGAAGCATTGGTAGAGCAGGGCCTCTTGAGTCGCGACGGAGATACTCTGGTAAGGCCACCTGCTGGTTCTGCTGAAGCGTACCGTTTAATTATGCTCGGTCAGTCGATGGTGCCGATGCTGCAGCGTTTCTACCTTGTCGTCGCGCTTCTTGTGCGCCACGGCTCCGGCACGCTGTCACGGATTCGTCTCGAGAAAAAGTGTCAGTCGAGCGCAGAGCGGTTGTCGATAATCTACGGACTGCATTCTCCAGACTTTTTCAACAAGTCCCTGTTTCACGATTTCATTCGCAAATTGCAGGATCAGGAAGTGCTGAAACGCAACGAAGCTGGCCTGCTCGACTTCGACGATGTTCTGGTCGGTATCGGCGCTGATGCGCGTCTCGTACTTGGCGAAGAGATTCGACATAGCATTCTGTCCTTAACCGTTCCGGAAGATCTGGCAGACGAATGAAGGTTGTCTCGTTTTATCGATTTCTGGACCTGTCGAACCCGGAGCAGTTTCGCGACGAGTTGCAAAGCCTATGTGAAGAACAAGACCTGCTAGGGACGATCCTGGTTGCGCACGAGGGGTTTAACGGCACTCTCGCCGGTGAACAGCTCGCTGTTGAAACGGTTTTCAGCTGGATTGGCCGAAAACTCGACCTGGATTCCGAAATTGACGCCCGCTGGACCGACGCGGAAGAAGCACCGTTTCTACGAATGCGGGTACGTGTAAAAAAAGAAATTGTCACGTTGGGTCGACCTGACATTTTGCCGCATGAGAAGACCGGGATTCACGTTAAGCCAGAGAACTGGAATTCATTGATTGACGACCCAAACGTGCTGGTTATCGACACGCGTAATCATTATGAAGTTGAGGTAGGTACGTTTCCGGGCGCGGTCGATCCGCAAACCGACAATTTCCGTCAGTTCAGCAAGTTCGCCGAGCAGTTGGCGGAAACTGATGGCGAAAAACCGCTGGCGATGTTTTGTACTGGTGGAATCCGGTGTGAGAAGGCGACCGCACTCATGCTCGAACTTGGCTTCGATGAGGTCTATCACCTGCAGGGCGGAATCCTGAATTATCTCAGTGAGGTGTCAGAGGAAGAAAATCACTGGGACGGTGAGTGCTTCGTATTCGACAAGCGGGTTGCTGTGGATCGCGACCTCGCCGAGGGCGGCTACGTGCAATGCCACGCGTGCAGGCGCCCACTCTCCACGGCTGACCTACGCTCGGAACACTACGTCGAAGGTGTCTCTTGCCCACATTGCATCAACGAGGGCAGCTAGCAACAGCATGGGGTGACTGTCGCGAGTGAGTTAAAGGGTGTTCGAGTAAGCGGCAGTTACGCCATGCTGTTGCTGACAGCTATCACTCAAGCATCGAGATCAGGAATCAGCTCACTCTCGAGGTTTGTGATCATGTCCTTGATCAGCAGCTTTCGTTTCTTGAGGCGGCGGATGCGCAGCTGGTCGACCATCGGGTCGTGTTGCAGGCGGTCGATCAGGTAATCCAGGTCCCGGTGGCTGACGCGTAACTCCCGTAGCCTGTCCAGGTTCTTGAAGCAATCGGTATCGACTTTGTCCGTCATCGCGTCCTATGCTACTCGCCGTCTGCTAGCAGCGCCAGCCAGTCGTTATCGGTAGGCCCAATGACCACAAACCATGGGTTCAGGATGTCCTCTTTCTTGTTGTAGGACAAGGGCTTACCGTCAAGCTCCAGGACTTTGCCACCTGCCTGTTCGACAACTGCCTGTGCGGCACCCGTATCCCACTCGGAGGTCGGACCAAGTCGCGGATAAATGTCCGCATTGCCTTCGGCGACCGTGCAAAATTTTAATGAGCTGCCCATAGCGACCATGTCGTGCTCGCCGAGCTTGCTCAGGAACGCGTCGAGGCTGGTGCCACGGTGCGAACGACTGCCGACGATCCGGACCGGTTGACTGCTGCCGGACCCGACACTGATTGGCTTCGATCCACCGGCTTCGCGCAGCTCGGATCCACGGCCCTCACAGCCGATATAGGTTTTTTCCTGTACCGGCACGTGCACAACGCCAAAGATCGGACGGTTATTGTCGATCAGGGCGATGTTGACAGTGAATTCGCCGTTACGATTGACGAACTCCTTGGTGCCGTCCAGCGGATCGATGAGCCAGTAACGACTCCATTGGCCACGAACTGCAAACTCAGGCAGGCCGTCTTCTTCGGAAATGATCGGTATCTCCGGGGTGAGTCTCGCCAGGCCTGCAACAATACAGTTGTGCGACGCAAGATCCGCCTGGGTCAGCGGCGATTCGTCGGACTTACTTTCTACGTCGAAATCTGTGGCGTAGACTGCGAGAATGGCATTGCCGGCCTCGATAGCGAGTTCGGTAATTGGTTCGACCAATTCTTCGAGATTCATTGTGGACTCCATAACCCAAGCGGGCCGCGCAGTATAAGCCAGTGACATTCGATCCCAAAGCCGCACTTAACGATTGTGAGACATTGATGCTGGATATGGATGGCACGATTCTCGATCTCGCCTATGACAACTATATGTGGATGACGCATGTGCCGACCCATTGGGCTGAGCAGAATGACATGTCGCTCGACGAGGCGCGCCGTTACCTGCTGAACAAATTCGGCAAGGCACAAGGTGATTTGCGCTGGTATTGCCTTGATCACTGGAGCGAGCACCTCGGTCTGGACGTTACCCAGCTGCACCGCGACAACGACCACATGATCGACTTTCTGCCCGGAGCGCACGAGTTTTTACAGCGCATGAGTGATGCGCATGTGCGGCTGCTGTTGGTCACGAATTCACATCGCAACACGCTGGATCTCAAGCAGGAGGTGACCGGTCTGATTGAGTATTTTGATGGTGTACACGTCTCGCACGACTACGGCTATGCCAAAGAGCACCAGAATTTCTGGCATGCGTTACAGGAAGATGCGGGATTTGACCCGGAGACCACAATGTTCGTGGACGACAGTCACCCGGTTCTAAAGAGCGCTGCCACTTATGGTGTGCGGCATCCGGTGGCAATTTCCCGGCCCGACACGTCCATGCCGCGCAACGAGCATGACGACTTTGTGTCGGTAGAAGGGATTAGCGAACTGGCCTAGCCGCTGCTGCTAGCGTCTCCG
The DNA here is from genome assembly GCA_051008055.1 of Woeseiaceae bacterium. Lineage (GTDB taxonomy): Bacteria > Pseudomonadota > Gammaproteobacteria > Steroidobacterales > Woeseiaceae > UBA1847. The sequence goes on from JBPCXZ010000020.1 coordinate 9,961, forward strand.
CGGCGGTCGCCCACCGCCACGATTGCCACCACCTCGGTTACCGCCACGATTACCACTGGGCTTGCGTGGCTTGAATTTCGGCTTAACGAGTTCCGGCAAGATCGTCGGATCGTAGTTGGCGACCGGGATCTTGTGCGAAATGTATTCCTCGATGTCTGGCAACGACATGGCGTAGGTCTCGCAGCCGAAACTTATCGCATCGCCCGAAGCACCGGCTCTCGCGGTACGGCCAATACGATGTACGTAATCTTCGGCGTCCTGCGGCAGGTCGTAGTTAATGACGTATTGCACGTCGGGTATGTGCAAGCCACGTGAGGCGACGTCTGTACCTATAAGAACCTGCAGCTCGCCGTCCTGGAAGCTCTTCAGCATGCGCATACGCTTGTTCTGTGGCACGTCGCCGGAAATTGCGGCTGCCTGGATGCCATTGGCCTGGAAATACGCCTCCATACGTTCGGCTTCGCGCTTCATGTTGACGAAGACCATGATTCGGCCCTCGCCCATTTCTCGAATCAGGCCGATCAGCAGCGGCATCTTGTCTTCGTTGGCTGGGAAGAAAATGGCCTGCCGAACTTTGTCGGCCGTAACCTTGTCCGGTTCAATGCGAACCAGCTCTGGTTCGTTCATGTGCTCGTAGGCGAGCTCCATGACCCGCATTGAAAGGGTTGCCGAGAACAACATGTTCAGACGTTTGTCCGGGTCGGGCAGGCGGCGTAGCAAATAGCGGATGTCCTTGATAAAGCCTAGATCAAACATACGATCAGCTTCGTCGAGCACGGCAACCTCGACTTCACTAAGCTTGAACACGCCCTGTTTGAAGTAGTCGATGATGCGCCCGGGGGTGCCAATCAGCAGGTCGGCGCCATCGGTCAGTGCCTTGCGCTGTTGCTCATAGCCGGTCCCGCCAAACGCGAGGGCGACTTTGAAGTTCGTGTGGCTGCCGAGGACTTCGGCATCTTTGGCGATCTGGATCGCCAGTTCGCGAGTCGGTGCGAGCATAAAGGCACGTGGGTTGCGCGGACCTTCTGTCGGCTTTTCCGTCGCCAGCAACTTTTCATAGGTGGCGATAAGGAAGGCCGCGGTCTTGCCGGTGCCAGTCTGCGCCTGCCCGGCGACGTCTTTGCCCTCCAGGGCGACTGGCAGGGTACTAGCCTGGATAGGAGTACAAAACTCGAAGCCTGCATCGCGGATGCCCGCCTGCATGCTCTCGGAGAGTGTTAGTGAGTCGAATCTGAGCTCGCTCAGATGATTATCTGACATAGGTTTAGGACCAGAAAAAAGGGTTTTTGACTTGCAAAATGGCTCGCGACGCGTTCAAATTGCCTTAACCGACGCGACAATCGTCGCACCCGCCAGTTTCGCAATCATCGAATCTAGTAAAGAAGCCGCGAGAAAGCTGCGACATATTGCCTGATACATACGGCAGCGTCATCCATTTTAACGTGTCCGCCCAGCAGAAATTATGTAAAGGGCGGTCCGAACAACCAACTCAACCATCATTTATGGAGGAAGTAGCCGGTGAGCGACAACATCGTGCATACCACTGACAGCGATTTCGACGCGGATGTCCTGCAGTCGGAAAAGCCAGTATTAATCGATTTTTGGGCCGAATGGTGTGGGCCATGCAAGATGATTGCGCCCATTCTTGATGACGTGGCAGGCGAATACGCTGACCGCGTGGCCATCAAGAAACTGAATATTGATGAAAATCCGAGCATCGCGCAGAAGTTCGGTATACGCAGCATCCCTACGTTGATGCTGTTCAAGGACGGCGCTGTACATGCGCAAAAGCTAGGCGCCATGTCCAAGTCACAATTGACTGAATTCCTGGAAACTAATCTGTGAGAGGGTACTTGGGTAATCAATCGAACAATAGGTCATCTAATAAGGGTGGCGGCAAGAAAGGCGGGGGCAACCGGAGACGTCGGAGACGTCCACAACACGATCAGTTCCCGGATGATGATGATAGCTCGCTAGAGGTCATCCCACCCGAACAGCTCGAAATGAGCAAGAACATCATGAATCTGACCGAGCTCAAGAGCCGGCCGGCCGCCAAACTGGTGGAGCTGGGTCAATCTCTGGGTCTCGAGGATCTCGCACGGCATCGCAAGCAGGAAATTATTTTTTCGATCCTGAAAGCGCATGCCAAAAATGGCGAAGACATCTACGGTGACGGAGTTCTGGAAATCCTGCAGGATGGCTTTGGCTTCCTGCGCTCGGCTGATGGTTCCTACCTGGCCGGACCTGACGATATTTACGTCAGCCCCAGCCAGATTCGACGCTTCAGTCTGCGCACCGGCGACACCGTTGCTGGCCTGATTCGGCCGCCGAAAGAGGGCGAGCGCTATTTTGCACTGCTCAAAGTCGGCGAAATCAACCACGATTCTCCGGAGAATGCGCGCAGCAAGGTTTTGTTTGAAAACCTGACGCCGCTGTTCCCGACCGAACGACTGGTACTCGAACAGGGTAACGGCAGTACGGAAGACCTGACCGCTCGCATCATCGATATGGTGGCACCGATCGGTAAGGGTCAGCGCGGCCTGATTGTTTCGCCGCCGAAAGCCGGTAAAACGATGCTGTTGCAGAACATTGCGTCTGCCATTTGCGCAAATACTCCCGACGTCGACCTGATGGTACTGCTCATCGATGAGCGACCAGAGGAAGTGACCGAGATGGAGCGCACCGTGCGCGGTGAAGTCGTATCGTCGACCTTTGACGAGCCAGCCAGCCGACACGTGCAGGTCGCCGAGATGGTTATCGAGAAAGCGAAGCGACTCGTCGAGCACAAGCGCGACGTCGTCATCTTGCTGGACTCGATTACGCGTCTCGCACGCGCTTACAACACCGTCGTACCGTCTTCGGGCAAGGTCCTGACAGGTGGTGTCGATGCAAATGCACTGCACCGACCGAAGCGATTCTTCGGTGCCGCACGCAACATCGAAGAGGGCGGCAGCCTCACGATCCTGGCGACTGCTTTGGTCGATACCGGTTCGAAGATGGACGAAGTCATCTACGAGGAATTCAAAGGCACAGGCAACATGGAAATCCACCTGGATCGGCGTATTGCTGAGAAGCGTGTGTTCCCGGCGATCAATATCAATCGTTCTGGTACGCGTAAGGAAGAGTTGCTGACAGATCCGGAAGAGCTACAGAAGATGTGGGTGCTGCGTAAAGTACTGCATCCGATGGACGAGCTCGCGGCCGTCGAGTTTCTGCTGAACAAGATGCAGGATACGAAGACCAACGCGAAGTTCTTCGAGGCAATGAAGCGCTAGAAATTACTGCCGGGGAATTACCGCGTCGAAGGCTATAGCGTCTAACTGTTCTGGCGCCAGGCTCAAGTCCGTCAGAAACGCCGGCCAGCGTTCATCAGAATGAAGGTTGGCGAGAAACGGGTGAATGATGAGCTCGGTCAGGCCCGGGTCATTCATTTCGACAGCCCTTTCCAGCCATGAGAAAGCTTGATCTGCTTCGTTGCGGTATGCCACGACGTAAGCAATATTGAATGCAGCGACATCGGCGTAGTCTTCGATAATCACTTGTTGTGTTGCATCAGCTGCGCTGGTGTCACCAACAGCGTGATGGGCCATCGCCATGCCGATGAACTGCCAAATATTGTCAGGCTCTTTCGCAAATTCGAGCAGAGCAGCCTGCGGTTCGTCCTTGAGTAGTAAGGCGAGGCCGATCTGGTAATGGGCGCCGATGTAATCCGGGCTTAGCGTCAGGGCAGTGCGAAATGACGCGATGGCATCGTCTAAGCGACCCGCATACAGGTAGAAAAGCCCCAATTCCGTATTGCCCATCGCGGACACTGGGTCCCGCGTGATCATGAACTCCGCCAACTCGACGGCTTGATCGATGCGACCGAGAGACATGGCCATGAAAGCGGCTGTCGAGACAGAGTCAATGTTTGAAGGTTCCATCGCCAGTGCGCGTTCGTAATGACGTGCCGCGGTTGCATAGTCGCCATCATAATTTCGTGCAATCCAACCTAATCCCCGATGCGCTGCTACATTTTCCGGGTCGAGTGACAGTGCCCGATTGGCCGCCTCGCGGGCCAAAACGTAGCTCTCTTCAAAGGGCAGCAAAGCCTGATCTGCCTGACTCATATACTCAAGCGCCAAACCCGCCCAGGCCGATGCATATTCTGGATCGACTTCTACGGCACGATTGAACAGCTCAATCGCTTTCGTCAGCGCTTCAGGCGTGCTTTGACGATGCAGATAGCGCGCCTGCAGAACCAGGTCATAGGCCTCCGAATTTGTCGCATTTACTGACGGGGCGGCTTCAAGTAGTTCAATCTCGAGTTGCTTAACGACCTGCGCGGCAATTTCATCCTGCACCAGAAATATGTCGTCTCGCTTGCGGTCGTAGGTCTCCGACCAGATGTGCGTGTCGCGGTGAGCGTCAATGAGTTGCGCTGTAATGCGTATTGTCGTGTCCGACATGCGCACCGAACCTTCGAGAACATGTGTTGCACCTAGTTCGCGCGCAACGACCGGAATGCTGATGTCCTTGTTCTTGTAGGAAAAAGCTGACGTTCGTGAAATCACCTGCAGTCCGGGTGAACGGGTAAGAAGATTCAAGAGTTCCTCGGAAATGCCGTCGGAAAAGTATTCCTGATCACCTGCTTCCGACATGTCGACAAAAGGTAACACCGCTATCGTCAGCTCACCGGTGGCTGCAAGCTCGTCGGTCCCTCGTTCGAGAAAGACAAATAGAATGGCGGCTACCAGGCCGACGACTCCAGCTGCGACCAGCAATTTCGACGGTGGCTTACGATCGGGTTCAGCAGCTTCAAGCGGCGTCGTCTCCGCCAGGATCTGGTATCCGCGTTTTGTAATTGTCTGAATATAGGCCGGCTTGGCCGCATCGTCCTTGAGTGCCCGTCGAAGCTCGCTGATGACCTTGTTCAGGGGCTCGTCGGATTGCGCGCGACCGCCCCAAAGATCCTGCAAAAGGGAATCTCGCTCGACCACAGCCGGTGCCCGTTCGGCCAGGTAAAGCAGCACGTCCATCGCGCGCGGTGTGATTCGTCGCTCCTTGTTCTCCGCTACCAGACGCCCCTCTAGCGGATAGACCGTGTACTCGCCGAGCTTGAATCCATTCTTAAACATCATGCAGATATCGTGGTCAGGCCAAGCTCGATTCTAACGTAAAGGTGTGCATCCGTATTTACCCTATTTGATTACGCGTGGGGGAGTCCGCATGATCAGAGACTGCTAACTAACAGCTCCTGTCGGGAAGCGGTCAGTCATGGAGAACGCAGGCCACCATTGTCAAAACACACCGGGAAGGGATCAGGGTGTTCCGTCAATTGGTCGTAAACTCACGATAGTCGGTGCGATATTCCTTGCTGTACTCGCGCTGTCATTTGCACCACCGCTGCAGGCACTCAATGAAAGCCTGCTCGCGTATCTGGCATTAATCTGGTGGGCCGTGCTGCTTGGCCTGGCGCTCGGCGGTGTTATCGACTATTTCGTACCGGACGGCTTCATCGTTCGTTTTCTAGGCGGCACGCGCAAAATGACGCTCCTCAATGCCGTTATTGCGGGTCTGCTCATGTCGGCATGCTCGCACGGTATCCTCGCTATCGCTATCCAGCTTCATAAGAAAGGCGCCAGTGTGCCGGCTGTCATTACGTTCCTGCTTGCCTCACCCTGGGCGAACTTGCCGATAACGATATTGCTATTCGGATTTTTCGGCTGGCGTGCCATCTACATCGTTGGTGGCGCGATGGTAATTGCGCTGACCACGGGTGTGATATTCACGTTTCTCGATCGCCTCGGGTGGATTGAGGGTGGCAACGAAGCAGCGCGGCCCGAAGACGTATCCTGGGACCGCCTTAGGGAATTCGAGCTGAAACGATCTGCGTATGGCGTGGCTGCGGGCTCAATGTCGTTGGCCAACATGGTCCTGTGGTGGATACTCATCGGCGTGCTGGCCGCTGCAATCGTCGGTGCATACGTTCCGGCGCACTTCTTCATGCAATACCTCGGCCCGGATGTCACTGGCATGACCGTCACGTTGTTGTTCGCAACGGTACTTGAAGTCTGCAGCGAAGGGACCTCGCCGATTGCCTTTGAAATTTTTAATAAGGTGGGCGTGCTCGGTAATCCGTTCGTATTTTTGATGGCCGGCGTTGCGACAGACTACACGGAGATTGGTCTGCTCTGGTCAAACATCGGCAGGCGTACGGCAATCTGGCTGCCGATTATTGCAGTACCGCAGATTCTGGTTTTCGGCTGGATTTTAAATCAGGTCTGACACTGCAGCCCCGAGCTTTGCCTTATTTCTATGCTGCTCGACTGGCAGAGTATTCTTGTTGACTGATCGTAACGTAACGCAGACTCATCCTTGAATATCCAGCATCCTTGTCTGCCGACTATTTGGCGCTGATGACGTACTTCAGGACTTCGACGACTTGATCTGGCGTTTGCGACCACGCCATAGCGGCCCCATCAACTTCCTTGAGTGCGTGCACGATGTCATCGGCATGCAGCGTAATGTACGGCTTGCCGAGAGCAGCGCACTGGCCGGCGTCAAACGCCGCATTCCATTGCTTGTACTTGTCCCCGAATCGGATGACGGCAATATCGCACTTCTCGATAAGGTTGCGAATTCGGATGCTGTTCACCTTGGCCGACTTGTGGTCGCGCCAGAAATTATGGTCTTCCTTGCCAAGCACATCGCCAGCGGCGTCGCTAGCTTCATGATTGGTAACGGCAGAGGTAAAATCGATGTCAAGGCTATGCGATTTTGCACCAGCAATAATCTGATCGCGCCAGTCGGTGTGGATTTCTCCGGACAGGTATACAGTCCAACTCATGATTCTTGTCTCAAAGGTTTAGTACATTGAAATCAGTATCTGGTTCTCTAGTCGGTAATACAAGCCTGCTGCTTCTCGCAGTTTTGCTGGTCGCTTGTTCCGATGAATATGATCCTATGCAGCGATTCGCCTTCGAGCACGAAGGCGTCGAACGCGAGTACTTCGTGCATGTCCCGCCCGGCCTCGATGGACGACTGCCCGTTGTCGTCGGCTTTCACGGTTATTCGAGCACTGCGACCGGGTTCGCTTCTGCGCATCAGCTGAACGAGCATGCCGACAAGCACGGTTACATGGTCGTCTATCCGCAAGCGACACATTTCGTGGTGCCGCTGCAGTCATCATCGTACCGCGCGACAACCTGGAACTCTTATGACGAAAACGGGGCAGACCGGTCCGCGCCAGCGCATTGCACGGAAAAGTCGGCTCAGTACGCGTGTCCTCCCGGCTGTGGCGAGTGTCACCGTTGCCAATGGGAACCGTGTACCAATGACGTTGCATTCGTCGAGCGTATGCTCGATGAGGTGCAGGCCAATTTCGAAACCGACAAAAGTCGCTACTACGTACTGGGAGTGAGCAGCGGCGGCATTATGACAACAAGGATTGCCTGCAGTCTCGCGGAGCGTTTCGCCGCCGCGGCACCGATTATTGGCCTGCAGCCGCCCGGGCACGCCTGCGCGTCTACGACTGATCTACCGATGATGTATCTGATGGGAGCCGAAGACGAAACGGTTCGATATGACGGCAAGGCGGGTAAAGATGACGGATTTATCTATGCAACATTAGTAGAGTCCGCCGCGATTCACGCTGCGGCGATGAGTTGCGAGACGGGGCCGACCGACTGGCCTAGTGAGCTCGCGACGGCGGCTGGTGTGGCCTGTACGGCCTATTCAAACTGCAGAATTGAAGGCCACGAGGTGGTCAGTTGCCTCGATCCGACGGGAACCCACGTTTGGCCGAAGCAGGGGCTGCCAAATTCACCTGCAACCTGTGTCGCCGCACAGCAATTAGGCTCGATGCCGGAGAAATCCATATGCGATCCGGTGCCGGAAGGCGGTCCACATGCTGGGATGGACCTAGCGTGGGCCTTTTTCAGCAAGTATCGTCGTGACTAACGGCTACTAGCCAGATAGCATGGGACTATGAGTAAACGACAAGCAAGCAGTAAAGAGGTCTGGGAAAAGGACCGCCGCCACCACGTGCACCCGTTTCATAACTTCGTCACTAATGACGAAGAGGGTTGCCTCATTATGGATAAGGGCCAAGGTGCCTATATTCAGGATATCGAGGGCAAGCAGTATTTCGATGCTGTCGGCGGCATGTGGTGCACGAATATCGGTCTCGGACGCCAGGAAATGGCCGACGCTATCGCGGAACAGGTGGTAGATCTCGCGTATGCGAACCCCTTTACAGATATGTCGAACCAGCCGGCGGCCAAGCTGTCGGCCAAGCTGGCAGAACTCGCACCCGGCGATCTGAACCACGTGTTTTATACCTGCGGTGGCTCAACTGCAAACGACGGCGCGTTTCGCCTCGTCCAGATGTATCAGGCGGCGCGTGGCAAGAAGAGTAAGAAGCACATCATCTGCCGCAAAGATGCCTACCACGGCACCACATATCTGGCTGCGTCTTTGTCGGGCAAAGCCAGTGACCGCACCGAAGAATTCGAATACATCGAAGACATCATGCATCACCTCACCAGCCCAAACTATTACCGGGCGCCTGAGGGCATGAGTGAAGCACAGTTCTGCGATTTTCTCGTCGATGAGATGGAAGCGTTGATCAATGAGCTTGGCGCCGACAACATCGCGATGTTCTATGCCGAGCCGATTCTGGGTTCCGGCGGCGTCATTGTTCCACCCGAAGGCTACAACCGGCGAACCTGGGAGCTGTGTAAGAAGTACGACATTATTTACGTCGCAGACGAGGTCGTTACAGGTTTCGGCAGGTTGGGCCACTGGTTTGTCAGCCAGGAGATGTTTGATGTGCAGCCGGATATTATCTGTTGTGCTAAAGGGCTGACTTCGGGCTACTTGCCACTCGGTGCCTGTATTTTCTCGGACCGCATTTATGACGTGCTGCGCAGCGATAAGGATCGCTGGTTCATGGCTGGCTACACCTATTCCGGTCACCCGGTAAGTTGTGCGGCTGCTCTCAAAAACATCGAGATCATGGAGCGCGAGAAAATCTTCGACAATGTGATCGAGGTGGGCGAATACTTCGAGGAGCAACTGCGAACTTTGCTTGATTTACCGATTGTCGGCGATATCCGTGGCAAGCGATTCATGATGTGCGTAGTCAATGTCATGAACAAAGACACCAAGGAGTTTTTCCCGCCAAGTGTCAATATCGGTAAGCGCATTTCCAATCATTGTGAGGCTCTAGGCGTGATCGTGCGTCCGGCAGCCGATCTGAACATCATGTCGCCGCCGCTGACAATGACCAAAGATGACGTCGACTACCTGATACCGCGTTTGCGCCAGGCCATTATTTCGACGATGGAAGATCTTGAGAAAGAAGGGCTACTTGACGTCGACGCGAGTGTCGAGGCGCCACGCGTCAACCCAGGTGGTGTCTAGATAAACCAGATCAAGCTGTTCAAACAGTCGATCTTCCATGTCCGGCATGTGGGCGACACCGTAGAAGATAGCGATCGTTTTGCTGCCTGCGGCCAGCTGTTCTTTGAGAACATCAATAGCACGCTGATTTCTGGCGCCGATCACAGCGGACTCTGAATCTTCACCCAGGATTTCGCTGTGCTTGGAGAGGTCAGTCATTTCGTAGGCCAGTAGAGTTTTTAACGCGTTGTCCGAGTCCTCGGAGAGCATCGCGGACATCATGTTCCAGTTATTCAAACC
>JBPCXZ010000021.1:0-3692 GCA_051008055.1 Woeseiaceae bacterium
AACTGCCCGGCGCTCAGCAAACTCAGACGAATGCCGAGCAACATGATGCCGATCCGGAGAACCATCGTGGTGCAGAACTTCAAGCCAGGCTGCCATTGGCTCGGCAAAGTGACGGTATTAGCGAGCAACATACCCAGAATGATGGCCATCATGATCGCGCTGATGGGGCTTTTTTCGAAGCCAAGCAGTGAAGTGCCCATCCAACTGGCGACGTAACCCGCCAGAATCGAAATGACCACGGCGGTTGCTATACCGGCCCACCAGCCAGGTGACCTGAGGTTTTCTGTCATGAGGTGCCGTTTCCTTCGCAGGCTGCACGCAACACATTGGTCGCGTTGACGCCGATTGCATCGACGGCATAACCGCCTTCGAGAATGAATTGCATTGGCAAGCCGAGGCTGGCGATGCGCTGGCCGACTGTCAGGTAGTCATCACTGGTAAGCCGAAACTCGGAGATCGGGTCTTCAATAAAAGTGTCGACGCCCAGTGAAATCAGCAGGTAGTCGGGAGCATAGGCGGTGACGCGAGCTAGACTTTCTTCAAGCGCAGCCAGCCAGAGCTTGGCGCTGCTTTGCCAGCGCAACGGGAAATTCGCGTTAAAGCCTACGCCCTTGCCGTCGCCCGTCTCGTCGTCGCGACCGAGGAAATACGGATATTCTTGCGCCGGGTCGCCGTGAATCGAGACAAAAAGTACATCACTGCGGTCATAGAAAATAGACTGTGTGCCATTGCCGTGGTGGTAGTCGATATCGAGGATAGCGATCTTGCTGGCGCCTTCGTCGAGCAGGCTCTGTGCGGCTATCGCTGCGTTATTCAGGTAACAGTAACCGCCGATGTAATCAGACGATGCGTGATGACCCGGTGGTCGGCACAGCGAGAAGACGCAGTGCTCGCCGGCCCTGAGATGCGCCGCGCCGGTTAACGCTACATTGGCGGAGGTCCTGACGGCCTGCCAGGTACCGCTCATGATCGGACTGCCACCGTCGAAAGAGTAATAAGAGAGCTTGCCGTCGATGTGCTCGGGAACGATGTTGCGCATTCCGCGCACTGGCCAGGCAAGTGGCAAAGCGTCACAAGTTCGGCCGGCTGCGGCCCACAAGTCCCAGGCTTCACCCAGGAACTCGACGAAGCCCGGGTCGTGGATACGCAGTACCGGGTCCAGGCCGAATTCCTCCGGTTCTACGATATTCCCGAGGTTCGCTTCGCGTACCGATTTAAGAACGAGATCTGCACGCGCCGGAGTCTCGAAGCACGGCAGCAGCTGGCCGTCGCCAAATTCGTACTTGCCGCGGTGTAGTTGGTGATCGTTGCTGTAGACCGTTAGCATGGTGCACATCTTGTATAGGCAACGGATCGGCGCGTCAATGTCATGAGCGGTCTGGATTTGTTCCAAAAGCGTAAATCGCTACTCGGGCCAGCCTACAGGCTGTTCTACGACAGGCCATTGCACATTGTCAGAGGCGAGGGTGTCTGGTTGTTTGACGCCGATGGCCGCAAGTATCTCGATATGTATAACAATGTCCCGCACGTCGGTCACTGCCATCCGCGCGTGGTTGACGCTATCTGCAGCCAGGCGCGCACGCTTAATACCCACACCCGCTATTTGCATGAAAACGTCGTGAACTATGCCGAGCGCCTGACCGGCAAATTTCCCGACGAGCTCGATACTGCCATGTTCTGCTGTACGGGTAGCGAGGCCAACGAACTGGCGCTGCGCGTTGCGCGGGCGGCAACTGGCGGCGAGGGAATCATCGTTACCGGAAATGCCTACCATGGAAATACGAAGGCTAGCTATGAAATCAGTCCTGAAGAATGCCCTCTGGAGGACCTGCCACCTTACGTTGTAACTGTCCCGGACCCGGATGTGTATCGCGGTCGCTATCGTGGCGACGATGCCGGTATGCGCTACGCCGAGCATGTTCAGGAAGCGGTGGACACATTGTTGGAGCGGGGCGTTAAACCCGCCGCTTTCATAGTCGATACCATCATCTCAAGCGGTGGCATAGGCACGCCGCCGCCAGGGTATCTTGCGCGTGTGGCCGAGATCATTCGTGCGGCAGGCGGACTATTTATTGCGGATGAAGTGCAGCCGGGCTTTGGCAGAACCGGCGATTACTTCTGGGGATTCGAGTCTGATGGCCTGGTGCCGGACATCGTCACGCTGGGCAAACCGATGGGCAACGGGCACCCGATCGCCGCTATGGTCACGAGTCGTGGGTTGGTCGAAGAGTTCAGTCGCAACGTTGGCTACTTCAACACATTCGGTGGTAACCCCGTGTCGTGTGCGGCTGCGATCGCTGTGCTCGACGTACTCGAAGAAGAAAATCTGCAGGAGAACGCCGCGCAGCAAGGTCAACACATCGTCGCCGGACTGCAAGAACTGGCCAAGCGTCACGAATTGATTGGTGATGTGCGCGGCAAAGGCCTGTTTATCGCCATCGAACTCGTCGACGATCGAACCGAGCGCACACCGGCTAGGGAAAAAACGACGAGAGTGGTCAATGATCTTCGTGACCGCGGAGTTCTGGTGGGCTCTATCGGCCCGGACAGCAATATCCTGAAGTTGCGTTCGCCGATGGTGCTGCAGCAGGCCGAAGTCGACCTGATGTTGCAAACCCTGGATGCATCGCTAAGCGCCGTTAGCGCCTAGCAATGGAGTTCGACTGGGTATTTTTCGTCCTGGTGGCCGCGAGCTTTGTTGCCGCCGCATTTAATGCCGCGTTCTCCGCCGGTGGCGCGATGATCATTCTGGCAACGACCACAGCTGTTCTTCCTATCATGGCAGTCGTGCCACTGCATTCAGGATTGCTCATCGGTTCAACCATTGGGCGTGTCCTCTTATTCTGGGAATACATTGACTGGAAAATCGCCAAGCCGTTCCTGTTAGGCAGCCTGATCGGAACGGCACTCGGCGCGCGTGCTTACTTCGCATTACCGGAGCGAACCATCGCTATTGCCCTTGCCGTTGTGATGTTGGTAGCAATCTGGTTACCCGAGGTAAAGTGGCGACCGAAGCTCAAGCAGCCCTGGGCGGTCGTTGGTTTCGCGCATTCCCTGTTGTCGACCCTGATAGCTTACGGCGCGGTGCTGCATGCAGTCGTTCTCCACGTCGGTTTGAAACGCCGCGAGATGATTGCAACGATGGCCGGTTGTCTCGCCGGCATGTCGGTTTTCAAGATCACGGGGTACATGTGGTTCGGGTTCGACTACCGACCGTATTTGCTGCTGATAGCCCTTGCGGTGATTGTCAGCTTTATCGGTACCTGGGTAGGCAAGCGGCTTGGCGATTTTTTGCCGGAAAAACAGTTCCGAATAATCTATCGATTGCTGATCACGCTGACGGCAATTCGGCTGCTATATGTTTCAGTGATAGCCGCGGATCTGTGAGGCGAATCACTTACACGCAGCGCCCAGCGACGTACCTTGAGACACTGGTTCAAAGCAGGCGCATTATCATGAAAAAACAATGGCTTATAGCGGCTTTAACCGCCCTGGTACTTGGTTTCTCTTCGTTCTCCGCCAGTGCCGGCGATGTCGGTCTGAGTGTTGAATTCACCGACAATGAGATTTCGGTAATCCGCGCCTACTATCAGGACCATTCAAGTGGCGGCTCGAAAAAAGGCAATGGCAATAACGGCAAGGGCAAAAAGTCATTGCCGCCAGGTATTGAAAAGAATTTGCAGCGTGGTAAG
>JBPCXZ010000022.1:0-9586 GCA_051008055.1 Woeseiaceae bacterium
ATCATGACAACCCGAAAATACCTGGTACTGCTGACACTGTCCCTCGCCTTTGTTTTTGGAAGCTCCCACGCGCAGGAATCCGACGACCCTGCGGCAACTGACAGTGCAACACCGCGCGAACAACGCCCGGATCGTGCACACAAGAAGCCTCGTCGCGAAAATATGACTGCGGAACAACGCGCCGCCGCTCGCGAGCGCTGGCAGAATATGTCACAAGAAGAACGCCAGGCGAAACGAGAACAGATGCGTGCCCGTCACGGCGGCAAGGAACGTCAACATCGTCGCAGTGAGGGCGGTCAACGTCCCGAAGGTGGCCGCCCGCCAAAGGCAGGCCCGGACGAAGTATAGATAAGCTCAACGCAGGGCCCGGGCAAGCGATTGCCCGGGCTTCTTGCTGTACAATTCCGCGTGCATCCGTCCCTTTCATCTAACAAAAAGAGATCTATCGTGAGCAACGCGGAACAACTGGAAATCATCAAGAATCGACCCGGATTTATTGCAGCCCTTGACCAAAGCGGCGGCAGCACACCCAAAGCTCTGGGTCTATATGGCATCACCGACGACGCCTGGTCGAATGACGAGGAAATGTTCACCGTCGTGCACGCAATGCGTAGCCGCATCATGACCAGTCCGGCATTCACCGGCGAACGAATACTTGGCGCGATCTTGTTCGAGAATACGATGGACCGCGAGGTCGAAGGACAGTCGACCGCATCCTACCTCTGGGACGTAAAACAGGTTGTACCCTTCCTGAAAATTGACAAAGGCCTTGCCGATGTCGATAACGGAGCGCAAGTAATGAACCCGAACCCTGGCCTTGCAGACTTGTTGGTTAAGGCCAAAGCAGCCGGAGTTTTCGGTACCAAGATGCGTTCCGTTATTAAGGAAGCGAATTCTGCGGGCATTCACGCTGTTGTAGCGCAGCAATTTGAGGTTGGACGACAGATAGTAGCAGCGGGCCTGGTGCCAATTATCGAACCGGAAGTTGATATTCACTGTCCTGACAAGGAAACCGCCGAAGAAGTGCTGCGCGCTGCGATCATCGATCAACTAAACGCATTGGACGACGGTGAAATGGTTATGCTGAAACTCACCTTGCCGGAGGAAGATGGTCTGTACGAGGACTGCATCTCGCATCCGAATGTCGCACGCGTGGTCGCGCTGTCCGGTGGTTACTCACGCGAAGAGGCGAACGATCGACTGGGCCGCCAGCATGGCATGGTTGCAAGTTTTTCACGAGCCCTGGCCGAAGGCTTGCAGGCAGGTCAGTCTGACGATGAGTTCAATGCGATGTTGGACGCCTCGATCCAGACGATCTTCGAGGCATCCAACACCTAGGCACTAAGCTGCATTCTGCTGCAGCCACTCGTCATCGGATCCTTCGTTCACACCTGCAAACAAGGGTGTACTCAGGTAGCGTTCACCCGTGTCCGGCAACATGGCCAGAATAACTGAGCCTTCCGGGGCCGATTCTGCAACCTGCAGAGCGGCCGCCAGAGTCGCGCCAGACGAAATACCGGTGAAGATGCCCTCTTCCGCTGCAAGTTGTCGTGATACTTCGATCGAACGGTCATCGTTCACGGGTAAGAGTTGATCGAACACTTCGCGGTTCAGAACCTCGGGAATGAAATCCGGTGTCCAGCCCTGGATCTTGTGCGGCTGCCATTCCTTGCCGGCAAGCAGTGACGCACCAGCCGGCTCCGTGGCGATGATCTTCAGGTCGGGTCGTGCCAGTTTCAGTACCTCACCGGTGCCCGTCATCGTGCCGCCCGTACCATAGCCGCTGACCCAGTAGTCGAGGCGCCTGCCAGCAAAGTCGCTAAGAATCTCAGGTGCAGTCGTATTGCGGTGGTATGCAGGATTCGCTTCGTTCTCGAACTGGCGGGTCAAAAACCAGTCATTCTGTTCAGCCAGTTCTTCAGCCTTGCGAACCATGCCTGTGCCACGTTCCGCGGCTGGCGTCAGGATAACTTTTGCTCCCAGGCCCCGCATGATTTGGCGGCGTTCGACAGAGAAGGACTCAGCCATCACGGCGACGAACGGGTAGCCCTTGGCAGCACAGACCATCGCCAGCGCGATACCGGTGTTACCGGAGGTCGCCTCGATGACAGTCTGACCTGGCTTTAGGGTGCCTCGCTTCTCCGCATCAAGAATGATGGCGACTGCCAGCCGGTCTTTGACAGAAGCCATCGGGTTGAAGGACTCAACCTTTACGTACATATCGACATGCGCTGGCGCCATGCGATTCAGCTTTACGATCGGCGTATTACCGATGGTTTCCAGTATGTTGTTATAGATCATTGCTATTTCCTCTTTCAAATTAGGTAAGAACGGGGCGTATTCTGGGGCCTGAGGGCAAAGAAGACCTGACCATAGCCCGACCATTACCTGACCATTGGCCGAATCGGCTACGACCCTTATAATGGCGCGCCCCTAGAAGGGCCCGTTGCAGGCTAAGGAATCCAATGAGTTCAGCGAAGATCATCTATACCCGTACAGACGAGGCTCCAGCCCTTGCGACCTACTCTTTTCTGCCTATAGTGCAGGCCTTCGCCGACGCGGCCGGTATTGCGGTCGAAACACGGGATATTTCGCTCGCTAGCCGGATTCTGGCCAATTTCCCGGAAAAGTTGACGAACGATCAACGCCACGCTGACGCGCTCGCCGAGCTTGGCAAGCTGGCCAAGACGCCTGAAGCCAACATCATCAAGCTGCCGAAGATCAGTGCCTCGATTCCGCAGCTTGCCGACGCTATTGCCGAGCTGCAGTCACAAGGTTTCGACATACCGGACTACCCGGACGAGCCAAAAGATGCGGCCGAAGAAGATATTAAGAAGCGCTATGCCACCGTTTTGGGAAGTGCTGTAAACCCTGTGTTGCGAGAGGGCAATTCGGATCGCAGGGTAGCCGCGGCAGTAAAGGCATTCGCTAAGGCACATCCGCACTCTATGGGACAGTGGAGCGAGACATCCAAATCGCACGTCTCACACATGCAGGACGGCGATTTTTACTCGAGCGAAAAGTCCGTCATCGTCGACGACGGGAGCAGCCTCAGGATTGAACACATAGCTGAAGACGGCTCCACAACAATTCTGCGTGACCAAGTCTCAGTTCTCGACCACGAGCTCATTGATGCGTCAGTAATGAGCTGTGCGGCGCTAAGAGATTTCTTTGATCGTGAGATTGACGCCGCGAAAGAGGCTGGCGTGTTGTTATCGCTTCACCTGAAAGCGACGATGATGAAGGTATCGGACCCAATCATGTTCGGTCACGCGGTTAAGGTCTACTACCGTGACGTGTTTGAGAAACACGCCGAACTGTTTGACTCGCTGGGCGTCGATGCTAACAACGGTATTGGCGACGTTTACTCAAAAATCGCGGAGTTACCGGACGAACAAAGAACGGCGATCGAAGGCGATCTTTCCGCTGTTTACAATACCCGTCCTGCACTTTCGATGGTGGACTCCGACCGCGGCATAACTAACCTGCACGTACCGAGTGATGTCATTATCGACGCCTCAATGCCTGCGGCAATTCGGTCTTCGGGTCAGATGTGGGGTCCTGACGGCAAGCTTGCCGACACTAAAGCAATGATTCCGGATCGCAATTACGCCGGCATCTACAAGGAGATCATCGAGTACTGCAAGGCGACTGGCGAGTTCGATGTCACGACGATGGGCAACGTTTGCAACGTCGGTTTAATGGCACAAAAGGCCGAAGAGTACGGTTCGCACGACAAAACGTTTGAGATTTCTTCCGCTGGCCGAGTTCGAATTGTAGATGCACAAGACAATGTTCTTATCGAACATACGGTCGCCCACGGCGATATCTGGCGTATGTGCCAGACAAAGGATTTACCAATACGCGACTGGGTCCGCCTCGCTGTCAGTCGTGCGCGGCAAACCGGCTCAACTGCAGTTTTCTGGCTTGATGAAAACCGCGCGCATGACCGCAACCTAATCGCACTGACAAACAAGTACCTTGAAGGCGTCGATACTGAGGGCTTGGATATTCGTATCTTGTCGCCGGTAGAGGCAATGCGCACAACGCTCAAACGAGTCACAGCAGGTGAAGACACAATCTCCGTAACGGGGAACGTACTGCGCGATTACCTAACCGATCTTTTCCCGATCCTCGAGCTCGGTACAAGTGCAAAGATGCTGTCAATTGTGCCACTGCTGGCCGGTGGCGGATTGTACGAGACCGGTGCTGGCGGCTCGGCACCAAAACACGTTCAGCAATTCCTGGGCGAAGGACATTTGCGCTGGGACAGCCTCGGCGAATTTCTTGCTTTGGCAGTCTCCATCGAAGACCTCGCGGACAAGACAGATAATGCTCGTGCCGGGATTATTGCCACTGCTCTAAACGACGCGAATGCGCGTTACCTGAGTGAGAACAAATCACCGTCGCGCAAGGTCAATGAACACGACAATCGCGGCAGTCACTACTATGTAGCCTCTTACTGGGCTGAGGCGCTGGCGAATCAGGATCAGGACGCAGATCTTGCCATGCGTTTCCGCAACGTTGCGGATGACCTGGCAGACAGCGAAGAGATCATTAATTCAGAGTTGATTGCTGCGCAGGGTGACGCGGTTGATATTGGCGGTTACTACCATCCAGATGACGAACGTGCGGTAGCAGCAATGCGACCAAGCCCGACCTTCAATCGTATTATTGATTCGATCTAGCGGTCGTCGTTGACCAGGTCCTCAAGGCCGTCTATCAGGGCGCGCCAGGTTGAGTCATCGATCGAGTCACGTAACTCGAAATAGCTTTGTTGCACCGCCGGCATTATTTGTTCACGAAGCTCGCGACCCTGAGCGGTGGTCGCGATTAACACGACCCGTCGATCCAGGCCTGACTGACGGCGTTCAACCAAATGCATTTTGCTCAAGCGATCGACAACGCCGACCAGGCTCGGGGCAGGTATGAGTGTAATACTGGCCAGATCTGAGTGACTGACTTCCTCAATATCCCAGAGCACGCGCAGAACACGCCACTGCTGTTCAGTCAGGCCAAATTCTTTGAAGATTTGCCGGAACCTCGGCATGACCACATCTATCGCCGCATACAACAACATCGGTAATGAATGGCTGAACTGCGGGACGTTCACTGTAAAATCTCTTTAATTAATGTATTAATTATTAATATATTAATTAATTATGATATTTGTCAATCAATCCTCACCGTTTGAGGTAAAGCGGTCGACAAATACAGCCGCTGAGACCTGCGCCAAAATATTAGTCGCTGTCCGCATCATGTCCGGTATTCGGTCGATTCCGAGCATGATTGCCAAGCCCGATACTGGCACACCGACCGCATCCAGAGCTGGCGCCAAGGTAACTACGCCTGACGACGGCACCGGGGCAACGGTCAGGGAGACGAGAAAGGTTGCCAGCATGGCTGCACCAACAGCAGTCATCGGGATTGGAACATCAAACAGATAAGCCAGGAATACGACCGCGGCCCCCTGGAACAACGCACTGCCCGGCCGGTGCATTGATGCACCGAGTGGAACTAACAGATCCGCGACTGGCGGTGAGACCTTCAGGTTGTTGGTTGCTTCCTCGAGTGTGACTGGAATTGCAGCGGCAGTACTGGTTGTTGATGCGGCAACAGACACAGCGCCGATCGTACCGCGCAAATAACTCACGGGGCTAATGCGGCCGGCAAACCAAACCAGTGGTAGCGTTACCAGCGAGACAAAAATGACCAATCCGATGAAAACACAAACGATAAATATGGCGAGACTTTCAACGAGGTCCCAACCCAGTTGTGCTGTGACCGGCGCTGCCAGACCAAACACACCAATCGGAGCGGTGTACAAAATCCACCAGACCAGTTTGATCAACGCTTCGCTGATATCGTCGGCCAAATTCACGAGGCGTTCCCTGCGCTCCTTCGCTAACGTGCCGGTCGCGGCGGCAACCAACGCTGTGAACACAATCAGTGGCAGGATCGCGCCAGCGCTTGCGGCAGCAAACGGGTTCGCCGGCACAAGATTAACGAGGAAGTCGATAAAGCTTTGTAGCTGCGGCACCGTGGTCGCTTCGGTCGGCGGCATTTCGATTTCACTGGCGAAGCGCAGGCCGATTTTCATCGTTGCCATGCCGATAGCAATGGCCGGGATCAGTGTGATCCAGTAATAGGCAATTGTGATACCACCGATGCGCCCAAGTTTTCGTGGGTCGCCAAGCTTGGCAATGCTGGTGAATACGACAGTTACGATGAGCGGAATAACAACCATTCGGATCGCATTCATGAATAAGTTGCCGAAAGGCGCTGAACCTTCCGCGATGGCCATTAACCATTGGTTGCCTGTCGCCGCCGCCCCAAGCCCGACCAGTAGTCCCAATACAAGGCCCGCCGCTATCGCAATGTGTAGCATTTAAACCTCGCCTATAGGCACTTTTTAGTTATTTGTTTCTCTACCTTCTTCGGGTCCTCGACCAACTCATAAAACTTGTCCACATACTTCACAAGGTTTTCGCGCGTACGATCTTCAAAGCCTGGCTGCTGTAGGACGAGTTCGTAGATGGCTTCACGATTGTCTTGAAATTTCTGGATAGAGTCGTCGATAAATCGATTGCTCATGCAGCGACCGCGATAAACCCTTTGTTTCACTGTCCTTATTCGGAAATTAGGGTTCGGGCTTGCATACGGTGCGTCAACAAAACCGGATTGATCAAAGTCATAGGGAATCGGCGTGATATTCGCACCTTGGCCTTTGAACAACACATAGTTGTGGCAACAACCTTCACCCGGTGGACCGGCGACCGGTGAGAAGTCGGTATTACCTATAAAGTACTGAAAAATGGACGAGAGATTGAGCTGGTCCGGGTACATCAGGCCCACGTGTGGACTTTTGGTCTCGTACGTTTTTAGATCAAGTCGATGAGCCAAGCGGTCTTTATGTTCGATTAGGAACGCATAGCGGGGCGGGCTCTGTTCTTGCTCCGCGGGATCGCTATACACGATCTGTAATAAGCGCACCCTGAAACTCAGATCTGTCAGCAGGTTCAATACACGGTAGGCAAGATACTCCTGCAATACGATTTGATGGTATTGAGCCCGCCGATTGCAATGCACGACAAGCTTGAGCTTGTCCTGTTTATCAAACAGCGTCTTTTTGGTTTGCCCTTTTTTGAAGTTCAGGCGGATCGGCGGATAGTCGCAGTTGTCGTGCCGGAAATTACCCCGCGCGCGAAACTTCAAGTCGAACTCCAACTTGGTTCCGTCGGTATCAACGACGCTGAAGGTACCCTTCAGTTCCTTTTCCTTGGACTTCTTATCGATGAACTCGATCAACGGTCCTTCGAAAGTCGCCTGAAGAATCTCATGGCCTTGAAAAAGCGGATCTGCGTCGCCCGCTTGCGCCAATGGACCGTGGGCGAACAAAAGAAGAAGAGCTGACAGACCCGCGGTAACTGAAATTTTCATTTTTATCCCCAGTTACGGTTGCTGCACCATAGTACACCAAGGAATTAGCCATCAATTGCTCAAATTTCAGCCGTTTTGGAGCCTAATCCCGGTATTATGGATTCACGATAACGCTATTTGTCGAAACAAAAAGAAGAAGTTTGTGACCGCAGGCATTTAATCAGTGACACAGCCCACCAATGTCCGCTGGCGCATCATGATCCTGATTGCGCTGGGCAGTTTCACGGCCTACGTCATGCGCATAACAATGACCGTCGGCGCGCCGTCGATGATCGAAGATCTCGGGATCACGAAAGTTCAGTTTGGCTGGATCACTAGTGCATTTCTCTTTAGTTACGCTGTTCTGCAGTTTCCAGGCGGCATCTTTGGCGACAAGGCGGGCCCCCGCAAAGCAATGTCAATTATTGCCGCACTTTGGGGTGTCGGAATTGCTCTGACCGCATTTGTGCCAGGTACGGCCGTCGTAGCAGCAAGCACAACTGTCGGGCTCATGATCGCAGTTCGATTTTTGAACGGTATTTTTCATGCTCCGGTTTTCCCGGTGCAGAATGTTTCGGTCTGCCGCTGGTTTCCGGTAGGTAGTTGGGGTTTACCGCTAGGATTGTCTGGTGCTGGCTTGACGTTGGGCGCCGCAATCGCATCGCCGGTGCTGGCCTGGATGATCGTCACGTGGGACTGGCGAGTGTCGTTCCTCGCGGTTGCGCCACTCGGTTTTGTTCTTTCTGGCTTATGGTGGTGGTACTCGCGCGATACTCCTGCTGAACATCCGTCGACTAATGACGCCGAAATCGAACTGATCGCGGCGAACCGAACGAAACAGGTCATCGGCCCGATCAACCCACCCGGATGGGTTCGCATTCTTAAAGATCGCAACATTGTTTTGCTGACTTTGAGTTACGCCTGTTCCAACTACGTGTTTTATTCGGTGCTGTCCTACTTCTTTCTGTACCTCGTCGATGCGCGTTCGATCGGACAGATTGAAGCCGGCGCGTTCAATGGCCAGATCTGGCTGGTAGCGGCGGCAGGCGTCGTTTTAGGCGGCTGGCTGTGCGACAAACTCTGCAAGAAACTAGGCCTGCTATGGGGCTATCGTTGGCCGATTATCGTCGGCCAAACCGGCTGCGCGCTCCTGTTCCTCGTTGGCTCGTTTCACGCCAGCCCGTTCGTCGCGGTCGCGATTCTTAGCCTGGGTCTCTGCTTTCAGCAGATGACTGACGGGCCCTACTGGTCAGCCAGCATTGCGATCGGCGGCCATCTCGCCGGTACCGCCGGCGGCGTATTGAATACCGGTGCAAACGCAATGGGCGCCGTTAACGGTATTCTGCTCGTCTGGCTCGCCGATACTTATGGTTGGCATTGGGCGATGGCTTCAAACGCGGTAATGACGCTACTTGCGCTCGCTTTGTTCCTCGCTGTCCGCGCGGACAAAACCGTCCCTCTCGACTAGCGTTCCGGAACTACCCTTTCATATGGCTGTCAATACAGCTTGCACAAGTCGCGATATCGCTAGCGGGGGCACGATCATGCGCAAACTTACTTCTATACTGGTTCTATTGTTTTTGTCAGCCACAGCATTGGCAGACACGGGCGACGAACCGCTCGATGGTGCTGGTCACTATCAGAAGGGTGTTGAACTCATGGACGGCGGCGGCGAGCTTGATGCCGCGGCTACTCACTTTGAAGATGCCGGCGAGCTCGGTTTTCAGCCCGTTGGTGTAGCGTATCGACTGGCACGGATTTACGCACGCACCGGGCGCACTGACGATGCTCTCGAGCAGATTGAAGTATTGGCCGATAGCGGGTTCGGCGTTTCAAACCTGATCGAAGACGAACAGGATTTTGCCGACATCGCTAACGAGCCGCGCTTCATTGCTGCGCTCAGTACGATCAAAGCAGCGCGGTTTCCCTGCGAAGCAGACGAGAAACACCACTCCTTCGACTTCTGGGTCGGCGAATGGGATGTCAGTTCAAACGGCCAGCCCGCTGGCACCAACAACATACAGCCCATCCTTGGCCACTGCGTGATCTTTGAGCAATGGACCAGCTCATCAGGCAGCGAAGGCAAGAGTTTTAACTACTACGACCCGGGCTACGATCATTGGCGCCAGATCTGGATCAGCGACAGTGGCACAGTCATTGAATTCAC
>JBPCXZ010000023.1:0-23599 GCA_051008055.1 Woeseiaceae bacterium
ACGGCGATGCTGCGTTTGCCGGACAGGTATTGGCCGGTTAACGATTCGCTTTGGTTTTTGACTTCGTCCGGCGAGCCGGCAAAGACGACCTGGCCGCCGTGTACACCGGCACCTGGGCCGAGATCGACAACGTAGTCTGCGGCCAGGATCGCCTCTTCATCGTGTTCGACGACGATAACGGTGTTGCCAATGTCACGCAGGTGAGTCAGCGTGCCGAGTAGTCGTTGGTTGTCGCGTTGATGCAGGCCAATCGAAGGCTCGTCGAGGATGTACATGACACCAACCAGGCCGGAGCCAATCTGGCTCGCAAGCCGGATGCGCTGTGCCTCGCCGCCAGACAATGTATCTGCGCTGCGATCAAGCGACAGGTAGTCAAGACCCACGTCGCTTAGAAAGCCGAGCCGGTCGCCGATCTCTTTGACGACTTTCTCGGCGATCGTCGCGCGCCAACCCTCTAATGCGAGCTCCTTGAAGAACGCGCGCGCATGGCCAACCGACATTTGTGAGATTTCTGGCAATGGGAGATCCGCGATGTACACATGCCGTGCTGCGCGATTGAGACGCGTTCCGCCACAATCCGGACAGTCCTGGCTGTTCAGGAACTTCGCAAGCTCTTCGCGAACGGCGCCAGACTCGGTTTCGTGATAACGGCGCTCCAGATTCGGTAGCACACCTTCGAAGCGATGCAGTTTCTTGATCTGCATGCCGCGTGAATTTTCGTAGAAAAAGTTAATCTTTTCACTGCCACTGCCGTTCAAGACGACGTCCTGCAATTTCTTCGGTAATTCGGCGAACGGCGCTTCGATGTCGAATTTGTAGTGCGCCGCGAGGCTTTTCACCATTTGGTAGTAGTAGGTTGTCTTGCGATCCCAGCCGCGGATAGCGCCGCCGGCCAGCGACAATTCGGGATTTACCACCACGCGTTCCGGATCGAAAAATTGCTTTACGCCGAGGCCGTCACAGGTCGGGCAGGCACCTGAGGGATTGTTGAAGGAAAACAGCCGAGGTTCCAGCTCACTCAGACTGTAGCCGCAAATGTTGCAGGCGAAGCGATCGGAAAACGTGATTTCTTCCTGGCCGTCGTCGTCCATGAACGCAATGCGCGCGATGCCGTCGGCGAGACGCAGCGCGGTTTCAAAAGACTCTGCCAGACGCAGGCGAATATCTTCCTTCACACGAAAGCGATCGACGATTGCATCAATGCGATGTTTCTTGCGCAAATCCAGGGCGGGCGGCTGGTCGAGCTCATAGACCTCGCCATTGATGCGGGCGCGAATAAATCCCTGCGCCATCAGGTCGGCCATCAGCTGCACGTGTTCACCTTTGCGATCACTGACCACAGGCGCGAGCAACATCAGTTTCGTGCCCTCCGGCAAGGCCAGCACCTGGTCGACCATCTGGCTCACGGTTTGCGCTTCTAGATTGGTGTCGTGATCGGGACAGCGTGGTATTCCGGCGCGCGCATACAAAAGCCGCAGGTAGTCATAAATTTCGGTGACCGTTCCGACCGTGGATCGTGGATTATGCGATGTCGATTTTTGCTCAATAGAAATCGCCGGCGACAGACCGTCGATATGATCAACATCGGGTTTCTCCATCATCGACAAAAACTGACGAGCGTAGGCCGACAGAGACTCGACGTAACGGCGCTGGCCTTCGGCATAAATCGTGTCGAACGCGAGTGACGATTTGCCTGAGCCGGAAAGACCCGTGAAAACAATCAGCTTGTCGCGCGGCAGACTCAAATCGAGGTTGCGGAGGTTGTGCGTTCGTGCGCCACGGATATCGATGGACTTCATAGGGCAATCTTCATATGCAATTCAGTAAACGTCGACCAACCTGCTAATATACGCCGCCCTGTAACTCCGGCGCAAAGTCTGCCTCTGATGTCACCAGAAAACAGCGAAGAAACTGTCAGCATGCTGGCGAGCGAGAAGCGCGTGGTCAGCGTTGCTGCGCTAATCGCGATGCTGCGCATGTTCGGCTTATTCGCGTTATTGCCGGTGTTATCGCTGTATGCGGCAAGCCTTGAGGGCAAGACGCCGCTGCTGATTGGCCTTGCGGTCGGAGCCTACGGCCTGACCCAGGCAGCGTTGCAGATTCCGCTCGGTATGCTGTCCGACCGGATTGGCCGACGACCGGTCATTATCGGCGGCTTGTTCGTATTTGCGCTGGGCAGTGTCGTCGCTGCAATGGGCGATTCCATTCAGACCGTGATTCTGGGTCGACTACTGCAGGGGGCGGGCGCGATATCCGCGACGCTCGCGGCATTGATTAGTGATGGAACCCGCGCCGTTGTTCGAACCCGATCGATGGCGGTATTTGGTATCGGCATCGGATCGTCGTTCGTGATTGCATTGATTGTCGGCCCCGTCATCGCCGCTTATGCCGGCGTGCAGTCCCTGTTCTGGCTCGCCGCTGTGCTGGCCATTGCAAGCGCGGCTTTATTGCGCTTGGTTCCAAATGATATCGAGCGGCCGACGGCGCAACACAACTGGGACCTGCGTCCCGCGCTACGTCCGGAGTTGTTGCGGCTCGATTTCTACGTGTTCCTGTTGCACACGATACTGACTGCAAGTTTTGTTGCACTCCCATTTCTACTCTCAAATACACTGGAAATGCCCGTCATAGATCACTGGAAGATTTATGTGGGGGCGTTGTTTGTTTCGTTAGCAGGAACCATACCGCTGATTCTGCGAGACGAGCGGCAAGGCAAAGGATCGACGACAGGCCTGGCTGTGGTCCTGGTTCTGATTGGCTTATTGCTGCTGTCGTTCTTTTCGTTCGGTGCGACGTCGGTTTTCCTTGCCCTGGCGTTGTTTTTCGCGGGTTTCAATTTTCTCGAAGCCGGACTGCCAGCTCGCCTGTCGATTCTCGCCGACGGCGATGCGCGTGGCGCCACGTTGGGTGTGTTTTCGACCTCACAGTTTCTGGGCGCCTTCGTTGGCGGCCTGATTGGGGGGCGATTCCTGAGTTCCGGTGATCCGAGCGACGTATTTTTCGTCTGTACTCTGTTGGCTGCCATCTGGCTGGCGTCGTCGAGCCTATTCCGGCGATAAAGGCAGAAAGTGGGGTGGTAAATCGCCCCTCAGGCTCTACAATAGGCGACCCTCATCGGCTGGTGCTCAAGATCGTCGGCCGTGAGATGAGAGGAAGTTTAAACCACCATAATTACAAGACAGGGGACCTGCTATGGCCCGCGGAATCAATAAAGTCATCATCGTCGGCAACCTCGGGGGAGACCCGGAGACGCGCTATATGCCTAGCGGCTCGGCGGTGACCAACCTGACAGTGGCGACCAACGAAAGCTGGAAGGACAAACAGACGGGCGAGCAAAAAGATCGTACCGAGTGGCACAAGGTCGCGATGTTCAATCGCCTGGCCGAGATTGCTGCCGAGTACCTGCGAAAAGGCTCGCAGGTCTACATCGAGGGCAAATTGCGAACGCGTAAATGGCAGGACAAGAACGGCCAGGATCGCTGGACCACTGAAATCGTCGCAGACGAGATGCAGATGCTCGGCGGGCGCGGTGGCAGTGGCGGCGGTGGTGGTGGCGGTTCTGCACCCAGGAGTTCTTCTTCCGACTCGGCACCGCAAAGCGCACCTCCACAACCCGGTCCGGACGATTTCGACGACGATATTCCGTTCTAGTCAGGTCTAGATAGGCAATCGGGGTCTGACCCCTTTTGAGATCAGTGTGAGCAAGAAACTATTCATACAGACGATGGGCTGCCAGATGAACGAGTACGACTCGGACAAAATGGCGGACGTCTTACGTGAGTCGCATGGTTATGCGCTTACGACCAATGTAGATGAGGCCGATCTGCTGCTCATGAACACCTGTTCGATCCGCGAAAAGGCGCAGGAGAAAGTGTTTTCTGCGCTGGGGCGCTGGCGGCAACTGAAGGACAAAAGACCCGAAGTCATGATCGGTGTGGGCGGTTGCGTGGCGAGCCAGGAAGGTGACGCGATCGCCGAGCGTGCGCCGTTTGTCGATGTGGTCTTCGGGCCGCAGACGCTGCACCGGCTGCCCGCGCTTATTAATGATGCGCGCACTAAGCAGTCAGCGGTAGTCGATATCTCGTTTCCTGAGATCGAGAAGTTCGATCGATTGCCGGAGCCTCGGGCAGAAGGGCCAACGGCCTTTGTTTCAATCATGGAAGGCTGCAGCAAGTACTGCAGTTTCTGCGTTGTGCCGTACACGCGTGGCGAGGAAATCAGCCGGCCGTTCGACGACGTCATTACCGAATGTGCCAGCCTGGCACAGCAGGGTGTAAGTGAAGTCAATTTGCTCGGCCAAAACGTCAACGCGTTTCGTGGACCGATGCATGACGGCCAGATTGCGGATCTGGCGACACTAATCTATTACGTTGCGGCGATTGACGGCATTGAAAGGATACGATTCACCACGTCGCATCCGGTTGAGTTCACGGATAGCCTGATTCAGGCGTATGCCGAGGTACCAGAACTGGCTAATTACCTGCATTTGCCGGTGCAACATGGTTCCGACCGGGTATTGGCAATGATGAAACGCGGTCACACCGTGCTCGAGTACAAGCAGAAGATTCGCAAGCTGCGAGAAGCGCGACCCGATATCTCCCTGTCGTCCGATTTCATTATCGGCTTCCCCGGCGAGACGGATGCCGACTTCGAAGCGCTGATGAATCTCGTTGCCGAGATCGGTTTTGATCAGTCTTTCAGTTTCATTTACAGCGCGCGTCCTGGCACACCGGCCGCCGGGCTGGCGGATGACACACCGCTGGACGTCAAGAAGCAACGTCTGCAGATCTTGCAGGCGCGAATCAATCAGCAGGCGATGGATATCAGCAAGGGCATGGTTGGTACGACGCAACGTGTGCTGGTCGAAAAGATTTCAAAGAAGGACAGCAACCAGGTCGCCGGGCGTACTGAGAATATGCGTTGGGTCAACTTTGATGCCGATGCGTCCTGTATTGGTCAGTTTGTTGATGTAGTCGTCACGGAAGCTTTGCCGAATTCATTGCGCGGACGACGCGTAGACAAGCAAGCCGCCTAGCGGTAATCTCTTAAGTACTTTGAATGCTGTCCAGATATCTCGGGACATAGTCCTCGAGCCCGCCGACAATAGTCGCTTGGCCAACCTTTGTGGCCAGTTTGACGAACACCTGCGACAAATAGAAAGTCGCCTGAAGGTCGACATCGCCAGTCGCGGCAATCACTTTCGTATAACAGGTCCGCCGGGTGCCGCCCAGGCCGGAGGCGACGTGTTGCTGTCGCTGTTTGAGATGACCGACAAGGAACGACTCGATCCCGAGCGCGTACACATGATGCTGCAGGAGTCGCAGATGAACGACGGTGACCTTACACCGGCAAATTCAGAATCCAGCGAAGTCGACGATGTAACAATTACGACGCAACGCAAAATGATTCGACCACGCGGTGCGAACCAGAGCGGATATGTTCAGAGTATTCGCAAGCATGACCTGGCTTTCGGTATCGGTCCGGCCGGCACCGGCAAAACCTACCTGGCTGTTGCCTGTGCCATCGAGGCACTAAGCAATGAAGAAGTGCGGCGTATCATCCTGGTACGACCTGCGGTCGAAGCCGGCGAACGACTCGGTTTTTTGCCCGGTGACATGTCGCAGAAGGTCGACCCCTATCTGCGGCCGATGTACGACGCTTTGTACGATATGGTCGGTGCCGAACACGTTACTCGTCTCATTGAGCGCAATGTCATTGAAATCGCACCGCTGGCCTTCATGCGTGGCCGATCGTTGAACGAGTCCTTCGTCATTCTCGACGAAGCTCAGAACACCAGTACCGAGCAGATGAAGATGTTCCTGACCCGCATCGGTTTTGGCTCGCACGCCGTGGTCACGGGCGACGTCACTCAGATTGATCTGCCGAACGCACAACAGTCGGGTCTCAAGCATGCAATGAACATTCTGGAAGACGTTGAGGGTATCGGCTTTACGATGTTCTCGCCGAAAGACGTAGTCCGGCACCCGCTGGTTAGGCGTATCGTTGAGGCTTACGAAGCACACAGTGATGACAGTTGATGTGTTGTCTGTAGACATACAGTTTGCGTGCGAAGACGCTGGTGTACCGGATGAGGCGGCTATTAGAAGCTGGGTCGAACTGGCCGGTAGCCAATCCGGCCGCCTGCCCGAAGGCGAGGTCGAGTTTGCCGTGCGCGTTGTCGGTGAGGCCGAAATTCAGACACTGAACCAGCTGTACCGCAACAAGGACTCCGCAACCAACGTATTGTCGTTTCCGACCGGCGAGATTGAAGGCTTGCCAGCAGACTCAGCTCGGCAGATGGGCGATATCGTGATCTGTGCATCGGTCGTACGAGACGAGGCTGTGCGGCAGGACAAGCCGCTGGCCGATCATTGGGCGCACATGTTGGTGCACGGCGCATTGCACCTATTGGGCTACGACCACGGTGAGGATAAGGAGGCCGAGGAGATGGAGCGTCTGGAGAAGGCTATTCTTGGTTCCGAAGGTATTGCAGATCCTTATGCGAGCAAGCAGTGACAAACTGCTACAATAGGCCGTCCTGCAACGGGATAAACACCCAGGTTCGATGAACGACAAACCTCCAAGTACTAGCGGCACAGGCGGCACTGGCTTTTTCGCGCGATTAAAACGCGCATTCAAAAGCGACCCCTGGAGCCGAGAAGAAATCCAAGATCTGATTCACCAGTCCGAATCCGACATCAATGCTGAAGAGAAGAGCATGCTGTCTGGCGTGCTCGAGGTGTCCGAGACACAGGTGCGCGAAGTCATGGTGCCGCGCTCGCAGATGGTGGTCATTGATATCGATAACGAGTTTGACGAGATTCTGGGCGTTATTCTGGAATCGGGGCATTCGCGTTTCCCTGTAATTGGTGAAGACCGCGACGAAGTCCTTGGTGTATTACTTGCTAAAGATCTGCTGCGTTATTTCGGCAGCGAAAAGGCTGATGAGGTGCCACTCAGGAAGCTGTTGCGGCCCGCATCGGTAATTCCGGAGTCGAAGCGTCTGAATGCCCTGCTCAAGGAGTTTCGCGACAGTCACAATCATATGGCGATTGTGGTTGACGAGTATGGTGGCGTCGCAGGATTACTAACCATCGAAGACGTACTCGAGGAAATCGTTGGCGAGATTGACGACGAGCACGACCATGAAGAAGCCGCGTTTATTCGTCCGGACGGCGAGAATAACGGCAAACCAAGTTTCGCCGTCCGTGCGCTAACGCGAATTGAAGACTTCAACGAATTTTTCGAATGCGAACTTGCCGAAGAGGATTACGACACGATTGGCGGACTGGTCATGCATGAGTTAGGTCGTCTGCCACGCCGTGGCGAAAAAGTATCCTTCGGCGGTTTCGAGTTTGCGGTGGTGACAGCGGATAAGCGGCGCGTCGACGCGCTTCAGGTTCAACGAACCGGCTAGCCTGTGCTACGCGCAATTTTCTTCGGTCTCGGCTGTCTGTATACGAGCGTCTACGAACCAACTGGGTTCTGGCCGCTCGCACCAGTTTTGTTGCTGCCGATTCTGTATATCGCTCTGACCCGTTCCGCACGCTTTGCCGCAAGCCATACTTTCTACTTTGGTCTGGGTTGGTTTCTCAGCGGGATCTACTGGATATACCTCTCAGTTACCGGACCCGGCAATGCCGCTTGGTGGATTGGTGTGTTCCTGGTAATCGTTCTGGCCCTGATCATGGCCGGTTACCTGGCGCTCATGGCCTGGTTGATGCAACGACTGGCGAACGGCAACGTCTGGCGCCTTATGGCGGTTGCACCAGCGGCCTGGGTATTCATTGAGTGGTTACGCGGTTGGCTATTCAGCGGTTTTCCCTGGATGTCGCTCGGCTACGGGCAGACCGATACCTCACTAGCCGGCTGGGCACCGTTACTGGGTGTCTACGGCGTGTCCTTGATGCTCATGATCAGCGCGACGGCATGGCTTATTGCGATCCTGGAGCGAGGCCGCAATCGCTGGGTCGCACTCGCAATTGTCGCGCTGCCCTGGGTTCTTGGCGCGGGACTAACAACCGTGCAATGGACTGAAGCCAGCGGCGCAGCATTCAAGGCGACCATCATCCAGGCTGGCATATCGCAGGAACGTAAATGGCTGACCGAAGAGCGTCAGCCGACCAAGGATTTTTATCGAGACCGGACGCGCAGTATCGCCGACAGCCAGCTGATCGTCTGGCCGGAAGTGGCCGTTCCCTCGGTGACTGACATGGAAGAGAATTACATCCAGTCGTTGGAGGCCATCAGCAGAGAGTCAGGCCACACCATTCTGTTCGGTATCCTCGAGCGCGAGTATTCCGAGGCCGACGAGGTGACGATTTACAACAGTGTCATCGGTCTGAACGGTGGTGCACGGCAGGTATATCGAAAACGCCACCTCGTTCCGTTCGGTGAATATTTTCCTGTGCCGGCATTTGTCCGCGAGTGGATGCGCATGATGAGCCTGCCGTTTAGCGACATCAGTCCCGGTGCAGATGAACAGGCTTTGCTGACCATGGCGGACGGCACCAAACTGTCAATTGTCATCTGCTACGAAGACTCCTATGGCGCCGAGATGCTGTTTGCCTTTCCCGAGGCTGCCTTGTTGATTAATGTCAGTAACGATGCGTGGTTTGGTGACTCTATTGCGCCGCACCAGCATTTGCAGATCGCCCGCATGCGCTCGCTGGAGCTTGGTCGCGAGACCATTCGTGCGACGAATACCGGCATCAGTGGTTTTATTGGTGCGCAGGGTCAGTTGCTTGCCACAGGTGCTCAGTTTGAGCCTGTGCAGATGAGCATGAATGTTCAGCCGCGAACCGGAGCGACGCCTTACGCCCGTGTTGGAAATTGGCCGGTAGTTGGACTCTGTTTCCTGGTATTGATGGGGTTCTGGCTGCGATCCCGCTCGTCTTGATGTAGGCTTGCGGGTTTTCGCGAAGCCAAACTGACAGTACCCCATATGAGTACCCCGTATCACCCGGACCTGATCGAGCAGGCAGCCCAGCAACACTGGGAGTCTGCCCATTCTTTTGAGGTCGTCGAGGACGACAGCAAAGAGAAATTCTATTGCCTCACGATGTTCCCGTACCCCAGCGGCAAGCTGCACATGGGTCACGTTCGAGTGTTTACGATCAGCGACGTCATTGCGCGCTACCAGCGCATGCAAGGCAAGCATGTCTTACAACCGATGGGTTGGGATGCGTTCGGCATGCCGGCCGAGAATGCCGCGATCAAACGCGGTGTACCTCCGGCCGCGTGGACCTACGAAAACATCGAGGATATGCGCGGGCAAATGAAACGCCTGGGCTACGCTTACGACTGGACGCGTGAAGTTACTACCTGCAAGCCCGACTACTATCGCTGGGAGCAGTGGTTGTTTGTCAGGATGTTTGAGAAAGGTCTCGTCTACCGCAAGAATTCGATCGTCAACTGGGACCCGGTCGACCAGACCGTACTCGCGAATGAACAGGTTATCGATGGCCGTGGCTGGCGCTCTGATGCCCTGGTAGAGCGGCGTGAGATTCCGCAGTGGTTTATGAAGATCACAGCGTATGCAGACGAATTACTGGACGAGCTCGATCGCATGCCGGGCTGGCCGGAGTCGG
The DNA here is from genome assembly GCA_051008055.1 of Woeseiaceae bacterium. GTDB lineage: Bacteria > Pseudomonadota > Gammaproteobacteria > Steroidobacterales > Woeseiaceae > UBA1847. The sequence goes on from JBPCXZ010000023.1 coordinate 9,591, forward strand.
TCAAGACCATGCAGCGCAACTGGATTGGTCGATCAGAAGGTCTGGAGCTCTCATTTGACGTACCAGGCGAAGATGCGCCGCTAACAGTTTTCACCACGCGCCCTGACACTTTGTTTGGTGTGACCTACATGGCGGTTGCGGCCGAGCACCCACTGGCGACAAAAGCTGCTGCCGGAAATCCCGAGATCGCAGCATTCATCGAAGAATGTAAAAAAACGGATGCGGCGGAAGCGACACTCGAAACGATGGAGAAAAAAGGAATGCCGCTCGGCATTTCGGCCACCCATCCACTGACCGGTGAAGAGGTTCCGTTGTGGGTCGCCAACTTCGTACTGATGAGTTACGGCACGGGCGCCGTGATGGCAGTGCCCGGTCACGATGCGCGTGATTGGGAGTTTGCCAGGAAGCACGACCTGCCGATTGTGCAGGTAGTTGCGCCGACCGATGGCAGCGCAGTCGATGTGCAGGAGGCCGAGTATCTCGAACATGGTGTTCTGGTTAATTCGGGCGACTACAACGGCATGGATTTCGACACGGCATTTGCTGCGATCGCCGAATTCTTCGAAAAACAGAATCGAGGTCAGCGCAAGGTCAACTATCGTTTACGAGACTGGGGCGTATCCCGCCAGCGTTATTGGGGCACACCGATTCCAATCATCTACTGCGACGACTGCGAGGCGGTACCGGTGCCTGAAGATCAGCTGCCCGTAGTGCTGCCGGAAGACGTCGAGTTTACCGGGCACGGATCGCCGCTCAAGGACATACCCGAGTTCGTAAACGTGCCATGCCCCAAGTGTGGCAAAGACGCGCGCCGTGAAACGGATACCTTCGATACGTTCGTCGAGTCATCCTGGTATTTCGCGCGCTACGCGTGCCCGGACAACGATCAGGCGATGCTGGATAAACGCGCGGCCTACTGGACGCCAGTTGATCAGTACATTGGCGGAGTAGAGCACGCAATCTTGCATCTGTTGTACGCGCGCTTTTTCCAGCGTGTGATGCGTGATGAAGGCATTAGCGATGTCTCCGAACCATTCACCAATCTGCTGACGCAGGGGATGGTTCTCAAAGACGGCGCGAAGATGTCCAAGAACAAAGGCAATACGGTCGATCCGCAGGAATTGATCGCAAAATACGGCGCGGATACCGTGCGCTTGTTCATGATGTTCGCGGCACCTCCCGAGCAGGCGCTGGAATGGTCCGACGATGGTGCGCAGGGCAGTTACCGCTTCCTGAAACGATTTTGGCATGCTGTTCAGGAACACGCGGACGGTGGCGCGGCGGACGAATTGGATGTTGCTGCGCTTTCATCAGCGCAGAAGGATCTGCGGCGCAAGACACATCAGACGATTGCGAAAATAAGCGACGATATTGGTCGACGTTATACTTTTAATACAGCTGTCGCGGCGGCCATGGAATTGTTGAACGCGATTAACAAGTTCGACGACGATTCATCCGCCGGACGGGCGGTGGTGCAAGAGGCGCTCGAAGCGGTGGTTTTGATGTTGTCGCCGATGGTGCCGCATATTTGTCACGAACTGTGGTCGGCGCTGGGTCAGGAGACGTCGCTGATCGATATGCAATGGCCCGCGCTTGATGACCAGGCGTTGGAGATCGACGAGGTCGAGATCGTGTTGCAGGTTAACGGTAAGTTGCGCGGCCGAATTGCGGTATCGGTTGATGCCGACAAGGACAGCGTTACCGAACAGGCGCTGGCTGATCCAAATGTACAGAAACACATTGAGGGCAAAGAGATCCGTAAGACTATTGTTGTTCCTGGCCGGCTGGTGAATATCGTTGTGTAAGCAGGCGATACTCGTTACGACGTTGCTACTGCTGGGTGGCTGCGGTTTTCATATGCAGGGCGCTACGGTTCTTCCAAAGGAGATGCAGCGCACTTACATCGCGACCGAGGACGAGTACAGCGTTTTTTATCGTGAACTGCGGCGCCAACTCGAAGAAAACGGGATTGAGGTGGTCAGTGCATCGATCGAGGCGAGTTCGACATTGTCGGTGCACCTCGACAAGACTGGCCAACGTGTCCTGTCGGTTTCCGCGAGGAACGTACCGACCGAGTACGAAGTTTTCTATTCCATCGAATATAGCGTTGCGAGTGGTGAGACAAGCCTGCAGCCTCGGCAGTTCATTAATCTAACCAGGGACTACACCTACGATGAAACGCTGGTCCTGGGTAAAGCTAATGAAGAGCAGATAATCAGAGAAGCCATAGCAACCGATCTCGCTCGCACAGTCCTGAGACAACTCGGGAGTTTGTAAGTGCTGCTGGTTGGCGACCTGCCAATTCAGTCACTGCAGGGATTGCTGCAGAGGTTCGGCCTGAACCTGATCTTGGAATCATCTGACAAAGCTATCACGGGGTCATTTTGGGGCGACAGCGAAGCGGGAATCGTTGCGCAGGACGTATTTGTTCGGCCCGACACGCCGGTGCATTCACTGCTGCATGAAACCTGTCATACGATCTGTATGGATGAGTCACGGCGGGCCGGCCTCGACCGGGATGCGGGTGGCGACGACCTGGAAGAGGCCGCCGTTTGCTACCTGCAAATCCTGTTGGCAGATGAAGTCGAAGGGGTCGGTCGCAAGCGGCTGATGTCAGATATGGATGCCTGGGGCTACAGCTTCCGACTGGGCAGTACTCGCTCGTGGTTTAAGAACGATGCTGAAGATGCCGCCGAATGGCTGCTGCAGCATGGCCTGATCGACCCTGCAGGATCGCCAACCTTCACATTGCGTGGCGGTGTATAGTTTCGTATGGCCTGGGTTCGATACGCTTGTTACTTTCTCGGCGTCGCGTGTTTTACGTGGATGCTGACGCAGCTCGAAATTTCATTTCCGGGCAGCCTCAAGTTGCATGTCGTGGTCAGCGAAAGCGATCAATTCGGCACCAGCGAATATTCACCTATCGAGATCATCCAGCCATTCATTCTGATGATCTGCGGCCTGCTCATGGCCTGGGTCGCGAAATATTGTCCGTCACAGCGGCCTATCGCATTTCCGTTCGGTGGCCTTGCATTGGCGTTTATCATCCGTGAGCTGGACTACTTCTTCGATCGCTTCATCGTCGACAATCTTTGGCAAGCGTTGGTCGCGATCGCGGCCGCATTGGTTATTACCTATACATATCGGCAGCGCAAACGACTAAAGATAGCCTGGGGACGAATCTGGCCGTCGCCTGGAATAGCCTTGTTATTCGCGGGCGCGATCATCATGTTCTCTTTTGGCTTATTGGTAGGGCACGAGCCGTTATGGATGTCGATACTCGGTGACAGTTACCAGCGCATCGTTAAGCTGGCCGTCGAAGAGTTCATCGAATTGAGCGCTTACTTTCTCTGGCTCATTGGTTCGATTGAGTACGCCTACCAGGCGCGCGCCATTGCGTATCGGGACCCTCAGCCCGCGGCGCAAAGGCTGCGCGAGAAGCGTCGCCACGACGCAGAAGGTGAGTACTAGAGCTTGGTAGGGTTAGGCGCGTCGCCGTAAACTTCGACCGGGTCGAATACTTTCTCGGTATCTGTCCATTCCAGTTCGACGTCACCTGAGTTCCCAACAGGTACGCGTCGATAGAAACAACTGCGATAGCCGACGTGGCAACTGGCACCGCCAGTTACTTCTACACGCAACCAAATGCAGTCCTGATCGTCGTCGACCAGCAGCTCGCGAACCTTCTGCACAAAGCCGCTGGTCGCACCCTTGTGCCAAAGGACCTCGCGGCTGCGACTGAAATAGTGTGCTTCGCCGGTTTCAATCGTCAGACCGAGCGCCTCGGCATTCATGTAACCCTGCATCAGCAATTCGCCCGAATCCGCATCAGTTGTGACGACAGTTATGAGACCGCGATCGTCAAACTTCGGCGCGAGATCGCTACCTTCTTCGACTTGCTCGATGCTTTGGCGAGCTTTGAAATTAACTGAACCAGCTGTCATTGGGTGTCCTGAATAAAATGGCCCTGCAGCGCGGCAGAATACAAGGCGTAGCCGTTGCCGGCAATATTGTTATCATGCACGGCCAATGAGCATTCAATTACACGATACCAAGCAGGGAAAAAAGGTCCCGTTTGAGCCCTTGAGAGACGGAGAGGTGACCATGTACCTGTGTGGGCCAACGGTCTACAACTACGCGCACATTGGCAACGCGCGGCCGGCTGTCGTATTCGACTTGCTGGCACGCCTGTTGCGGCGCCGCTACAAGCTGACATTTGCGCGCAACCTCACAGATGTTGACGACAAGATTAATGCGGCAGCTGTTGAAACCGGCAAGTCGATCGACGAGGTTACGGCGCGGTTTGTTAAAGCCTACAACGATGACATGGGTGCGCTTGGCGTACAGATGCCAGACATCGAACCGCGAGCGACCGAACATATCGCTGAAATGATCGACATGATCAGCACGCTGATCGAAAAAGGGCATGCCTATGAAGCTGAAGGGCATGTCTTGTTCGATGTTGCCAGCCACGAAAGCTATGGCGCGCTGTCGCGCCGTGATTTACGCGAGATGATTGCGGGCGCTCGCGTCGAGGTCGCGCCGTACAAGAAGGCGGCCCATGACTTTGTGCTCTGGAAGCCATCAACGCCTGAGTTGCCGGGCTGGGATTCGCCCTGGGGTCGCGGCCGGCCTGGCTGGCACATTGAATGCTCGGCAATGGCGCGCAAGCACCTCGGCGAGACCATCGATATTCATGCAGGTGGCAGGGACCTGATCTTCCCACATCATGAGAATGAGCTGGCGCAAAGTCGATGCGCACATGACGGTGCCGAGTTTGCCCGTTACTGGGTGCACAACGGTTTCCTGTCCATGGACAGCGAGAAAATGTCCAAGTCGCTGGGTAATGTGCTGCTCGTGCACGATATGGTTAAGACACTGCCAGGCGAGCTCATCCGACTTGCACTGCTCAGTGCGCACTACAAACAACCGCTGGATTGGTCTGACGAAACGCTGCAGTCGGCGCGACGCATGCTCGATCGCTTATATGGCGCCGTGCGTGGTATTACGGTCAGCGATGAGGATCGCAAGGCAGCTCAGCCGCCGGCCGGGTTGATCGCGGCGCTCGAGGATGACCTGAATACGCCTAAAGCACTGGCAGAGTTCTTTGCGCTCGCCAAAACGCTGAACAAGATGACGGACGGCGACGAGCGGCAAACTACGGCTGCAGTCATGTATGCGGCTGGTGACCTCATGGGTCTGCTGCAGTCGGATCCCGAGGAGTGGTTCGCCGGCGATGTCGACGGCGAGTTATCAGCGGATGACATTGAGGCCCTGATTGAAAAACGCAAAGCAGCCCGGGTAGCCAAGGATTTTGCGGCCGCTGACGGTTTCCGAGATGAGTTGGCCGCTGCCGGAATTCAGATAGAAGATGGCGCAGGCGGAACGACCTGGAGGCGCGGTGGCTAGCGAGGCAACTAATGAGGTTCGTGCAGCACAGGACGAAGTCATCCAGGAATTCGCGTTCTTCGAGGACTGGATGGACCGTTACCAGTACCTGATAGATCTTGGTCGACGACTGCCGGCTTTGGCGAACGACGAACTCGTTGAAGAAAACAAGATCAAGGGTTGCCAGTCGCAAGTCTGGTTTGTTGCGTCGCAGGAAGAGGGGCGCCTCAAATTCAAGGCGGTCAGCGATGCGGCAATCGTGTCGGGTCTCATCGCAGTGCTGTTACGTATATACAGTGATCGTCGGCCCGAAGATATTCTGGCCACGTCGCCGGATTTTGTTAGCGAACTCAAACTGGACCAGCACCTGAGTCCGACTCGCAGCAATGGACTGGCTGCCATGCTGGCAGCAATTCGCCGTTTCGCGACCGAGGCGCAACAGGCCGCGTAATGCTACGCGCAATTGGCAGCTTGCTGGCTTGGCCGCTGCTGGGTCTGGTCTGGCTCTATCGGCTGCTGATTTCGCCGTGGCTTGGTAACAACTGTCGCTTTAGTCCAAGTTGCTCGCAATACGCGCTTGATGCCTTGCGCTTACACGGCGCGTTTCGCGGCTCGTGGCTGGCGGCGAAACGAATTGGCCGTTGCCACCCTTGGGGTGGCTCGGGCTACGACCCGGTACCGGAGAAACAGGAGGACCCGGTTGAAGCCGAATGAGTTCTTGCGGGAAATAATGACGCCGCTAACCTCGCCGGCGGTGCTGCTGGCGATGGTTATGTTTTTTCTGCTGTTTCAAGTAGCGATGCTGGCCACCGTCTTCGGCATCGTTATTGCTGCGGTGCTGGCGGCACAATTGATTATTTTCGTGTTGCCGGCGCTACTGCGCTACCTCATGGTAATACTGGAAGCGCGCGCATTCGGGCGAGAGCCGGACGCCCTCGACATCGACCTGTTTCCATGGGTTGGCAATGTGTGGACACTTTTTCCGATCGTGCATGTCGCTGTATTCGTCTACGTCGTGTATCTCACCGGCGCGAATCTTGGAGCCAATGCGGCGCTTTGCATTGCGCTGTTGTACGCATTCTTGCTGCCGGCATCGCTGGTAACCCTGGCGATGACGCATTCAGCGCTAGCGAGCCTGAATCCTGTAACAATCTTCGCACTCATCAAGCGCCGTGGTTTTGCGTACCTCATTGGACCGGCATTCATCGTCGCAGCGACCTGGTTGGTAGTTCGGATCAATGTGGCATTCAATGTGGATATGCTGACCGAATTCGTCAGCTTCTATTTCGTCTTCGCGGCATTTGCTTTGTTCGGTGGCCTGGTGCGCTCGCTTAAGCTGGAGCGTGAAATAGAGATCCCGATCCCCGCCAGTATTGATGCAGAACGGGATCAGGAACTGCATCTGATCAATCGCACTGCTGTGCTCAATCATGCCTACGGTATTGTAAGTCGCGGCAATCGGGTGAAGGGCCTGGAACATATCTTCCAGGCGCTGCGCGACGACCCTTATGAAGAGGCTGGATGGGCCTGGTTCTTAGAAAACATGCTGCGCTGGGAAAATCCGGATGCAGGGCTGGCATTCGCCCAACACTATGTTCATGAATTGCTACGCTATGGTGATAATGTCAAAGCGGTAAAAGTAATGATGCGTTGTCGATTGATTAATGCGGCATTCAAACCATTAGCGGAAGATATCGACCTGGCTGTGCACGCCGCGGAGCAATGTCACAACAATGAATTGGCCAGTTTTCTGCGATAGCTGTTAAAGAAATGCGCCGCCGCCAGCACCAGAGAACCGGCCACCGTAAAAATTCTGTCTGCCATCAGTCCAAGCTGGGTATGTGCAACGGTTGCACCGATCACCAGTAACAACATGCCTAGTGCGCCGCCCAACACTACGCGCAAATCACGGTGGCGCCGGTAGCCTAATCCAAGGGCCACGACACTCAACGGAATAACGAAAACCAGCACCTGGTAGTGCAGGTGAGTCTCGGCAAACTGGGCGAGAAAAGGCAGGCCGGCAACGACTAACGGCAGCGCCAGGCAGTGCACCAGGCACAGAGCCGACAGGACAACCGCGGCGCCATCGAGCCAATCGCGTGATTTTTGTGTATCTTGATTCATAGGGGTACCGGGGCGTGAAGGATATAGTATAACATTTTCAGCATCAAGCCCTGAAAAAACAAAGACTTATGATGGATAAAAGACTATTTTCGATTCTGCACTGCCCAGTAACGCACAAGGGGCTGGCGCCGGCGAAACCGGCGACCCTGAAATCGGTCAATACGGCTATCGCCGCGGGCGAGTTGAGCAACAGTGACGGCACCACCCTGGTTGAGTCGCTGGACGAGGCGCTGGTCACTGATGACGGCAAAGTCCTGTATCCGCTGGCCAACGGAATCCCGGTCCTGCTGGCTGGCAAATCGATCAATCTGGAGCAGCTTGGTTGACGCCGCTTTCCGCACAATCCACACGTCTGTATGATCGACAAGCATCTTCATCGACTCTGACTGCGTGAAAATTCAGGCCAATCAGCTCCAATCGCATTTACAGAAAAACCTGGCGTCCTGCTACCTGGTTACTGGCGACGAACACCTGCTGGTCGCCGAGGCTCTGGATAGCATTCGGGGTGCTGCTCGGCAGCAAGGATTCACATCTCGCGATTTACACGTAGCAATAACCGGTTTCGACTGGTCCGTGTTGCGTGACAGCACATCGAACCTCTCCTTGTTTGCAGAACGACGCATCGTCGAATTACGTTTGCCCACAGGTAAGCCGGGTCGGGCAGGCAGCCAGGCGATTGTCGACTTGATCGAACAACTTGGCCCTGACCTGATGCTTATCGTTGTAACACCGAAACTTGATCGCAGTGGACAGTCGTCGAAATGGGTCAAGGCGCTGGATGCCGCAGGTGTCAATCTGACGATCTGGCCAATCGGATTGCGCGAGCTACCGGGCTGGATAGGTCAGCGCATGCGTAGCGTGGGCCTGCAGCCGGATCGCGATGCCGTCACGATGATTGCGGATCGAGTCGAAGGTAATCTGCTCGCCGCCGGACAGGAAATCGAAAAACTGCGCTTATTGCATGGCGAGGGTAAGGTGAGTGCCGACGATGTCAGTTCAGCCGTCGCGAACAGCAGTCGCTTTGACGTCTTCAAGCTCGTCGATGCGGCATTGGGTGGCGACACAAAGCGCGCTATGAAAGTTTTAGCTGGATTGCGTGAAGAAGGCGTCGAGCCCGTCATAATTGTATGGGCGCTGACGCGGGAGCTGCGCACGCTGGCCAGCCTCGCGGACTTGCTGGCCAACGGCGCTGACCTGTCTAGTGGTATGCAAAAAGTCGGTGTGTGGCGCAATCGGCAGGCACTTGTACGCACCTGCGTCGCGCGACACCAACCCCGGGATTTTCACCGATTGCTAAAGTCGACCGTGGCAGCTGACCAGGCTGCAAAGGGACAGCTGCGGGCTGATCCCTGGCAGGTCATTACTTCTATTGTGTTCGAGCTGACCCAGGGTCGGCGGAAGGCTGCATGAGTCCAATCGGGATATTCGGCGGTACCTTCGATCCCATTCACTACGGCCACCTACGCACAGCATTCGAAATCTTGCAGGCATTACGCTTTGGCGAGGTCTGGTTTGTGCCCAGTGGGGATCCACCGCATCGTGGCGAGACCTATGCCCCAGCCGAGTTGCGGCTGGAGATGGTTGCGGCTGCGACAGAGAATGAATCCCGCTTCGTGGTCGACGATCGGGAATTGCGTCGTGACGGACCTTCGTACACAGTGGACACGCTTGCCTCAATGCGCGAGGAACAACCGGATGCAGCAATGGGTCTGATACTGGGGATGGACGCATTTCTTGGATTGAGTAGTTGGCATCGGTGGCAGGAGATCCTTGATTTTGCACACATTGTTGTTGCGCATCGGCCGGGCTGGCGTGCACCGGACCTGGGGCCTTTAGGCGAAATGATTGCCGAGCACGGCACGCATCGAATAGAGGATTTGCATGAAGCGTCGAATAACCGCATCCATATTCATGCGGTAACCCAGCTTGAAATATCATCCACCGAAATCCGCGAACTGGTCATGGCAGGCAGAGATCCAAGGTTTTTAATGCCGGACGTAGTTCGCGATGTCATCATGAATAGTAATTGTTATTCCAAACCAGGAGATTGATTTGATCGAAACAAAGATTGTGCAAATAGAGAATCGCGAATGAATAGCGAACAGCTGAGTGCACTGGTCGTTGCAGCACTGGACGACGTCAAAGCAAAAGATATTGTGACACTGGATGTCAGGAATATGACCAGCGTTACCGACTACATGATCGTGGCCAGCGGTACCTCCAACCGACATGTCAAAGCGCTAATAGAAAGTGTCGCGGACAAAGCGCGCGAAGCCGGACATCGCCCGATCGGAATTGAAGGTGAAGAAGGCAGTGAATGGGTGTTGCTGGATCTGCAGGACGCACTGGTGCATGTGATGCTGCCCAAGGTACGCGAGTTTTATAACCTGGAGAAACTCTGGTCGCTTGGAGAGTCCGGGGAAGTAGCCGCGACCGATTAGTCGTGCACATTCGACTGATAGCTGTTGGCGATCGCCAGCCGGGATGGGTTGACGACGCCTTCGAGATTTATAGCGCACGATTTCCGCGCGAATGGCAATTTCAGGTCGACCGAATTGCCACTGCGCGACGTTCCAAGAACAACAAATCACAACAAGCGATGGAAGCGGAAGGCGAACAAATTCTTGCTCGTATCCGGAAAACAGAACAGGTCATCCTCCTCGATGAAAGAGGCAAACAAATGAGAAGTCAGGAACTGGCGCATAAGCTTGGCGACTGGCAGACCGATGGTCGGGACCTGTGTTTCGTAATCGGTGGGCCGGATGGCGTTGCCGATGCCTGTCGGCAGCGAGCCGACTCGAGTTGGTCGCTGTCAAAACTAACCCTGCCGCATGGCCTGGCCCGGGTGCTGTTCGCCGAACAGATGTACCGGGCGTATTCGATGCAATCGGGACATCCTTACCATCGTGAATGAACCCGAACCGATTCTGCATCTGGCGTCTGCATCGCCGCGACGAGCAGAGATTCTGGATGCTCTCGGTATCAGCTACACGATGGCCGGGATGGACATTGATGAGCAACAATTACCCGGCGAAGCAGCGGACGCGATGGTACTCAGGCTGGCTACCGCAAAAGCGGCGGCGGCGCGCGTTGAACACAGGGGAGTCGTGCTGGCGGCTGACACGGCGGTTGTCGTCGATAACGACGTATTCGGCAAGCCGCAGGATCAGTCGGATGCCCTGCAAATGCTGAGTCGCTTGTCTGGACGAGGGCACCGGGTCATGACTGGCATCGCGCTGCAATGGGACGGCGGTAAGCGCTCAGCAATATCAACCAGTGAAGTACGATTTCGCGAAATCAGTCCTGAAGAAGCGCTCGCTTACTGGCAAAGTGGGGAACCGCGCGGCAAGGCTGGGGCCTATGCGATCCAAGGGCTGGCTGGGACATTTGTCGAGGAAATACATGGCAGCTACTCTGGCATTGTAGGGTTGCCGGTGTTTGAGACAGCGGCGCTGCTGGCCGCCGCTGAAATAGAAGTTGTTAAGAGTACGGTATAGAAATGACCGCAGAGTCCGTCAAAGAAGAGATCCTGATCAACGTGACGCCCAACGAGGTGCGTGCGGCGATTCTGGAAAATGGAGTTGTCCAGGAAGTTCATATCGAACGAGCGACTCAGCGCGGTGTTATCAGCAATATCTACAAGGGAAGAGTGACTCGTGTGCTGCCCGGCATGCAGGCCGCGTTTATCGAGATTGGATTACAACGCACCGCATTCCTGCACGTATCGGATATCGTTAAGCCCGCTGCAGATAGTGATGCGCAGTCTGATGAGACCAGCATTCGCGATCTGGTCAAGGAAGGCGACGAATTGCTGGTTCAGGTTGTCAAAGACCCCATCGGCAACAAGGGTGCTCGCCTGACTACCTTTATTACTTTGCCATCGCGTCACCTGGTCTTGATTCCCAACGGTGACACAATCGGCGTGTCGGCGAGGATTGAAGATGAAGAAGAGCGTGAACGTCTGCGATCTGTACTGGAGGAGTTGCTGGCCGGTCAAGAACTCGAATGTGGCGTCATCGTTCGCACCATGGCAGAGGGTGAGGACGCCGCTGCGTTGCAGGCCGACCTCAACTATCTGACCAAGCTTTGGGAGGTCGTTCAGCAACGGTGCAGGAAAGCCAAGGTAAAAACACTGGTACATGAAGATTTGTCATTACCACTGCGCGTGCTGCGTGACTTCGTAACTGCCAATGTCGAACATATCCTGGTCGATTCGGAGGAAGACTTCGCAGCGATGCAGGAATTCTCGGCAACCTTCTTGCCCGAGGGCGCGCCGATGCTGGAGCTGTATCAACGGCGCCGCCCGATTTTTGATCTACACTCGATCGAGGAGGACATAGGCAAGGCGCTTGATCGAAGTATTGCTTTAAAATCAGGAGGTTATATTATTTTCGACCAGACTGAAGCCATGACGACTGTGGATGTGAACACGGGCGGCTATGTCGGCCATCGCAATCTGGAAGAAACGATTTACCGAACCAACCTGGAGGCAGCTGTGAGTATTGCCAGGCAGCTGCGGTTACGAAACCTGGGTGGCATTATCATCATCGACTTTATTGATATGGAAGAAGAAGACCATCGCGAGAATGTTCTGGCGATGCTGGAACAGTCGATGCAAAAAGATCATTCACGACATCAAATCATGCCGTTGTCGCCCTTGGGCCTCGTTGAAATGACTCGCAAGCGAACGCGTGAGAGTTTGCAGCACGTGCTTTGTGACGACTGTCCCAGCTGCGATGGTCGAGGTTTCGTAGTAACTGCTGAAACGGTTTGTTTTGAAGTGTTTCGTGAGGTGAACCGCCAGTCGAGACAGTTTGAATTCGATCAGGCGATGGTGCTTGCACATCAGACGGTTATCGAATTACTACTTGACGAACAGGCGCACAGCCTTGCCAAGCTTGAAGAACAGACCGGTAAGTCGATTCGCCTGCAGCCGGAATCATTGTATACACAAGACCAGTTTGACGTTGTGTTGATGTGATAAAAAAACTGTTGCAACGCCTGATCAAGTTTGCGGCCTATACGGCTGCAGCCGTCGTCATCTTGCTGGCGATTGCCGTGGGCCTGTTTCGCCTGTTCTTGCCGCGCTTGCCGGAGTACCAGGAAGACATTAAAGCCTGGGCGAGCACAGCCATCGGGATGGAAGTGCAATTTTCAGGCATGGATGCGCGTTGGGGACTCAGCGGCCCGGAAGTGAAATTTTACAACGCTGAATTACTGTCCATCGAAACGGGCGCAACCATCGTGGCCGCAGAGGAAGTCGGTGTCGGTATTGCACTATCGAGAATCGTCAACGACCGTAAAGCAGTCGTCGATCGCATCATTGTGCGCAAGAGCACTCTCGAAGTTCGCCAGCTTGAAGATGGGCAATGGTGGATCCAGGGAAGTCCGCCGAAAGATTTGCTACCGGCTCGACCAAGGAGCGCCGGTGACGGTCAGATCGGTCGTATCAATGTCATCGGTGAGAACCTGACCGTTGAGTTGCTGCAACCTGGCGACATCGAGCCGAGAATTTTCGATATACCACGACTATTGATTAGTCGAGACAGTGTGCGCACGGCGGTCGATGCGACGGTGGAACTGCCCGGTGATCTCGGCGACAAGCTAATAGTTTCTGCGACACAGCTGGTCCCGATAGGCGATGAAACCGAGGGTTGGGAAGTCGATGTCGAGGTTGAGGATGTCGAACTTGCTGGCGTGTCGACCCTGCATACCGCCGAAGAGGCGCAATTTGAAACGGGCAGCGCAGATCTGAGCATGTCAATCACGATTGACGAGCAACGCATAAGCAGCGCCACGACTGATCTCGACGTGGACAACATCAGTATTGCAGGCAGCCCCGCTTTTTCGTTTGAGGGGCGCCTCGAACTGCTTAATGATTCTGATGGCTGGTTGATCGCTGCAGATGGCTTCCGGCTGGAAACGGAGAACGGAGCCTGGCCACTGTCAGATATGCGGGTAGAAGCGGGCACCAACGCGGAAGGCAAGATCGCGACGCTCGATGTGCGCGCGTCTTACCTGAAGATCGATGATGTCCGTGTCGCCCGGCCGTGGTTGAAGCTCGATCATCAGACGCAGCTGGACGAGTACGCGCCGAGCGGAGTTATCAAGAATCTCGAAGCAGCTTTGACGGATGTGGACTCTGACGCACCGCATTTCGATGTAGTAGTCGAGCTGGACGAAGTGGGCGTCGAGGCGGTCGGCCAATATCCCGGCGTGCGTGGCTTTTCCGGTCTGTTGCGTACCGATCGTACTGGCGGCCTATTTGAAATCCGTTCATTGGGCATGACCGTCGACATTCCGACGCAGTTGCCAGACCCGGTTTACCTGAGCGAGTTCTCCGGCACAATCATTTGGAGGCGCAGCAACAACCGCACAACCGTACTCTCCGACAGTATCGTATTTCGAAATGACGATTTCGCATTCAATACCAATGTCGAACTGTCGCTGGAAGATGGCAGCCGCAAGCCGGTTGTCGATCTTGCTACGACGTGGAG
>JBPCXZ010000024.1:0-5772 GCA_051008055.1 Woeseiaceae bacterium
GTACAAAGTAGTCCCGCAAGCGCACCTTCGGACGCGCGAACAAGCGCACGTCGCGTTGAATACCGGACAGCGACCAGAAGTCCTGATCCTCAAGGTAACTGCCTGTGCTCCAGCGATACACCTCAACTGCCACGGTATTCTCACCGCTGTGCACTACATTTGTGATATTGAATTCGGACGGCGTCTTGCTGCCTTCGCTGTAGCCGACGTACTCGCCATTCACCCAAACATAAAACGCAGAACTAACCGCGCCGAACTCCATGAATATCTCGTCGCCCGACCAGTCGTCCGGCACTTCGAAGTTGCGCTTGTAGGAACCGACAGGGTTCTCCTCCGTCGGCACGTTGGGTTCGTCAATTTCGAACGGGTACGGCACATTTACATAGATTGCGTAACCGTAGCCTTCGCGTTCCCAGTTTGAGGGCACCGGAATGTCGGCCCAATCAGCCACATCGAAGTCGCTGGTATAGAAGTCGGCTGGGCGCAGTGCCGGCGAATCCGAGTAATTAAACTTCCAGTCACCATTCAACGAGCGGTAGCGAGTATTCGAAGCCAGATCGCCTGCAAGCGCTTCTTCCGCGCTTGGATACGCGACGAAATGCGCGCGCGGCGCTTCAACATTCTCTCGAATAACGTCGATGTTATTCCAATGCGGTCGCTGACCTTCGTATGTGCATCCAGCAACACACATCAGCAGCAAAATCGTCTTGGTGGTTTTGTACATTCGTTGATCACCTATTGAATTGAATCGCGGAGTTTTTCTGCAGCAACTTCTGACGTCAGGTCGCGTTGTGGCATTCCCAACATCTCAAAGCCGACGAGATGCTTGCGTATCGTCGCAGAACGCAAAAGCGGAGGATAGATGTGAATATGGAATTGCCACTCCGGATGAGGCTGTCCGTCTGACGGACGTGGATGCAGGCCAAGAGAATATGGCGCAGCGGTGCCGAACAACGCATCGTAGCCGGCCAAGACGCGGCCCAAGGTCTGAGCGAGGTCTGCGACCTCGTCTGCAGTCAAGTCAGTGGGTGCCGCCACGACCCGCCGCGGTAACAACAACGTTTCAAAGGGCCAGACCGCCCAAAACGGCACGAGCGCGACACTGTGCTCATTCTCAATCACGATGCGCTCACCTTTCTCCAGCTCCGCTTGTAAATAGTCGTCCAGCAAAACGGATCCATTCGACTTGTAGTACTGCAACTGCGAACTCAATTCCTTCGCGGGCTCGTCTGGAAGTCCCGAGGTCGCCCACACCTGCGCGTGTGGATGTGGATTACTGCAACCCATCATTTGGCCGCGATTCTCGAATACCTGGACATAGTTGAGGTCATCGCGCACGTCCAGAGCGGCAAATTCTTTAATCATTGCCGTAACAGCAGTAGTCCGCTGATCATCGCTCATGGTCGAGAGCCGCAAGTCATGTCGTTCGGTGTAACAAATAACGCGGCAACAACCCGTCTCGGGTCGCGATGTGAACAACGGGTGATCCCCGAATTCGATTTCGCTTTCCGTCGTGAGCGCAGCAAAGTCATTGTCGAAAGCAAAAGCGCCCGCGTAGTCCGGATTTACATTGCCATTGGCTCGATCGTTACCCGGGCAGAGGTAACAGTCCGCATCACGACGCGGCAGTTTCTCGCTATCGACCGATTCCAGTTGCCCCTGCCACGGCCGTTCTAGCCGGTGCGGCGAAACCAGGACCATTTCACCGGTCAGAGCATTGCGTCGCGAGTGTGAGTGATCAGAATTACTCATACATTCTCTTCCAGGTGCGCCGGATGAGCAGCCTGCACAATATGCTGCAAAGGTTCCTGCCCGCTGACAGCGGCGTATGCCGCGCAGATCTGCGCCGCGGCTGCGCCCGCATCTTCCTTGCGACACGCCGACAGCACACAACCTCCAAATCCAGCGCCCACCATTCTCGATCCAAATACCCGAGCGTCGGCATTCGCAATTTCCACCAGCGCGTCCAGTTCTGAGCAACTCACCTCGTAGTCGTCGCGCAAACTGGCATGGCATGCGTTTAGTAAAGATCCAACTTGCGCAAGGTCATTGGACTCGAGCGCATGCACCATGCGCATAACCCGCTCATTCTCGGACACCACATGCCGACAGCGTCGAAACAGGACATCGCCTAGCTCATTTTTACTCGCCGACAAAATTTTGGGTTCGACGTCGCGCAATTTATTTATCGCTGGTTTTGTCTTTTTGATTATCTCAATCGCAGCCGCGCACTCCTGCGCACGATTGTTATATTCGCCATCCACGAGACTGTGGCGAACGCCGCTGTCTGTGAGGATAAATGTAATGTCGCCAGGCAAGCTAACCTGCTCGGTTTGCAGCGTCCGACAATCGAGTAACAGTGCATTGCCAAATTGTGCACAGGCCAGTGCGTATTGATCCATGATCCCGCACTGCACACCGGCGAAGTCATGTTCGGCTTTCTGGCACAGCAACGCCAGGTCCGGCGCCGCCATCGTCTCACCCGACAGCCCGAGAAGTGCCTTGCCTACCGACAACTCAAGTGAGGCTGATGAACTCAAGCCTGCCCCTAGGGGTATGTTGCTTTCGATATTCAGGCTCGCACCCGGCAATCTCACGCCCGCCGCCTGCAGTCCAGCAGCAACGCCTTTGACGTATTCGATCCACTCGCCGCTGTTGGCGCAATGCAGCGAATCGAGCTCGATGACTCTGGTGTCACTTAAGGTCGACGACTGCACATGCAGCTCACGATCGTCGCGAGCAACCGCCGTGACGCGGGTAAACAATGCGGTACACGTCGGCAGGACGAAACCATCGTTATAGTCTGTATGTTCCCCGATGATATTCACTCGAGCGGGAGCGCTCGCCGAAACAGCCGTCACGCCAGCATCTCAACTCTGAGGGTCCAGCGCTTCTCCTCACGCGGCTGCAACCAGGTAACTGCATCGCTATCAATAGCCTGGTTAATGCAATCGTAGGGTACCGTCGCAGGCTCGAGCCCGAGATTGGTATAGGGCTCGGATTCACAACCCGACCACGCACCATTGTTGATCCATAAACCGAGCCACGGCAATTCGCTGGCATCAAACATGAATTTCAGTCGCTCACCGCTCTTCAACTGAACGGCAGCTGATCCTGATGCTGGTGATTGCACGAAGATCTTGCTCGCCGGCCGCGCTTGTTGGCCGTTCAGGGCAAAACTCTGTGAAAGATCCACGTCGCCTTCATTCAGTTTCAGCGTCGGCCAGTGTTGTTCTGCATCTCCCGCCAAATCGGCCTGGGTTGCAGCGTCCTCCACACGCATAGGCATATTGCCGGCGATATCGATGACCGCATCTCTTTCAACAGACAGAAGCGGATGCGCACACCAGTATTCAGGCATCGGTTTGTCACTGTTGTTTCTGAGCAAGTATCGAAATTCAATGATTGAGCTGTTTTCGGGTATTCGGATATGCCGCGAAAAGTGATAACGCCCGGAACTGCCATTAGTCGACATTGCGCAGTCGAGATTGTTGGCTGAATCGACTCGCAGTACATCCACCGACCAGTCGCTACTCAAAAGGTCGCCATGATCCGGAACCGGGCCAAAATGACCGTTGCTCGCTTTGTCCGCAACGGGCTTGACCGAGAACAGCACCTCGTCCCATCCGCCGGAGTCCAGATCCCTGCCAAAATCGGCCTCCGGTCGCGGGCGGCTCAGCGGGATATGTGGATTCCTCCAGAGCCAGTTTCGACCACTACGCCGGTCTTTGAGCTCGATAATCTTGCCGCCCACAGCGGGGACGACGGTCAATGAGACACGGTCGTTTTGCAGCAGGATAGTGTCCATGCCGCCCAGTGATTCGCCTTTTAGATAGCGGCTCGACAATTCCGATACATCCGAGATCAGAAATTCTTATTAGCATAGAAACAGAAAATGCCTTTGCAAATGGACATTTTCGACTAACTGATGGATATTCTTACGGCTCAACGGTTAAAGAGGTAGACAGATGGCCGAGACCCTTAAGCTGCGTGAGGGGTTTGCCGGGCAGGACATGTTTGTGATCCCGCGCCCTGTGCTGAGCAGTGCCCGGCAGCATCCGCTGGTCCGCTCCGTCTACCCCACCGACATCGGCTGGTTCCCGACTGCCGGCCATCATTTTCGCCAACGTCCCGGCGGCGCAGGCCAGAATCACCTGATGCTGTGCGTCGGTGGCCATGGTTACGTTGAAATCAATGGCCAAAGATCCCACCTTTGCAAGGATCACCTGCTTATCATTCCGAAAGACACGCCGCACACCTACTGGGCAGCTGATGATGATCCGTGGTCAATTTACTGGGTCCACTTCCTGGGCGACGACGCCGATTACTACGTTGACCGCATGCCGCGGCCTGGCCAACCTGTACCGATTGAAGATTCGGCCAGGGAAGAAGCAATTCGACTCTTCCGCTATTGCCTGGACGCGCTGGATGAGGGCTATGGGCTGCCGACACTGATCTACGCGGCGCAGTCCACGCAGCACATTCTGTCGTTATTGCTGTATCGCAACCGATCACTGCCCAGCGACCAGCGGTCCGGGCCGCACCGCACGAATATCGAAGCGGCGATCGACTTTATGCAGAACCACTTGACTGAAAACCTGCGCCTTGAAGACTTTGCACGCGAGGCCGGCATGTCAGTCAGCCATTTCTCAGAGCGCTTCCGCCGCCAGACCGGCCAATCGCCGATGGCTTATTTCATACATCTACGAATGCGACTCGCCTGCCGCTTACTCGATTTGAGTGGTAAACCGGTGAAAACAGTGGCCTCTGAGATCGGCTACAAGGATCCTTACTATTTTTCCCGGATATTCAAAAAATCGATGGGCATTTCGCCAGACAAGTACCGTGACATCAAAAAAGGCTGAATCGGCGGATATTCCAATTTGGTATATTTTTTTTCGGTCGTATAGGCTCGAAATGGTATATGTAAAGGAAATACTGCCGCTTGCCTCGTTTTTGCTAAAACCATAAGATGATCCATCATTAAGTAGCAACATCCATTGAGCCGATATTCGCTCTCTGCCAGTATCAAGCCAGTATTCATGGGGGAATTTTGTAATGTCTGATGTCACCAATCGTAAGTACGCTATGACGCCGCTGGCCGCCGGTGTAGTTGCCGCGCTTAATCCGTCCGGAGCCGCATTGGCGCAGGAATCCGAAGAGGGCTCTAACGCGCTCGACGAGATCACCGTTACCGCGACTCGCAGGGAACTGAACCTGCAGGACGTCGCGCAAAGTATCACCGCATTCTCCAACCAGGACATCGCCGACATGGGCGTACGCTCCATGGCTGACTATGTCAAAGCCATGCCGAGTATCAACCTGACGGAAACCAAACCAGGTGTGACTTCACTCGCAATTCGCGGCATCTCGAACGGTGCGTTCGACTACCGCCTGCAAGACCAGACAACGATTTATCTTGACGAACAGGCCATGACGACCTCGGCGCAAAACATCAGCGTGCGCCCGATCGACATGGAACGCATCGAAGTACTGCCCGGCCCCCAGGGCACCCTGTTCGGTTCCAGTTCGCAAACCGGCACGTTGCGCCTTATAACCAACAAGCCGGACTTCAAAGAATTTGCCGCCATGATCCAAACAGATGTCGGCTCGACAACTGGCGGCGCTGAAAGCTACGACATCAGCGGCATGCTGAATTTTGCGATCTCGGAAACCTTCGCGGTCCGGGCCGTGGGCTACACATCGCTCGAAGGCGGCTGGGTCGACAATATTTACGGCCTGAGCTATTCCGGCAATTTTGACAACGCCGAC
>JBPCXZ010000025.1:0-15427 GCA_051008055.1 Woeseiaceae bacterium
ACGGTACGATCACTGCGGGCAACGCGTCGGGCATAAACGACGGCGCGTGCGCGATGCTGGTTGCCTCGGAATCCGCGGTTAAGGATCACGGTCTGACGCCACTGGCGCGAGTCGTCGCCTGGGCAGCGGCGGGCGTTGAACCGCGAATCATGGGTATCGGACCGGCGCCGGCAGCGCAGAAAGTTTTGCAGCTGGCCGGCATGAGTATCGATCAGATGGATGTCATTGAGCTCAATGAAGCCTTCGCCGCGCAGGGGCTTGCCACTCTGCGGCTGCTTGGCGTTGCAGATGATGCTGAGCACGTTAACCCAAATGGTGGTGCCATCGCGCTTGGTCATCCGCTCGGCATGTCAGGTGCTCGACTCGTTACGACGGCTGCTTACCAACTGCGACGCACCGGCGGAAAGTTCGCGCTGTGCACGATGTGTATCGGTGTCGGGCAGGGCATCGCGATGATCATTGAAGCGATCTGATGAAACCGTCGGCGCCGAGCTACGAAACACAGGGGTTGCGTGAATTCGCCGAAGTTCTGCGCGGCCGGCGGACGATCAACCTGTATTTGCAGACTCCGGTTCCGAAGGAGCTCGTGCACGAGGCGATCGAGGCGGCAACCTGGGCACCCAACCATCATGTCACCGAGCCCTGGCGCTTCTATCACCTGGGCCAGAAGTCGGTAGACGCATGTCTTGAGCTGGTGCGCGACATTACGACGGCCAAGAAAGACGCGAAAGCGGGTGACTTCAAAGCGAAGAGTTGGTCGGAGAAACCTGGCTGGCTGGTGATCACATGCCGCAAATCGGACAACTCGCTGCAGTACAAGGAAGACTATGCGGCCTGCGCGGCAGCCGTGCAGAATCTGATGCTATACCTGTGGAAAGCGGGGGTTGGCTCCAAGTGGACGACCGGCGACATCACGCGAGACCAGCGTTTCTACGATATCGTGGGTATCGATGCTATCAATGAAGATGTCGTTGGTCTGATCTGGTACGGCTATCCAAAGCTGACGCCGGCGCAATCACGTGCCGGGCTCGATACTGTGCTTAGCGAGCTTCCCTAATCGCGGGCAAGTTCCTGCGGGTGCTGCACCAGACCTTTTGGACACAGCAACGGGCGGGCCAGGAAGATCGCAGCGGTGGTGACGCCGGCACAACCCATAATGACGACCACATTGCGCACGCTGCCGTTATACATCGCAGCGCCCATTAGCGCACCGGAAGCTCCCACGATGTTTTGCAGGGTGCCGATAATCGAAGATGCGACGCCGGCAATTTTCGGCAATGGATCCAGAGCGATAACCGTCGCGTTTGGCATGGTCAGGGCAATCGAAAACATGAACATGCACATGCACGCCCAGACCCAGGCAAGCGGCGCTTCGCCAGCCCAGGCGATGTACAGCAGTTGCAGCGACCCCAGTCCCATCACCGTAACGCCGACCCCGATTATCTGTAGTGGCTCGAACTTGTTAACCAGTAATCGATTGGTGGCCGCACCCAAAAGTATAGAGCCACCGGCCATCGCGAAAATAAGGCCGAACTGCGTGATCGAATAGCCGTATATTTCGACGACCAGCGACGCGGCCAGGGCAATCATCGACATGAAACCTGCGGGTGGCACAATAATGAGTAACAAGCCGAAGATGCTTTGTCGATGGGAGAAGTATTCGGCAAAACTGGAACGTAGCTGGCGAATCGGATGTTCGGCGGCGTTGCCGACGTGCGTTTCGCGCAGATTGATGCGAATTGCGAACAGCATCAGTACGCCCATTGCCGCGATTACGGCAAATGGCGCGCGCCAGCCCCATTGGGCGACGAGCAGGGCGCCGACGCTCGGCGCGATGACGGGTGCGGCGGTGAAGATCATTGTCATGAGCGACATCAATTTCGCCGCTTCTTTGCCGCTGGCAATATCGCGAACAATTGCCCGTGACAAAACCAATGCCGATGCTGCACCAATTCCCTGCACGAAACGAGCAGTCAGCATGAGCTCAATATCATTGGCGATGGTGGCCGCGATTGCGGCGAGCGCGAACAAGGTCAGACCGGTATAAAGAACCGGCAGTCGGCCGACCCGATCTGCGATCAGCCCCGCTGGAATTTGCCCGCAGGCCATGCCGGCCATGAACACGCCAACGATTTGTTGGCCCTTCGACAGGCTTGTGGCCATTGCTACAACCATCGACGGCACGGCCGGCAAGCTGATGTCGACGGTCAGCGCGGCCATGGCGGTGAGTACGCCCAGCGTAATAACGAAGCTGGGCCCGTAGTTGGGCTTGGAAGACGTCACGATCAGGCCAGATTGGCAGTCCGGCCGTTGATTAACAAGTCAGCCAGCGGATGCGTACCCAACCAGTAGCAAAGGTCGCGTGGGTGATCGATGTCCCAGATAGCGATATCCGCCCGCTTGCCGACTTCGAGCGTGCCGCGATCGTGTGCAAGTCGCAGGGCAGCGGCTGCCACCCGGGTCGCACCTGCCAAAGCTTCTTCAGGTGCCAGGCTAAACACTCGGCAAGCCAAAGCCATCGCTTCGCGCAGCGACAACAATGGCGAAGTGCCCGGGTTGCAGTCAGTCGCTACAGCGATCGGCACGCCGTTAGTACGCATAGTCTCAATAGGTGGCTGCTGTGTTTCACCCAATGTGACGAAAGCGCCGGGCAACAGGACGGCTATCGTCCCCGCGTCGCGCATTGCAGCAATGCCGTGCGCCGATGTGAATTCCAGATGATCGGCAGAGGTGGCGCCGAAATAGGCGGCAAGTTCAGCGCCGTGGCCGTCGCTCAGCTGATCAGCGTGGAGCTTGACCGGCAAACCCAGTTCGCGAGCGCGGGAAAATACGCGTGCAACCTGTTCGGAATTAAAAGCGATACTTTCGCAGTACGCATCAACGGCATCGGCGAGTCTCTGCTCGGCGGCCGCGGGCAAAATGGCGTCACAAATCAGGTCAACGTAGTCGTCCGGCCTGTCTTTGTATTCTGGCGGAACGGTGTGCGCTGCGAGCAGCGTGGTGCGTATCGTCTGCCCGGTTTCGATATTGCGGGCAACGCGTAAGGACTTGAGCTCGCTGTCCATGTCGAGGCCATATCCGGATTTGATCTCGATCGTTGCGACGCCGTCGCGCAACAGTGCTTTGGCGCGTTTCGTGGCTGATGCCAACAGGGTTTCTTCTGCTTCAGAACGCGTCGCGTGAACAGTCGAGAGAATGCCGCCGCCTGCCCGGGCGATGTCTTCATAACTTGCGCCTTGCTGGCGCTGTTCGAATTCTGCGGCGCGGTCGCCACCAAAAACGAGGTGTGTGTGGCAGTCAATCAACGCGGGCGTAATCCAGCGGCCTTCGAGTGAACGCGTCTCATCAGCAACGCCGGCAGGGGCGTCTCCAGCCGGGCCCAGCCAGGCGATTTTGCCATTGGCTATCGCCACAGCGCCGCCTTCGATCGCCCCGTAGGGCGCTCGTCCTTCGCGCATCGTCGCGATATTCGCGTCGGTTAGCAGTAAATCCCAGTCAGCCATGCATTGCTCCGTACAGGCGTTCGACGGTATCATGCTGCAACCTGTATATACAACCTGAGCCCTACTCGAGATGCAGACTGTTTTCGCACGCAAAGCGTTACTGGCTAGGGGCTGGACTGACAACGTCCAGCTGCAGATCTCGGCCGGTCGAATTGCCGGCGTCTCGCTCGACGCCTTGCCGACCGACAGCGAGCAGCAGGTCGACCTCCTTATTCCCGGTCTCTGCAACGCGCACAGTCACGCCTTTCAACGTGCACTGGTTGGCCGCACGGAACGGCGCTCACCGGCAGGCGAAGATAACTTCTGGAGCTGGCGAACCGAAATGTACAAGCTGGCAAATAAGGTCAGTGCAGAGCAGTTGGCTGCTATCGCCACGCAGGCCTACAACGAAATGCTGCAGGCAGGTTATACGTCGGTGGCCGAATTTCATTATCTGCACCGCGATCCTGCGGCGAGCGGTGACGCAATGTTCAACGCGTTGCAAAGCGCAGCGACAGCAAGCGGAATTCGCCTGATCTATGTACCGGTACTTTACGAACGCGCCGGCTTTGATAACAGCAAACCGTCAGACCAGCAGCGGCCTTTCGTTTTGTCACTGGATGAGTTTCTCGCACACCACGCTCGCTGCACGGACAATGCTACCGGCGGCACCAGCGTCGCAATCGGCGCGCACAGCCTGCGTGCGGTTAGTGACACGTCGCTCGATGCTATCGCCGAAGTAGCGCGCGAGAAGAACATTTCTCTGCATTTGCATATTGCAGAGCAGACGGCCGAAGTAGAGCAGTGTCTTGCAGCGCATGGTAAACGCCCCGTCGAATTCCTGCTGCAACGTTTCGATGTCGATGAACGCTGGTGCCTCGTGCATGCGACACATATTGATAGTGACGAATCCAGGGCGCTCGCAGAAAGCGGCGCGGTTGTTTGCCTGTGCCCGACTACAGAGGCGAATCTTGGCGACGGTCTGTTTCCATTGAGGCCCTTTCTGGAGCAGGGTGGGCGTATTGCGATTGGCTCGGACAGCCAGGTCTCGATCGACCCGTTCGAGGAGCTGCGCTGGCTCGAATACGGACAAAGGCTAGCCAGCCGGACCCGCAACGTTGTAGCGATCAAGCATGCCAACGTCGGCTTTGAGTTATTCGAAAGAGCACTGCAAGGTGGTGCCCAGGCTGCATCGCAGAATCCGGCTGGAATTGCCGAGGGCGCCGGCGCAGACCTGGTCGCATTGCGATCGGAAGACGCAGTACTCGCGGATCAGGACGATGACCGCCTGCTTGATGCCTTGATTTTCTCCGGCTATCGCCTGCCGATAGAACGAGTCATGGCTTGCGGCGTCTGGCAGGTCAATGATGGTGAGCACATGCAGGAGGACACAGCACGCGTCCGGTACCGGCATGCGTTGCGGGCACTGCGATGAACGCCGTCGCCAAACCGCGCTACCAGCAACTCAAGGATCTGATCATCGATCGTATCTCCAGCGGTGAGCTGCGCCCAATGGATCGTGTGCCGTCGGAAAACGAGCTGGTGGCGAGCATGCGAGTGTCGCGGATGACAGCAAACCGGGCCCTGCGCGAGCTGAATGACGAAGGCTATGTTGAACGAGTCGCCGGTCGTGGCACATTCGTCGCCGATATGCGGTCGCGTTCGCATGCGCTGGAGGTGCACAACATCGCCGACGAAATCGCCCAGCGCGGTCACGTGCATTCCAGCGAAGTTGTTGGCGCATCCCGGCAGCGCGCCCGCGGCGAGCTGGCCAAAGCCCTGCACGTTGAGCCGGGCCGCGAAGTGTTCCACCTGCTACTGGTGCATTGCGAGAACAATGTGCCCGTGCAGGTCGAAGACCGTCATGTGCTGGCAGATTTTGCGCCCGATTGTTTGCAGCAGGACTTTACCAAGATCACACCGAGCGCTTACCTGACCGGAATTTCGCCGCTGGCGGAAGCCGAGCATCTGGTGCGTGCGAGTACGCCAAACGCAGCGATTCGCAAACAACTCCAGATGAGCGAAAGCGAACCTTGTCTGGTTATCCTGCGACGCACTTGGTCACAAGACCGACCGGTCACGCTGGCCCGCTTACATCACCCTGGCAGCCGTTTTGAGCTGACGGGCAATTACCAACCCTCATCACACGCCGTTGAACTAGAGAAACTACAACAATGAATGACAAAAGAACGATCAAGGCGCCGACCGGTACAGAACTACAAGCTAAGAGTTGGCTAACCGAAGCACCGTTGCGGATGCTCATGAACAATCTTGACCCGGTCGTTGCTGAACGTCCGGAAGACCTGGTTGTATACGGTGGCATCGGCAAGGCTGCGCGCAACTGGGACTGCTTCGACGCGATCGTCAGTGCGCTCAAGGAACTGAACGACGACGAAACATTGTTGGTGCAATCCGGCAAGCCGGTCGGCGTGTTCCGTACCCACGCCGATGCGCCACGAGTGCTGATCGCAAACTCGAATCTCGTGCCGCACTGGGCAAACTGGGAGCACTTTCGTGAGCTCGATAAGAAGGGCCTGATGATGTACGGCCAGATGACAGCAGGCTCGTGGATTTACATCGGCAGCCAGGGGATCGTCCAGGGCACCTATGAAACTTTCGTTGAGATGGGGCGCCAGCACTACGACAGTGATTTGTCGGGGCGCTGGATATTGACCGCCGGTCTCGGCGGCATGGGCGGCGCGCAACCATTGGCTGCAACGATGGCCGGCGCATCCATGCTCGCAATCGAGTGCCAGGCTGATCGCATCGACAAGCGCCTGGAAACTGGTTATCTGGACAGGCGCAGTGACACGCTGGACGACGCTTTGAAGATTATTGAAGAAGCGGTGCAGAACAAAGAGGCAGTCAGCGTTGGTCTGCTAGGTAACGCCGCGGAAATTCTGCCAGAGCTCGTCAATCGCGGTGTGCGGCCGGACGCTGTCACAGATCAAACTTCGGCTCACGATCCGGCAAATGGTTACCTGCCGATCGGCTGGACCGTAGCGCAGTGGCGCGAGCAACGTGCAGCAAACCCGGATGGTGTTGCTGCAGCCGCGCGCGAGGCTATGGCCGTGCACGTGCGGGCGATGCTCGATTTCCACGCACAGGGAATTCCGACCTTCGACTACGGCAACAATATACGCCAGGAAGCACTGCACGAGGGCGTGGCGAATGCCTTTGATTTCCCCGGCTTCGTTCCCGCGTACGTCCGGCCACTTTTTTGTCGGGGCATTGGGCCATTTCGCTGGGCCGCTTTGTCGGGCGACCCGGAAGATATCTATCGAACTGACGCCAAGGTCAAGGAGCTGATCCCCGATGATCCGCATTTGCATAACTGGCTGGATGCGGCTCGCGAACGCATTCAATTCCAGGGCCTGCCCGCTCGTATTTGTTGGGTGGGCCTGGGGCAAAGACATCGCCTGGGGCTCGCCTTCAACCAGATGGTGCGTGACGGCGAGTTGCAAGCACCGGTGGTCATTGGTCGTGACCACCTCGACAGTGGTTCGGTCGCGAGCCCCAATCGCGAAACCGAGGCCATGCAGGACGGTTCGGATGCTGTGTCGGACTGGCCGTTACTTAACGCGCTGCTGAGTACGGCAAGTGGCGCGACCTGGGTATCGCTACATCATGGCGGCGGTGTTGGTATGGGCTTCTCACAGCATGCCGGCCTGGTGGTCGTCTGCGATGGTACGGAGGCTGCTGATAAACGCATCGAAAGAGTACTTTGGAACGATCCTGGCAGTGGCGTGATGCGCCACGCGGACGCCGGTTACCAAGAGGCTATCGACTGCGCTCGCGAACACGACCTCAATCTGCCAATGCTAAACGCTGGAGAGTCGTCATGAAGCTAACGATCGATAATCAACTCGTTGGGCTGTCCGAACTTCGACAAATCTGGCTAGCACCGCTGAATATCAAGTTGGGCACGCAGGCAAAACAACGCGTGACCGAGTCCAGCGAGCTGATCACCGAGGTTCTCGACGGTGGCGACCAGGTCTACGGTGTCAACACGGGCTTCGGACAACTTGCACAAGTGCGCGTCAGTGATGACGATCTTGCGCAGTTGCAGGAGAACCTCGTGCGATCCCACGCGGTCGGTGTTGGTGACGACCTGCCAGACAATGTTGTGCGACTAATCATGACCATGAAGATCATCGCGCTGGCTGAAGGTTTCTCTGGTGTACGCCTGCAGCTCATCACTACCTTGTGTGAACTCGTTAACAATGAAATTTATCCCTGCATTCCGGAGAAGGGATCTGTGGGTGCCTCAGGTGATCTGGCACCGCTCGCTCATCTGGCGGGAGTCCTGATCGGTGTTGGCAAGGCGCGGGTTAACGGCAAGGCGATGCTGGCAAAGACGGCGCTCAAGAAAGCCGGTATCAAACCCATGGCACTTGGGCCGAAAGAGGGGCTGGCACTACTGAACGGCACGCAGGTATCGACAGCGCTGGCGCTGTCGGCTGCGTTTCGTACAGAAAACCTGCTGGCCGCTGCGCTGGCGGCAGGTGCTATGTCATCTGATGCGATTAAAGGTAGCGACACACCGTTCGACAAACGCATTCAAAACGTTCGTGGGCACGGGGGTCAGATTGCCGTCGCGGGCGTGCTACGACAACTCATGGCGGGCAGCGAAATTCGGGCGTCTCATGTGGCTTGCGACCGGGTGCAGGATCCGTACTCGATTCGTTGCCAGCCGCAGGTCGTCGGTGCCTGTCTGGATGTGCTGCGGCATGTAAGCAAAGTCCTGCAGACGGAGTCGAATGCGGTTACGGACAATCCGCTGGTATTTGCCGACTCGGAGGCAGTGTTGTCGGGCGGTAATTTCCACGCCGAGCCCGTCGCGCTTGCGGCAGATTATCTGGCATTGGCGATCGCTGAAATTGGCTCCCTGTCCGAACGCCGCATTGCCCTGCTTATCGATGCGCACCTCAGTGGGTTACCGGCATTCCTGGTTAAAGAAGGCGGGCTCAACAGCGGCTTCATGATGGCGCAGGTTACTGCCGCAGCGCTGACATCTGAAAACAAAACTCTCGCACATCCTGCCAGCGTCGACAGCATTCCGACATCGGCGAATCAGGAAGACCACGTCAGCATGGCGACATTCGCGGCGCGCAGACTGCACGATATGCTTGATAATGTAGAGCATGTGGTTGCGATCGAGTTGCTGGCAGCAGCGCAGGGTGTCGAGTTTCATCGCCCGCAGAAAAGCTCGAAGGCGATTGAGGATGTCATTGCGGCGTTGCGGAAAATCTCACCAGCGTTTGTTGAGGACCGCTCCCTGTCGAGCGACATATCCAAGGTCGCGGCACTGATTGACAGCGGACGTTTTTGTCAGTTCGCAGAATCTGTACTGCCCAGTCTGCACTCATGAGTAAGATTTTCTCGTATCACAAGGGCACGGCGCCGCTGCTGGTTAGCGTGCCACATGACGGCTGGCAGATTCCGACCGATATCGTGCAGCACATGAGCGACGCCGGCCGGTCGATTCCTGACACCGACTGGCATGTCTCGCAACTCTATGATTTTGTAAAGGATTGTGGCGCTTCAGTAATCATCGCAGACTTTTCGCGCTACGTGGTCGATTTGAATCGACCAGCCGATGATGCTCAGTTATATGAGAACCAGGGAACGCCGGGTCTGTGTCCCGAGCAAACCTTCTCAGGTGCAGATATATATCTCGATCCGATCGAGATCGACAAGGCGGGTCGAGTGGCGATGTACTGGCAGCCGTATCACGACCAGGTAGCGGCGGCGCTGACGGAACTGCGTAAACAACATGGCTACGCATTGCTTTGGGATGCACACTCGATTCCAAGCTCCGTACCCAGTCTATTTGATGGTGAATTGCCAGTACTAAACATTGGTACGTTCGATGGGCAAAGTTGCGCCAAGAGTCTGAGCGATGCAGTACTTGCTGCAGCGGCGGCCAGTCCATACGACGCGGTGCTCAATGGTCGATTCAAAGGTGGATTCATTACTCGCAACTACGGTGACCCCGAGACTAATGTCCACGCAATGCAGCTGGAACTCGCGCAACGCGCTTACATGAACGAGAAGACCCTTGAGTTTGACCGCGAAAAGGCGGCGGAGCTTCGTGCTACGCTAAAAGTGATGTTGGATGCCTACCAGGAGGCAGCAAAACGATGACCCGGACAGTAGACAAAAGTACAAACAAGTCGCGACGCAAATTCATTCGTGACGCGGCGCTTGCAGTGATGTCGACGTCGCTTTTGCCAAAGGGATTAATACCGGTCGCGCTTGCAGAGGAGTCGACCGGTTTGATGGGTAAAGACGGGTTGAAGGTGCTTAACGATCGACCAATAAATGCAGAGACGCCGGCGCATCTGCTTGACGACCATGTCACGCCAGCGTCGCGCCTGTTCGTCCGCAACAACGGGGTACCGCCGGCAACCCAGGATATCGACCCGCTTGACTGGCAGCTGAAAGTTGACGGGGAGGCTTGCGCGCAACCGCAGACGTTTACGCTACGTGATCTGCAGGAGCGATTTGAGCACCACACCTTACAGTTGCAGATTGAATGTGGCGGCAATGGTCGATCTGAGTTCAATCCACCGGCGACAGGCAACCAGTGGACGACGGGCGCTGTAGGTTGTCCGGAATGGACAGGCGTGCGATTGAAAGATGTTCTTCGCGAGTGCGGCATGAACCAGGACGCGGTCTACATTGGCTACGAGGGTGCGGACAGTCATCTTTCCGGCGATCCAAACAAACAAGCTATCTCCCGGGGAGTGCCGGTGCACAAGGCGGTGGAAGCGGAGTCCCTGATCGTCTGGGCGATGAACGGCGAGCCCTTGCCCGAATTGCACGGCTATCCCCTAAGAATGGTATGTGGCGGCTGGCCGGCATCGGTGAGCGGTAAGTGGTTGAATCGTATACGGGTTCGCGACAGAGAACATGACGGCGCCAAGATGGGCGGCAAGTCATATCGTGTGCCATGCGAGCCGGTTGCACCTGGGACGGATGTGGCCGATGAGGACATGTGCATTATCGAATCTATGCCGGTGAAATCTCTCATCACCTATCCAAAATCCGGAATTGATCACGCTCATGCTGAAGCGCTGAAGATTCGCGGTCATGCCTGGGCAGGAGACCGCAGCGTCGCTCAAGTGTTTGTATCCATCGACTTCGGCGCGACCTGGCAAGAAGCGTCACTCAACAAACCGGTAAATCGGCTGGCGTGGCAACACTGGGATGCGGAGGTCAGATTCGAGAAGTCTGGCTATCACGAGATCTGGGCACGCGCGGTCGATGACAACGGTGTGTCTCAGCCGGTGGTACTGCCAAACTGGAATCCACGCGGTTACCTCAATAATGCCTGCCACCGGATTGCCGTAATGGCCACCGCATGAGTCGAGTGCTCGCAATAACCTTGTTGCTGTTGGCGATGCCGGCGACGGCAGACACCGACAAAACGACTGGCTTGATTGTTGCGCCGGGCTGGGAGCAGGTTCGCGCCCATTGCGGCGGCTGTCATTCGCACGCTCTGGTGACGCAACAGAGAGCAGACCGGCAAACCTGGCTCGACATGATTCGCTGGATGCAGGAGTCGCAGAATTTGTGGCAGTTTCAGCCGGAAATTGAAGACCAGATATTGACGTACTTGGCGGAAAACTATCCGCCTCAACCAAACCGTCGCAGAGCGCCGATTCCGACCACACTGATGCCGCGAAACTCCAGCACTGAATAAGGAAACTGTTCAGTCTGCATTCATCGTTGGATAGATAGGCTGGAACGCGTCTATGGAGTAATATGCTCCGCAGTTTTCTGAGGGACTAATCATGAACACGCGCAAAATTTCCGTGCTTGCTGTTGTCGCCGGCACATTACTGATTTCCGGCGTCGCAATGGCCTGGTCGGCGAAAAAGATCGACCGTGAAGTGGCGGCTACGACCGAACTGTTTAAGGAAGAGGTTAATGGCGCTGAAGTATTTCTGGATACAGCAGCCGGTTACCTCGTGTTTCCGCGAGTCATCAAGGCGGGCCTGGGATTCGGCGCCGAAACCGGTGAGGGCGCGTTGATTGTTGGCGGTCAGACTGCAGATTACTACCGCACCACGGCAGGTTCGTTCGGCTTGCAGGCTGGCGCGCAGGCCAAGTCGGTGGTCATTGCGTTCATGACTCCGGAGGCACTGGACAAATTTCGTAATTCAAGTGGTTGGAAGGCAGGGGTAGATGGCTCAGTAGCCTTGATCGATCTTGGAGTCGGCAAGGCGATCGACACGCATAACGTGAAGGACCCTGTCGTAGGTTTTATCTTCGGCGCAAAAGGGCTGATGTATAACCTGACGCTCGAAGGATCCAAGTTCACAAAACTAGATAAAACAGACGACCCTTGAGCTACTCTGGTAAGGATGTCGCGATTTAGTGATTTTTGCCGACAGGCTCGTCGTTGTATCTGATCAGAGCGCTCAGACGCCGTCCCCGGTTCCGAAGCCTGGACAGTCGCCTTGCGCCTGGGGAAATGCATACCGACTAATCGGCTGCTGATTGTTCCGCGGCTCGCTCTTGGTCAACTTGCGGGGTTGGCATCTGTGTGTTCGCACCGGCAGAGATAAACTCAGGTGACAATCGCGTCGCGGTCGACTGTTTTGGACGCTCCTGAAGCTGCAATACAAACAGAATCAGACCGAATACAGAGATCAGCAGGCCTAAGATCGTCGCAGAGATCGACGCTGCGCCTTCAAGTCCCAGCAACAACCCGATAGCAACGAGCAATAGTCCGAACAGCAGGCAGACCATTGGCTGTCTCTCTTGTGAAATTGTAGGTAACGGCATAACAAGCCTCTTCTGGCGGATATGGTTTAGCCAGCCCAGAAGATGCGATTAATGCGCGTTGAATTATGTGTAGTTATTCACAAAAGCGTTCGTTTTGAACCCGGTCTCATGGTGAATTGAGACCCAGATCACAAAAATATTGCTAGTCCGAGACGACGCGCATCATTCAGCGGTCGCCAGGAATTCGGCCTGCCGTTTGGCATTCTCGTCAAACTCGTGCTGCCAGTCCGTACGATGCTGTGCTGGTGCGATTTGCACCGCCGTAACCTTGTATTCGGGACAATCGGTCGCCCAGTCACTGTGCTCTGTGGTTACAACGTTGGCGCCTGTTTCCGGATTGTGAAAAGTGGTGTAAACAACGCCCGGCTGAACGCGCTCGGTAATTGTTGCGACGAGTGAGATATCGCCCTTACGCGACGACAATGAGACCAACATGCCTTCCTTGATGCCACGCACCTCTGCATCACTCGGATGAATCTCAAGCAGGTCCGCGTCGTACCAGACCATGTTGTCAGTGCGTCGCGTCTGCGCGCCGACATTGTATTGCGACAGGATGCGACCGGTAGTGAGTAACAGCGGAAATTTGCGATTGGTTTTTTCTTCGGTGGGCACGTAATCAGTTTCGACAAACAAACCCTTGCCACGCACGAAGTTATCAATATGCATGATCGGCGTTCCCATGGGAGCTTCTTCGTTGCACGGCCATTGCACGCTGCCAACACGGTCGAGAAAATCGAAACTGACGTTGTTGAATTCAGGTGTCAGCTCTGCGATTTCATCCATGATCTGTGCAGCACTCTCGTAATTCATTGGATAACCCATCGCATTAGCGAGTTCCTGGGTGACCAGCCACTCGTCTTTGCCCTGGCGCGGCTCCATGACGGGGCGCACGCGGTTAATGCGTCGTTCTGCATTAATGAAGGTGCCGTCTTTCTCGAGGAATGATGTGCCGGGCAAAAAGACGTGCGCGAACTTGGCCGTTTCATTCAGGAACAGATCCTGTACGACGACACATTCCATCGCTGAAAGGGCCGCCTCCACATGATGCGTATTCGGATCTGACTGTGCGAGATCCTCGCCCTGGATATACATGCCCTTGTAGTTGCCGGCGCAGGCTTCGTCAAACATATTCGGGATGCGATAACCCGGTTCCGGGTCTAGGTCGACACCCCAGTGGTTTTCAAAACTTCCGCGCACTTCGTCGTCAGATACAGGGCGATAGCCGGGTAGCTCGTGCGGGAAGGAGCCCATGTCGCAGGAGCCTTGCACGTTGTTCTGGCCGCGCAGTGGATTCACGCCGACGCCACTACGTCCGATGTTGCCGGTAGCCATCGCGAGGTTGGCCATGCCCATAACCATGGTCGAGCCCTGGCTGTGCTCAGTAACCCCGAGACCGTAGTAAATTGCGCCGTTGTCAGCCTGCGCAAAGAGGCGTGCCGCGCCGCGAATGTCATCGGCTGCAACACCGGAGATCTTGGCAACCGATTCTGGCGAATTCTCGGGTTTCAGGATCATCGCTTTCCAGGCTTCGAAGGAATCAACGTCGCAGCGTTCCTGGATGTATTCGTCGGCGAGTAAACCTTCGCTCACGATGACGTGTGCAAGTGCATTGATCATCGGTACGTTTGTGCCCGGCAACAACGGCAGATGGAAATCGGCATTAATGCGAGCGGATTTGACCAGGCCAATCTTGCGCGGGTCGAGCACGATCAGTCGTGCGCCTTCTTGCAAACGTCGCTTCATCTGCGAGGCGAATACCGGGTGTGCGGCGGTTGGGTTTGCACCGATCACCATGATGACATCGGCGTCCATGACGCTTTCGAACGGTTGGGTGCCGGCCGATGTGCCAAGCGTTTGCTTCAGGCCATAACCGGTCGGTGAATGGCAGACGCGGGCACAGGTATCAACGTTGTTGTTGCGCATGCCAGCACGAACAAATTTCTGTACGGCATACACTTCCTCGTTGGTACAACGTGATGACGTAATACCACCGACGGACTTGCGACCGTATTCTTCCTGGATCGCTTTGAAGCGATCTGCTGCGTGGCCAATGGCCGCATCCCAACTGACTTTTTTCCATGGCTCATCAATGCTGTCGCGAATCATTGGTTCGAGCACACGATCGCGATGGGTGGAATACCCCCACGCAAACCGGCCTTTGACACAACTGTGGCCCTGGTTAGCCTTGCCGTCGTTATCCGGTGTCATGCGCACGACCTGATCGCCCTTCATCTCAGCGACGAATGAACAACCGACGCCGCAATACGCACATGTCGTCTTGACGCTGTGGTCTGGCTGGCCATGATCGATAATGCTTTTTTCCATGAGCGTAGCGGTCGGGCAGGCTTGCACACAGGCACCGCAGGACACGCATTCAGAATCGAGAAAGTCTTCGCTAATTCCGGCAGAAACTTTCGAATTGAAGCCGCGGCCTTCGATGGTCAGAGCGAATGTGCCCTGGACCTCATCACAAGCGCGCACGCAGCGTGAGCAAACGATGCACTTGCTAGCATCGAATGAGAAGTAAGGGTTTGATGCGTCCGTCGGTGCGTCGAGATGATTCTCGCCGTCGAAGCCATAGCGGACGTCGCGGAGGCCAACCTGGCCTGCAACATCTTGTAGTTCGCAATCGCCATTCGCTGAGCAGGTCAGGCAGTCGAGCGGGTGATCAGAGATGTACAGCTCCATCACATTGCGGCGTAAGCTGGCCAGCGACTCCGTTTGCGTCTTGATCTTCATACCGGCCTCAACCGGCGTTGTGCAGGAGGCCGGGAAGCCCTTGCGGCCTTCAACTTCGACCAGGCACATGCGGCATGAACCGAACGGTTTCAGGCTGTCGGTTGCACAGAGTTTCGGAATATCGACGCCAGACTCACGTGCAGCACGCAGGATGCTGGTGCCAGCTTTGACAGTTGCTGGCAGTCCATCAATCTCTACCTTGACGGCATCGTCGTTGCGCGGCTCAGGCGTGCCGAAATCCGCTTGTCTTACCTTGTTCATTTGCCAACCTCCGAAGACGCAAAGTCCTCAGCAAAGTATTTTAGAACACTTCTAACCGGATAGGGGGTCATTCCGCCCATTGCACATAACGATGCATCCTCCATCGTGTCGCACAATTCCACCAGTAATTCGTAGTTTTCGTCCCGTTT